>JANQJM010000135.1 GCA_028281635.1 Pseudomonadales bacterium | reverse complement strand
TGACTACCGGCGCATCGTGAAAGGTCGCAGCTCTGCCTACAGTGTGAACTTAAATGGCGAAGTGACTATTAACCGCCCAGTGGAAGATGTGCACGGTAATGGCGGCATCCTTACCACTGTCGGTGATTTACTACGATGGAATCAGGCATTGGCCGAAGAGCGCTTAGGTTCCAGCTTCACTGAGCTTATGGAGCAGCGAGGCACTCTCAATAATGGTGCGGAAATCAATTATGCGTCAGGCTTGATACATGGAAATCTGGAAAATCTCGAAATGATCTCCCATAGCGGGGCGACAGCGGGTTATCGTGCTACTACCGGGCGCGTCCCCGAAGCACGCGTTGCCTGGGCGTTGCTATGCAATGCTTCCAACGGCACGAATGCGCAGACAGCTTTGGGTCCCGTGCGATTGTTTCTGGAAGAGCAGCAGTTGCTAAAGGATCTGCCGGCTGCGGAAGGTATACAACTTTCAGAGGAGCAACTGCAAAATTTCACAGGGCAATATCGCGAACGCTATAGCGGTCGCACCATGAGCTTACGAATAGACGATGGCGATTTGAAGTATGGAACCAGATCGATGATCCCGCTATCGGCTACAGAGTTCACTCTTGGCGCCAGTGGGCCAAACGTTCAATTTGATTTCAACCAGGATTCTGGTCGCCCGCAATTTGTTGTGAATGGCTGGCAAACTAGCGGACAAATCTGGGAACAGGTGGACCCGTGGGAACCCTCTGTTAAAGAGCTGGCTGAGTTTGTTGGTGAATACTACAGCGATGAAGCGGAAACGACCTATGGGATTGTTCTCGAAGATGACGAACTCAAGCTTCATCGTAGACCCGACACTGTTCTCAATATGAGCTCCAGATACCAAGACGGGTTTAGAAGTGGTGCCATAGTGCTGCGCTTTCATCGTGACAGTTCGGGAGTAGTGAGTGAGTTGAGCGTGGGCATACCCCGAGTCTATGACATGCGATTTTCTAAAGTTCAGGATTAAGAAATTAAAAGGGTCGGAGTACTTTGATCGGTGACAACTTTTAAATTAGTAAGGGCACTAATAGTTTTATAACTTAACAAGCGCTGTCTGTTGTATGACACGTCTAGTTTATTAGACTATTAGTATCCTTTTCTCATTTCTTAAGACCATGATTATGCGAAGTAGTTACTCTCATTTTACTGGCTCGATTCATTCTATCGCCACGCTATTAGCTAGTTACCTCTCCAATTTTAGTCATCGACTTTGTGTATCCATGTTGTCTACAACTCTCAGTCGCTTAACCACACTGCTGCTACTGTTTTTGTCGGGCTATAGCGCAGCAGACCAGCGCACAGATTCCGGCTTCTATATTTCAGGCGGAATAGGTGCAGCTCAAATTGAGCCGGGTTCGTTTTTGGATGACGAAACCAATACTATTCCCAGAGTAGCTTTTGGCTGGCAACTTAATCCGTACCTGGGTGCAGAGCTGGGCTATTTTGATTTTGGTGAAATGAGCGGTTTGATTGGCGACACACCACCGGATGCCAGCGGTATTTCGTTGGCAGTGAGAGGCCAGCTACCAGTCTCCTCAAAGCTCGCTTTATTCGCGAAAGCCGGTCAAATCTGGTGGGGTTCAGATTTTACCATCACAACCTGCCGGTTCATTGAATGCTCAGTTCGGGAAATCAACTTTGACGACCGCGATGCCATGTTGGGGGTTGGTCTGAGTTACGAATTGACGGACAGGCTGGAGATCGAGCTGGAGTATGACTATTTCGACTTCAAGTTTGCTCGGGATTTTCGTCAGTTCAATAACGAAACGTCGGTAACCTCGCTAGTCCTGACATTTGAGTTCTAAACGATAGCGAAAGCAGCAGGGAGCACAAGTAGTTTAATACTCAACTACCGATATTCATCGCGGAACAGGGACGCCGCCTTCATCCCGACCCGCGTTTGTTCTTAACTGATTCTCCCATAACCCGCTTATAGAATTTACCCAGTGCCTTGTCAGACGCACGCCGCTCTGCGAGGCTTGCTGCATTCAATGCCTGTTCCCTCAGCAGTTTTCTATAGTTGGTCAGCCGGCGCTCGTCCAGTTCGTCGGACTCAACGGCTGCCTTTACCGCACACCCTGGTTCATTGTGATGCTGGCAGTCGGTAAAGCGGCACTGCTGTGCCAGCTCTTCGATATCGGCAAAGGTTGCCAACACGCCGCTTTGCATATCGACCAGCTGTAATTCCCGCATGCCTGGTGTATCCAGGACCATACCGCCCTCGGGTAGGTGGAGCAGGGAACGCCCGGTGGTGGTATGGCGACCTTTAGCGTCGTCTTCGCGAATAGCTGCTGTGGCCTGCTTCTGTTCCTGCAACAGCGTGTTGGTAAGAGTGGATTTGCCGGTGCCAGATGAACCCAGCAGCACCACCGTTCTGCCAGACTGACACCAGGGCAGAAGGGCTGCTCTTGCTGCAGGTTCCAGGGCGTTAACTGCGATCACACTCAATAAAGGCCCCAATGTCTGCACCTGTTGTTGATAGGGTTCATAGTCGTCACACAGATCTTTCTTGGTAAGTACGACGACAGGCTCCGCGCCGGCATCGTGGATCAGGGAGAGGTAGCGTTCGATCCGATTCAGATTGAAATCTTCATTCAGAGAGCAAACGATAAATGCGGTATCGACGTTTGCCGCAATAAGTTGTTCGGTGGATTGGCTGCCGGCGGTTTTACGTCGGAAGCAGGATTGCCTGTCAAGCAACCTGACAAACCCGCCAGTCGTATCAAGCAAAACCCAATCGCCAACAGTGATTTGTGGCATGGACGGTGTCACGGGAAAGTTGTGATTGCCATTCTCTGTCGCTACTTCCAACTCCGATCGATGTTGCGCCACCACCCGAGCGGGGACGGTGTTCTCCAACTCTTCGAGGCTGATCTGTTGCTGGAAGTAGGGGTGCCAGCCTAGATCGGCCAGTGAGCCAGTGAGGGTATTCATAGCATTGATAATGTAAGCGATGTTTAACGCAGTCTATTCCAACGCCTCAATCCAGAAACGAATCCCTTCGTAATTCCAGTGTGGAAGAGAATCCATAATGGCAGATTCTTCTTCGCTAGCGGTATAAAAATGACGATTAAGCTGGGGACTGTAATAACGATGTACGGGACGCTCTAGCCCTTCAAAGTCAGGATTCGGGTCGTCCCCATAGACAGTCATCTTTGCTCCTTCAAATATAAAGGGCCAGTTGTTTGCATTAATCTGAGAGACTACCTCGCTGACTTCTTTTTCATCCGCCGAAAAAAAATGATGACCAGTGATGTAGTTGTAGAACCGATAAAGAGGAGCAACATTGTTCAGATAGGTTGTGGCGATCCGGCCGATAGCGCCCTGGTACACATAGTCCCATTCGGATTCCTGGCCCGAGCCCGGCAGGCTATAACTCAGTAGCATGTCACGCTCTGCACTAGAATTTGTGAGGAACTGGGCCTGACCCTGCGCTTTCATAAAGCGAAAGATGAGTTGTCCATTGCTCTCGTCAAACCTGCGCCCTTCGAGTAATTGGGTATTTCCCCAATAGTCGATGTCTGCAACTGCCACCCGTTGGTCAGTGAACTGTAGAAACTCGACGTCGGGTTGCACCACATCTGGCAACGGGAACTGAATGCCTGTCTTGGGTTGCACCTGTATTACACCCGTCTCCGGATTGCGCGACAAACCGTAATCCTTGCGTGGATTCTCATAGTAGACGGTGTCAATTCCCTCGCCGCCGTAGAAGATGTCATAGCCACGCCCACCGTTAAACGAATCATCCCCGGCTTCGCCGTAGAGCAGATCATCGCCATCCCAGCCATAGAGCACATCGTTACGAGGACTGCCGACAATGACATCGTTGCGATGAAACAACCAACTCATCAAAGCATGACCCCGGTGTAACAGGAAACTGTTAAATGGCACTTCACGCCTGATCGCGGAAAACATGAACTCGCGGTCTTTCAGGTAGTACAGACTGTTGACAACATTGCGGTCGGGGTTGAGGAAAGCCGTGTAGTCCAGCCAGATTTCGTAGCGACTGCCGTTGAAGTCCAATATGGTGGTTTGTCTGGCCAGCGCTCCATCGACACCGGCCTCAGGCTCATCCAGAATAATTTCCGCCTGTTCCCAGGGTAGTTGGGACAGGGGTTCTTCACGGGTGTCGAATCCCTGCAGCATCGGGTCCGAATCATCGGCGTTCAAATTAGTCAGGGTATAACGGGGTGACAGCAAAGACACCCCATCGACATCATGAGAAACATCAGCGTGAGGAGCATTCGGGCTGAAGTCCTGTGCGCGCTCCACAGGCAGTGGAGCCAGTTTAAACAGACTGTCGTCAGTTTCGCTCAGGAAATAGTAATTACCAAAATCATCCACGACGTGGTAATCAAAAGCAGCCAGGCTAAAATTCTGCACGTCGTCGACATCCCAGATTTTGGTGATGACACCTTTTGCTGTGCGCTTTAGCACGCTTTGCGTTCTATTACTAAAGGCGAATAGATTGCCTGCTGCATCCAGGTGAATGCCGCGAACGCCACTTAGCAGGTTGCCGTAGTATTCACAACGCGCGCCACCGAAAGGGCCGGCTACAACCGTGCACGGGCGCTCCCCTGTGCCATCGCCGCGCAGGTCCATTACCACCTGCGCTGAACCGTCCATAAGTTTGGCGATTTCATCACTGTGAGAACGCTGCCAATACAGATTGCCCGCGTTATCGAGGGCCATGTGGCCGGGACGGAGGTCGTCTGCAAACAGCTCGCTGACTTCCCCTGAGGGAGTGATTCTGAATATTGCGCGTGTTGCCCCTACGTAGAGATTGTTGTCTCCATCTACCAGCAGGTGTCCGGCCCCGAAGAACCCTTCATTGCCGGCAGCCTCGCGGTCGAGCGCGATAGTGACCGCCCCGGAGGCATCGATACGAAACAGACTGTCAGAACCATCCGCACTGATGTAGACGTTTCCTGCATAGTCCGCAACCAATGCAGTGGGACGTGCAAGGGCATTACCGAGGCCGTCGCCTTGCGCTGACAGAATTTCAGACACCTGACCCGATGTGTCGATACGCACCACGTTGTCGGAGTTTCTGCCAGCAATAAATAGTGAACCGTCAGGGCCTACGGTAATAGAGGAAATGGTTTGCAATAGCACAGAGCCGGGTGCTGACGCTGCCGGGTAGACATCCGGGTTGAGATAAATGGCATTGTCGAAACGAGACACTCTGAATAGCAACTGGGGAATTGCAAGGGGAGTAATGCGTATAACCGACGACTCGGAATAGCTGTAAACATTGCCGCTGTTATCGATATACAAGCGGCCTAAATAGACATCTTCTTCCTGCAGAATAGGATGATCAGGACCAATGATGAGGCTGAGCTCTTGTCCGATAGCGTCACTGGCGAGTAAGCACGTTACAAGTACTGCTATGAATAACGGCATAAATGAAAGTAGAAGCTGCTATAGATTGTGGACTGGTAAGGTAGCAAGTTTGAGCTGATGTGACTTGTGACAAGAGTCACATAGGGTGATCTTCCGCAGCTTTCAACAAATGTGAGCATTAAGAAGGGTATAGGGGACACTAATGACTTAACAACTTACGTAATTCTGAGAGATAACAGTGACAGGTTTGTTTTATCGGTCTCAGCCAAACACCCCCGCCATCAAATACGCCCACCCCAATGCAATCAGACTCCCAATCAAAAAACCCACAGCATCCCGCAAAAAATCCGCCGGCTGCCGCCAGTCCGCGGGATCGGTATCAGCAGGTACAATCCACTTTGGCTGCCAGGTACGAATCAATAACCAGTCTAATATCAACCAATCGACAGCCGATGCTGAAATGCCCAAAGTTGCTATATGACGAAACACAGTGTCTGGGTCGACCTCACTGCCATAGGCAAGCAGCACTGATAACACCGGCAGCCCAAGCACGATACCCCCAACAAACACTAGTGCATTAGCGATAACCAGCAGCCGTTCTCGCGAGCTAAGCGGTGCTTGTTTTGAGCGGACAGCGGCAGGGTAGTGACGCAACCACAGTCGTGGGTAGCCAACCAGTGAAACAATGAGGTAGCTTGCAAATATGGCGCAGTAAGCAAGTGTATGTAGGTAAATAGGGTTGGTCATGAGGACAAGGGAATGGGAGACACTCAATAAATGGGGTCAGAGTAAAAATACAGTAGTTTCAGGAACTCTATATATCTCGTGCGGAGTGCCAATAATGGCTTGCCAGTTCGCGTGCTAATTCTTGGGACTAACTGAATATGACCGAAGTATTAGAGGCAAGCATTGCCGGCAAATTCAGCAAATTATTATTTTGTTAGTGCTCTAATGCATTGTGCCCCGATAAACTATTAACGATCCAGAAGTAACATAGCCCTTTCTATTTGCGTCTGGAGTTTGATAACTATTTATTATTTATAACGATACTGCCAGGCAGGTATTCCTGTGTCGATGAAGATTTGGCCTCTAAAACTCTTTTCCTCGCTTCTGTTCCTCTTGAGCTACCAGTTTAGTCTTCTCGCATGTGCTGCAGAAGCCGATTCTCTGCCCACAATCATGGTAATCGGGACAGCACATTTTCAGAATGCAGGTAGAGATCAGATCAATGTCGATACTGAAGATGTGATGTCCCCGCAGAGGCAGCGAGAATTAGAAGAGCTTGCCTCGACTCTGCAGAACTATGCCCCGACTCATATCGCAGTCGAGTTTCCTGCCAGTGCGCAAGCGCAAGTCGATGAGGCATACCGCAATTATCTGGAAGGTAATGCTGAGCTAAGACGAATTGAACATCACCAGATTGGATATCGCTTGGGCAAGCTGCTCGGACTAAACAAGATTCACGCGGTGGATTGGAATGAATCGCCTCCAGGGGATTTCGAATCTTATGATTGGGTGACGTTTGCAGAAGCAAATGGAATGGAGGAGCCGTTAGCTGCATTATCCGACCCCTCTGTTTTGGAAGAATTGTTCAATATGGAGAATCAGACAATCGAAGGCTGGTTAAATCGATTAAATTCACCGGAGGTTCTGTTAACGCAGCACCAGGTCTATTTTAATATTGCTGCTATAGCGAACTCTGAGCAGCAACCTGGGGCTAACTGGGTCGGCTCATGGTATGGGCGAAACTTAAAGATCTTCAATAACATTCGAGGCATCACCGATGATCCAGACGCCCGTATATTGGTGATCTATGGCCTTGGTCACGCTTATCTCTTGAATCAATTTGCTTCAGAGTCAGGCTATTACAATGTAGAACGCCCTTCGCTTTATCTGGATTGAGGGGAGTAGGGGTCACACACAACTCAAGATATTCACTAGCTAATATCCGCCCAACCGAATACCCAGACTGCTAAATCCCCTCCATAATTGATGTATATTCACTCCCAATGGCCCGACCCATGCTAGGTTCACCACTCGGAGAAGCACTACCAAACTGCCCATAGCCCTAATCACAAAGGTGCCCGCCATGAATAGTTCACTTAGAAAACTCACCGGTTTCACCCTCGCAGTAAGTCTGTTGGCATCATCCGCCGCTGCCCAGGACTACCAACGCCCATTCAACGAATACGGCCAGCCTGATCTGCAGGGTATGTGGTCCAGCGCCTCGGTAACCCGGCTCACCCGGCCAAGAGGCGTCGACAACCTGGTGGTGACTGAAGATGAGGCCGTGGTCATGGCTAACTCTGATTTCTGGACCCAGACCAATCAGGAACAATCGGCCGACACTACGATCAAGGATCTGGGAACCGGTCAGGCGGCTGCGGCTTTTGCCACCCGGGGCTATAACAGCTTCTGGCTTAGTCCGGGCAGCAGCCTGGCGCTGGTGAAGGATGAGTTTCGTACCTCCTGGATTGTTGACCCACCCGACGGCCAGATCCCCTATGTTGAAAAGGGTGCCGCCATGAGACGTAATCCTCCCGGTGCACCGCCGCTGGGGAGTTTCGATGGGCCGGAAACGCGATCGGCAGTGGAGCGCTGTCTGGTGGGGTTTGTCGCCACGCCCGGACCGATCATGTTGAATTCCATTTACAACAACACCTATCAGATCGTGCAGAACGAAGACTATGTGATGATTCTGGCGGAGATGGTGCATGACGCGCGCATTATCCGGATCGATCAGGAACACCGTGATGATGGTCAGACACCCTGGCTGGGGGATTCGATAGGCTGGTATGAAGGAGAAACGCTGGTGGTTGAGACTGTCAATGTCAATCCAATGCAGCGCGCTTATATCTCCAGTGAGGGTAAGGTGACGGAACGTTTTACCCGGTGGGCGGACAATCAGATTTTGTATGAGTTCACTGTAGAAGATCCGAATTACTACACTCAAACCTGGAAAGGTGAAATGAGTTTAAATGCCTCTAGTGAGCCTTTGTATGAATATGCCTGTCATGAAGGCAATCATTCATTTCCAGGAATACTGGCTGGAGCCCGACGGCTTGAGGTGGATGGTTTCGTTGTTGATGACAACTATGACGTAGAACGTTAATAAAACAGGGCGTTGGTAAAACAGTCGCAAGGATTCAGTGAGAAAAAGAACAATAAGTAGAAATTGAGGCGAATGATGCAAGCAAAAATTTACTCCAGAATTTGCCTGATCGCGGTTTTTGCGGGCGCTCATCTGCAGGCGCAGGAAGTCAGTGATGTCCGGGCGCCGACCGAGCCGTATCTGTCGCCGGCGTTCCAGATGCCCCATGTGCGAGTGGTGCCGCTGGCAACCGGATTAAGTAATCCCTATGCATTGGCGTTCCGTGATAACGGCGACATGCTCATAACGGAACGTTACACCGGCAAGCTGCGTGTGATTCGTGATGGCAGACTCCTGGAAGAGGACATCCCAGGTGTCCCCCAAGTGTACGCGGGAGAGTTTCGCGCCGGCCTTATGGACATCGTTTTGCACCCTGACGATGACAGCCTGGTTTATCTCAGCTACCTAAAACCTCTTTCCTTCGGAGAGGAGCCTGAGTTCACCGTTGCCCTTGCGCGGGGCAAATTAGTAGAGGACAGGCTTACCGAGGTTCGCGATATTTTTGTGGCGAAGGATCCCGACCCTGCCGCGTCCGCTGCGGTTATGCATTTCGCACCCGATAAAACCCTGTTCCTGTCGGTGGGTGGTGCCGCCGCTTATCTTGGCGTCGGTGAGCTGGCGCAAGACAGGACTTCTCAGTATGGCAAGTTACTGCGTTTTAACGATGACGGTTCGATTCCTCAGGACAATCCTTTCGTCACCAGCGGTGAGTTCTTACCGGAGGTGTATTCCGTTGGTCATCGCAATCAATTAGGCATGACTTTTCACCCTGAAACCGGCGAACTCTGGGCCAGCGAAAACGGTCCGCAGGGTGGAGATGAGATTAATATTATTCACGCTGGTGAAAACTATGGCTGGCCACTGGTGTCCTTTAGTCGACACTACCGTGGGGATTGGGTCGCCGAGACTCCAGGGCATACCAACTTCGAATCACCTGAGGTCTTGTTTTGGCCATCAATTGCGCCATCAGAAATTACCTTTTACACCGGGGATAAGTTTCCCAGATGGCAGGGAAATCTCTTTGTGGGCTCGATGATGAAGGGGCGTATACCGGAAACGGGCCATCTGGTGCGTATTGCTTTTAATAGTCGGGGGCAGGAAATTCGGCGTGAAGAGTTATTGACTGAACTGCATTCACGCATTCGCGAAGTTCAGCAAGGCCCCGATGGCTATCTCTATGTACTGACGGATGAAGCCGATGGCGCGCTGCTGCGAATCGAACCTGCTGACTAATGCGCTTTTGTTGATTACATGCCTACTCTCAACCTTGGCCGTCCTTTGAGATCACGCCCAGCTAGCTGTTGCCAACGCTAAAGTAGCCGCCAACTGGCGCACTAAATATATTGGTGGTGGCGTATGCCATTTCCGACGCCTCTCTAGCACTCATTCAAGTGTGACGGCCCCGTTACCCAAACGTATGTCAACACCGTTCAAGCCTAATCTCTAAGCTGTTTTTCTTTCGGGTCGTATCCAGCCAGGACAAGCGATTCTAAAGATCGCCCTTCGTAAGCCGATTTATTTCTCGAAATTAGGGGGAAATAGTCTTACAAGCTATTGATTGCCCAAGAAATCTATCTAGAGTTAAACTAAATCCAGGTGATTAGCCGTACCCCTGATATGCAAGAGCAAGAAGCAGCAGTACCAGTAACTCCAGACAAGCCTTTTAAGCTGATGGTGATCGATGACAGTACGGAGATTACTGACATCATTGCCGAAGTGGGCAAGTATGTCGGATTCGATGTCACCTGTGCCAATGACTACGACAGTGTTCGACCCTTGTTTCGTAAAGTCGATCCCCATCTGATTTTTCTTGATCTTGACCTTGGATTTGACGAGGACATGGAGATTGGCGAAAGAGGCTTTGATGGCCTGGACATTCTGCAGTTTGTTTCGACTCAGGAATGCAAGGCACCAATTCTCATTATCAGCGGCAGCGCTGATGACATCTGTGCTTCCACAATTAAGATAGGTAGAGAACTGGGGCTGAAAATCGTCGGCAGTCTACGCAAGCCCTTCAGCCTGTCTGATCTGGAGCAGATCCTGATGAAATTTATGCAATCGGGTACCAGTAAGGAAGCAGTTGCCACTTAAAGTCGAAAGTTACAGATAGCTTACCCGTAACTAGGCTGTTGCTGCCGGGCGCAACCTGCTGGCCAATAGAATCCCTAACCAGGCCATTGGTATGTAAGCCAGCAGCAGATCCACCGCGATAAACCAGCCTGGCGCTGGAACCATTACGCTGGCAGCAATTCCGCCCACCAGGAACAGCGCTCCCATCCCATATCCAATCCTGACACGGTGATTTGTCGCTATTAAAAAAGCCACCATAACGCCAAATAAGGTCCCTAAGGCATGAGCCAAAAGCGGAACCAGGAAATTCACTGGCTCCATGAGATGTATGGTTTCTGCAAGAGAGTCCATGGTGCTCATATCGACACCGGGGGGAGGTGGCAGCAGTATAGGCCCAACGAAGACGATCGCCATATTGATTACGCTGCCGCCCAGGAATCCGGCGACAACGGCAAGGACTATTCGTAGCGATTGATTCATAGTCGCCTCTCTTCGGTATTTATGAATTGACCTTGAATCCCGCTAAGTCTAAACCGAATACCCTGACCAAACAAAAAGCCCCGCAGAAGCGGGGCTTTTCTTAATTACTCAGAGGCTGGCTCATCGAAAGTTGTAAGTCACTTCGGCGCCATAACGAATACCCGGCATCAGAGGCGAGAAAGTTCCTCCCACGGGTACGCCCCCGATGGTAGGAGGTAACTGAGTGTCACCCCCGTGATTCGCTTCATCCAACAGGTTGCGTCCATACAGTGAAAACACCCAGAAGCCATCATTGGAATAGAAGTCCAGACCTGCATCCAGCATGCCTATCTCGTCGATAAAACCAAGATTGCTATCAGTAAAAGCCATCTCGTCACGGTAGGCATAGCTGATGCGTGAGCTGACAAAACCCCAGCTTCCCAGATCATAGTCATGAGTGAGACCAAGGTTCCAGGTGAGTTCCGGTGCCCGGGGTAAGGCCAAACCTAAGTCAGTGCCGTCAATCACACCGTCGGTGCTTAAATCTTCTCTGACGGTATCGTATTCCGCATCGATGTAACCAACAGACGCCAGCAACAACAGGTTATCGGTGAGACTAAACATACCATCCACTTCGATACCGGTAAGCGTGGCATCGGCGGTGTTGCGCACCAGTTGCACGACTCCAGCACCCTGATTCGGCAGATTGAGTTCGCGCTGCATGTCGTCAATCTGATTCTGGAAGATCGCTGCGTTGAGTCGTCCCCAGGAGTAAGTGGATTTATATCCGATCTCAAAATTGTTCACTTCTTCTTCGTTGAAGGGTCCTGGTGTGTCCAAGGGATTGAATGAGGTGTTGCGTAGATTGTAACCACCGGAACGGAAACCGCGGGTCCAATGGGCGTAAACCTGGCTGTTGTCTTCTAAAAGGTAGCTGGCTCCAAGCTTTGGTGCCAGGTTGTCCCAGTCGTTGTCATCGACGAAGTCGAAGGGGCAGGCCGGGCCGGTAACCACATTACAACTGGTCAGATTTGGGAAGGCGCTGGCGTTGGCACTGAGTGACGCAATGCGAGCGCTCTTTTCTTCGGCACTGAAATTGAGTCCGGCGGTTAAAGTCCAACGATCGGTCAGGTCATAGTCCACCTGGGCAAAGACGGTATAGCTATCGACTTCGTATTCGCCGCCACCATCGAAACGGGCGGCCGGTTGGTCGGTAATACCCAGTGGCACCAGCGCAGCACCCAGCAGATTGCGGCGTTCGTGATAGTTAACATCGTTCTGGAAGATAAAGGTGCCTACTGTCACATTATAGCGGTCATTGAAGGTGCCGTTGTAGCGCAGTTCGAAACTCGTCTGTTCCGCTTCCAGATTCGCTGGAGCATGGAATAACCAAACCGGTTGCGCATCGATGTCGCTCAGTGAGTCGGCGGTGAAATCGCGATAACCTAAAATACCAGTAATGGTGCCATCACCAAAATCTACATCCTGATCGATACGGGCGGTGAAGAAGTTAGTTTCGGTTAACTGATAGCCTTCTTCGTCGATAGAGAAATCAAAACTATCACGGTTGAAGTTGGCATTCGCACCAGGTGTAGGACCAGGATTGTCAGCGCCAAGATCTGGATAGCCGCCGTTGATATGGGATTGCGCAGCGGGGCCTTCACCGTCGGTGTCATTGTATTCACCCATCAGGGTGATTTCGGTTCCCGGTGCCGGGTTCCACACCAGGGTGCCACGTGCCATCACTTGTTCCATGGCACCGAAGTCTGACCCGGTATTGAGATTGGTGAACCTGCCATCGTCATCGTTGTAGTAGAGCACGAGGCGCCCACCGAGAGTGTCATTTATAGGGCCACCGATGGCACCCATGTAATAGCGATTGAGTCCACCGTCATCACCGGTCTCCAGGGCGGTACGCAGATTGACTTCCAGTTCGTCGCCGGGTTTCTTTGTGTTCAATAGTACTGCACCACCAGTGACATTGCGTCCAAACAGCGTTCCTTGTGGTCCGCGCAGCACTTCCACGCTTTCCAGGTCGAACATATCGAACACGATACCGTTGTTCAGACCGAGATAGACGCCATCGACGAAGACGCCGACCGTAGGATCAATAGAAGGAATGGAACTGTTGACGCCGAGGCCACGAATGGAAAAGTTTGCAGTACCGCGGGTGGTGCCAATGTCTTCCAGTGAGACGTTAGGCATTCCTACACGCAGATTGGTTAAATCTCTTACTTTTAAAACATCAATTTGTTCAGCGTTAAATGCGGAAACGGAGAGGGGAACGGATTGCGAAGCTTCTTCACGTTTACGCGCAGTGATAACGATTTCTTCCAATAGTGCGGAAGTGCCAGGTTGTCGAACATCCTGAGCCATCGAGGCTGGTGTTGCCATCACGGCACAGGTGACAGCAACTGCTGTGGCCAATGGACGCAGTGTGGGCAAATAACATTGGGTGTCTTTAGTCATTTATATTCTCTTAATTAGTCTCTTACCTTGATTTCAGTATAGAGAATTATTACGGAAGCTGTACTAAGAGATATTGAGCCTTGTCACGCTCCGGGATCGGGGCGCGGGGAGAATCTATTCATCACTCCCATGAGCACAAGCTCAATCTCATGAGATACAGCGATACACGGGCTACGTAGCCAATGGCGTGAGTAGATCAGTCTCAAGCCCTTAAAATAATTCGCATTTCTCGACGTTTTGCTCAGCTTTTACTGAAGGGAACCGCTGTCACTTTTCTATGGGACAACCGGTCTGAGCTGAATTGTGTCGAAGGTTACAATTCGGTATCAAGGTGATGGAAATCATTGAATCCTGGAATCAGTGAGACGACAGGGAAATCGTGTGTGCACTCTACGCTCTCGTCCTGGCCAAGTTGATCGGTTCCATGCGCGGGTCTGGAGTCTGATTTGTTAAGTTGGGAGGAAAAGCTGTGTTCAGACCTTGGCTCAATAGGTCTAGCATTCGTCATCTGTTTCCATAACTTCCAGTAACACAACATCATCAAAAGTCACCGGATCGCTGTCCACCACCAGGTTGGCAAACACATCATATGCCGCTTCTTCTAACTGTAAGCTAAAGATGCTGAGTCGCTCCGTCGCCTCATTAAAACTGGATGGCAGAACGGGCATCAGATTTGAATTGATCTCTCGATAAGACAGTAGCACCAGTTCCGGCTCACCGATATCAAAATTCACCACCTGAAACTCTGCACTTATCAAAGTGGCATCGTTAAGGCGAATAAAGGGTACGGAGAGCAGGTTGCCGGTAATAGTAGGCAGCGCTTCCAGGTCGATAAAGCCCGTACCCACGTCCGTCGATAGCAAGAGTTCATCAACCAGCGAACACACGTTACTGCCAATGCTGGCATCGAGTAAGTCTTTATAGACTGCAATACAGTCCGCTGATTCCATCTGCAAGATACTGTTTACCGCGATGATCTCGTGATAATAGTTTTCCTCTTCATCCAACTCGGGCGGCGTTTCATCAATCTGAATGAAATAACGAAATTCGACGGTTTCATCAGGTTGAATGGTATCGATGTAGCAAATCAGGCGGCCGGATTTCTCCAGCATGTTATCGACAATAGATTCAGTGGTGTCTAGTGCGGCACCAGCAACAGCACATTGTTCAGGATGGTAACGGTAGGTCTGTGCAGAAAGATCGAGAAATCCGTTATCCAGATGCACCGCACTCACGGCAAGATCATAGAGGGGTTCATTAAAGGGATTAGTAACTGCAAGGGTAAATTCTGCAAATGCCTGAGTCAGCGCACCTTCTTCTAAGGATTGGTGATCAACCAATACGTCGATGGCGTTGCTAAAAGTCGGTGTCAGTCGCGTGGGAATCGGACTTACAGGAATCACTGGATCATTGATTGCGTTCACCACGTGGCGCGTCAGCGTGAGCGACTGCACAGCATCGGCACCCATGGCGATGTTGCTGCTATCGATGCCACAGGGTAAACCTACACAAAGGCTGTCAGGATTAGAGAAGCGATTGACGTCAACTGCTGTGCCGAAATCAGGAGCACCGACGCGGGTTGCGATGGTGCGAAAGCTGTCACGTATCCCATAACCGGAGGAGAAACTGAAGGTACCGCCATTGGGTTCTACTTCGCGGGTTGCAACCACACCCATGTTGACTGAGAAACTGGTGGCGAGGTCATCGATTCCGAGGCAAGAAGGTCCAACATCCAACACCGTAAGCAGGCGCCCTCGATGGTAATCAGCTTGAAAATCACCCTGGCGTCCAATAGCGACACTGGAGGAGACGCCACAAAACTCATCCACATCGGGTTCGATGGCGTGCAGTAAAACAGTCAGATCCGCGCCAGTGTCGGCGATTGATTGCGCAAGGTCCTCGAAGGCGGCGTCGTTAGCAGATTGCATCTGGATGAGTGTGTCGGAGAGTTCGGTGTCTTCACTATAATCCACATCGCGAACGCCGATATTGCGTACTTTTATGTATATCTGGTTTTCCCGGAATACTTCGTTGGTTCCAGTAACTAACTGTGCGATACGCTGATCGAGCTGACCGTCTAAATAGGATCTGGCTGTAGTTGACAGCAGAAACAGCACATCGATCACTGCATCGCGCGCCAGGATGTCTTCGAAGCTTTCACTTGGACCTGGTTGTAACAGCTGTTCGTCGATGTCGGGGATAGTATTGGCATTTCCGTCGTAGCGAATGTCGCGAATTAATTCGATGTTGAGAACGCTGCCTTTGACCTCGCGGTCACCATCAGCCAATGATGCATCGAAGTCGGTTTGTTCGACGATGCGGATATCTTCGGTAGTAAGTTCCATGGTTATGCTGCCGTTCGGCGCAGTGGAGAGAGGACCGTCCACAAAGAAGTCAGTGATATGAACTCTATTAGCATCAACCTGTTGGATCGTGCAGGTAAGTGTTTTATCTGAACCATTTACGACTTCATCGCATTCCTGATCCACACTACCCAACACCAGGCCTGCTGGCATAGTGATTGAAAACCTCACGTTGCGCAGGTTTTCTGCTGTTGGATTGGTGGTGGTAACGATGAAAGGCTGGAGGCCATCGTCACCGGTCTGGTAGATGTAGGCGCGAGAGGTCTTGAGTTCTATCGACGGCAGGTCTTCCGTGGGTACCTGAGCAAAAACCTTTGATGCCAGCAATCCGAGTGCCGAGAGGGCAATAATTTGAATGCCAGTTCGGTGCAACAAGAAACACATCCTTCAGTAGCAGTTAAGCAGGCAGCAGAAGCTCCTGACTCAGCCAGTTCTTATTTACTCTATAACGGTGCAGAGCAGGAAATCCTTAGTGTGTGGCTTGTTTCGGTGCAACCGAATCTCACAATATTTGCTGTAACCATTCACGCCCGGGTTCGTCTAAATCTATACAAATACAAGAAAGCCCCCAAAAACAACGCTGCCCCATCCCCGCTTGAGATGGTTGCCAATACCCTGAGGAGCCGTATTCATGAGCATTTCCCGCGTTTCCACACTTATTCTGGCTGCTTGCAGCCTGGCATTTTCCATATCAGTTTCGGCCGCCAGTTCTAAACGCATCGAGCGCTCCATCGATGCCAGTGATCTGACCCATATCGATTTTGAGATATCCGTGGCGGAAATAGACATCGAGGTTTACGACGGCGACACCGTCGAATTGGACATTCAACTACGCGAGGACCGGGGCTGGTGGCCTTTCAGTCGCGGCGACGTGGACGATGTTGAGCTACAGGTCAATAGAGGGGCTACCAGTGTGGATCTGCGCCTTGATGAAGATGATATCGAGCAGGATTGGCGGGTACGACTGCCGGCACATCTCGCCGTATCCATGGAAGTTGGCGTGGGGGAGATTAACTTCGAAGGCTTGCAGAACGATTTACTGATGGAATTAGGGGTCGGTTCATTGGAAGTAGTCGTGGCTGACATCGATTTCGAATCCGTGCAAGTTAGCACGGGGGTCGGTGATTCCAGTCTGCGTGGTTTTGGAGACAGTACTGATAACGAGCGTAATTTCGTTGGTGCCGACTCACATTATTTTGGTGATGGCGAGTTTGAGATTGATGTCGAGGTAGGTGTGGGGGAAGCCCGCGTCATTCGCCGCTAACTATCTGTCACATTACTGACCTTTTCTGTCGCTAGGCTGGCCTCTCTTGCCAGGAGACGCCAGCCATGCGCCTAACATTCTTATTGCTTTCACTTCTTCCTTGTTTGCCCGCACAGCCGCTGGCGGCGACAGAGTTAATCGATCTTTATTCTGAAGTGTCCATTGAGGCTCATAGCCCGATCGTGATCGGCCACCGTGGAGGGGCGGTAGTCGACGGTATTCCGGAGAATTCATTGGCTTCCCTGCGTCTGGCTGCCGAACGTGGTTATGCCATGGTCGAGATTGATGTGCGCTCCACCGCCGATGGCGTACCGGTTTCTTTTCATGATGATGAGTTGCAAGAGCATGTTGGGGTGCAGGGCAGTATCGAGAGTATGACTTATGCAGAAGTGCAACGGCTGCACTATCACGAGGGCGAAC
>JANQJM010000124.1 GCA_028281635.1 Pseudomonadales bacterium | reverse complement strand
CCAGTCCCAATGGCATGGTCCGTCTTTACGCTTCTTCTGTAGTAGAAGATAGCACTCCATCGATTGCACCGGATCACGCAACCCAAGCCGATGCTCTGTTAGGCGCCCCAGTACTGATTAGCTCCGATGCGCCTTACGTGAAGTCACTCAATGGCGGAAACATTAGTGTTGTGATCAATACACCGGGCCTGGATATAGATCCGGACTGGATGCTCACTGTTTACGAAGTTGATGGTACGCTCTACGCAGAGGGAGCACCGGAACCCTACCAGGTGTCTATTGCAAATAGCGCGGATGGCCCCTGGACTCAACTTGGCATTGGATCTGGTATAAGCAGTCTCTCGCTGTCAGGAGATCAACAGCTGCAGCTGACAAGGTCAGAGTCTGAAAAGGTTACGCAGATTGTTTCCTCAGTGGACCGGGGGATTCGGCTACCGGAATCCCTGGCTTCGATTGTTGCGACAGAAGAATTCCGAATTCACCTGGCAAACTCTCACTTGCAAATGATCGCTGAACTCAAAGCATTTCTCGTTTATTACGGCCATCGGGAGCACAATGTAATCGAACATGGCGCCCATGATGATGGTAGCTTACAAGCGACTGCAAGAATCATTGCACAACTCAATGAACGCCTCCAACAATTGCAATAGTAAGTTTTTGCTGCACAACCAGCTTTAGCCTACCAATCACTGACGCCTATGACGCCCACCTTGTCATCCGTCGTTTACCTGATCCTTTTGATTGGTTGCTTCGTTATGAGTCAACGCTCATTGGCACAAGGTGACTTGCAGGAGCTGCTGAAACATTCGGATCGCTGGCAAACAGACCGTCAACGTGATGCCAGTGCAAAGCCTGACGAGCTATTGGCGGTCATGCAACTAGAGCCAGGCATGACCGTACTCGATTTCCAGGCAGGAAGCGGTTATTTCTCGGAACTGTTAGCGCGCGCAGTGGGCTCTGAAGGGGTAGTGTTTGCGCACAATCATGAAGAGAATGGACTCCTCGATTCCAGTTTGCTGGCGCAACGTTATGGCGATGACAGATTGCCAAACGTGCAACAGATCTTCTCCCATCACAATGACTTCAAGCTGCCATCGAATACGCTCGATCGTGTTTTAATGAACATGGTCTATCACGATACTTATTGGTTTCAGGATGGAGTAGATTGGGGTCCGGTAGATCATCAGGATTTTCTACGACGCATTCGCGATGCCCTAAAACCCGGAGGATTGTTGCTGCTTGTCGACCATGTTGGGGATTCCGGGCAAGACCCTTATGTGGCAGCCTACGAGTATCACCGTATTGATCCACAAGTTATCCAGTCTGACCTCGAAGAAGCAGGATTCGAATTAATTGAAACCCACGAGCTGCTTAGAAATCCTGCAGATAACTACAAGCTAAGTGTATTCGATGAAGCGGTGTATCGTCGCACCGACAGAATTGTGTGGCTGTTTCGGAACTAGGCTCGACCGCTGCACGGTCTTCAAACTCTCATCGCAGTATTAGCGCTAAAAACCGAATTATTCCACTCTATAGCCATAGGCTTGAACGATGTCAGCAACCCGTGGTGAGCGCATAAAGTCCAAAAACAGACTACACGCCTCACATTCACTTTCATGCTTTATCTGCACTACGTCCTGTCGGATAGGTTTATGGCTATCGCTTGGCACTACCCAGCCTTGCCCTCGAATGAACTCGCCATCGCTTGATACCTGAGACATGGCGACGAATCCCAGATCAGCATTGCCAGTCTCCACAAACTGAAAAGTTTGCGCGATGTTCTCACCTCGAATCCATCGCGATCTGGTTTGTTCAGTTTTATTGAAGTATGCCAAAGTCTCTTCTGCTGCCCTGCCATAGGGAGCAAGAGTCGAATTCGCTAGCGCAATGCGTGTGAACTCACTGTCGAGAATATCAGGCCCTTCAATAGTCAAGGTAGTATTCGAACTCCACAGGACGAGTGATCCAGTTACGTAAGTAAACCTGCTGTCTTGAACTGTCAATCCTGCCGCTTCCAACTGTTGCGGTTTCTGCTGATCGGCAGAAAAAAATAACTGAAAAGGCGCGCCATTCTGAATCTGCGCAAATAGTCGCCCCGACGATCCAAATACAAGATTAAGCTCATGCTCGGTTTGCTCTTCAAACACTGCCGAGATCTGCTCCATGGGTGCAGAAAAATTTGAAGCCACCGCCACGAGAATCTCTTCCGCGCGCGCAGCAGATGAAGTCAGCACGAGCATAATCAAGAGACATGAAACTTTATTGGCGCTTGCGTTCATGTAGGGAAACTCATCTACGGAACAAGATGACTGCTAGTGATTCTCGTTATATACCCAACTATAGAGGCTTGGCAAGGGCAGACAAGATCAGGGTTTTGCGCGATTAGTGTTTAGCCTATATGATCAGAAGTCTTCCAGCTTAACAAATCGCCACAACTCGCCGTTAAGTGAGGTCGCAATGTTAAATGCTTCCCTTAATACTCCCCGACTCATGACTCTCGCGTTATGCGCTGCTTTAAGCGCTTGTAATATCGGTCCCAAACTAACTGTCGATTTGCAATCAATGCTTCGGGACGAGTACTTCCCTAACATCGGCTCCGACATGCAATTAGAGTCACCAGATCAATTGTTCCAACTCTCAGAACAGATGAAAAGACAGCTCGACCTGCAAGTCATGACGGAAGAATCGGAATACGAACGTTACAAGCGACTTAGAACGTGGGCACACAGGCGCTTTCAGGATTATGAATTCACGCCACTGGAAACAGTTTCACTATCGGAGATTAATAGCGCCCGAAAAGTAAACTGTCTAACTTTTTCTGCGCTTTTCGTGGCAGCAGCCCGCTACACAGACGTCGATGCAGAGTTCCAGTTAGTATTCGCGCCACCCTATTGGGATCGCCAGAATGATAGCTGGATAAACAATCAGCATATCAATGTCGCCGGGAAAGTGGACATGCCTGGCATAACATCTATTGTACCGATTTCAGACTTTCCTGGAGAATTTCCTGTTCAACGAAGCTCTGGTGTTAGTTTGTTCTCCTATCGTTATGTTGTCGATCTGAATCCGGAAATCCGGAATCTAAAGGTGGATAGTGAGATCATCAGTGAACAGCAGGTAATTTCTTTGTTCTACAGTAACAAGAGTGTTGAAAGTCTGATTGAAGGTGATCTGGCTTCAGCCTATGCCCATACGAAGGCCGCTCTGATCAGCGATGAATACTCACCACTAGCCTGGA
The DNA here is from genome assembly GCA_028281635.1 of Pseudomonadales bacterium. Taxonomy (GTDB): domain Bacteria; phylum Pseudomonadota; class Gammaproteobacteria; order Pseudomonadales; family Pseudohongiellaceae; genus UBA9145. The sequence goes on along the minus strand of JANQJM010000124.1, from coordinate 19,675 downwards.
ATAACTTGGGGGTTTTGTACAACCGCGTCCAACAGCCTCAACTTGCAAAAATCGCATTCACGCAAGCTATTCGACTAGACGATAACTCCTATTCTGCTCGCAGTAATCTGGCCAGGTTGTACCGAAGTTTGGGTGAAGATCAGCTGGCAACTGGTCTGGAACGTCAGATTACAGAATTTCGGGACGCCAACCCTTACTACCATGCAGCTATGGCAGAAGAAGAACTGACGAAAGGTAATCTAAATCGAGCGAGACGTTTTTTTGAGGATGCTATTCAACGAAAGCATAACGAGCAGTATTTTCATCACCAGCTTGCGATAATTAATCAAGCCCTCGGTGACCGTGATGCCATGTTGCAAAATCTGCGCAGTGCGAGACGCTATGCGAGAGGAAGTGAAAAGACCCGTTTTTCCAATAAGCTGGCCGCCCTGGAGAATCTGCTCTAATCAGAGTTTGTGGTCTCAGCTAGCAATTCCAAGGTTAACTCGGCAATTAGCTGCTCTTGCTGTCTGTGCACGAAATGACTCTGGTTCGGAATGCGCACTACTCTGGTGTACTCCTGAGGGAGTGAGTTTTCGGCATAGTCCAGATTCTTTGGATCGACGAGTTCATCTTCCTCGCCCTGCATATAGATCATTGGAATAGATGCTTGCTGCCACCAGGGTTCTAATTCGGTCAGTGCATCGTGAACACCCCAGATTTCCACATTGGCTTTCTGTAGGCCTACGTCGATCAATCGGGAAATCGGCCACACAGTCGCAGCGTAGTTGTACCAGCGCGGCTTGCCCAGTTTCGGATTGATAGCGCCAGCCGCCATCAAAATGCCATCGACTAATTCGGGATGCCTGTAAGCGATATAGGGTGCATACGAAGCACCCAGGGAATGACCAACCAGAATCATGGGCTGGTTGCCAGACTCTGACTTTAGCTGTCGCAATAAAGGAGCGATGAGCTTAACCTGTTCGGCGAAGCTTCCTTCAGCCTCCTTTTCGTTTAAAGGGGAGCCTCCCCAACCCGGTCTGTCGATAGCGACAAGTCTTGCGGCACTGCGGAGTTGCGGATGGCCCAACAGCCTTCCCAATGCTCTCCAGCTCCCAGGTGTGCCATGGATAAAAACCACCGTGGGTTTTCCAATTTCACCAGCTTCCGCGTAATGCAGATTGAAGTTTCCTACCGCCAGGCTCTGCAGTGAGGCGCCGAGCGCTATGGCCAGATCATTGCCATAGCTGACCTGAGAAGCACCTTGCTGCGGTCCACTGGTACAGCTACCAAGCAGAGCAAGCAATAAAACAGCCAGTGGAAAATTCATTCTCGTTTTCATAGCCAAGCATAGAATTGAGCCTGAAAAACACAGTGTAAACTGAATTTTACAGAGATCAAATCAGGTAGACTGCGCGAACAGGGCTTTTCAATTGCCTGGGAAAGGAGTAGCTTGAACTGCTGATTCCTCCCAACAATAACAGACCAATCGGAGGCCCCATGTTTCGTCACTTCTTCTTCCCCAGAAGCCTTATATTCTCTGCCCTGGCCTGCTTGCCCGCGCTGGCCTTAGCACAACAGTCAGGAGTCACAGAACACGGTCATCCGGACTTACAGGGGACCTGGACATTCAAAACCATCACTCCCTTACAAAGACCATCAGAACTTGCCAACAAAGCAACCCTGACGGAAGCAGAAGCTGCGGAATGGGAAGCGTATGAAAATCGTCGACAGAATCGCGACCTGATCATTGACTCTGTGGGCGGCGCAGGTTATCCGCCTGGCGTCATCTCCTACAACGAATTCTGGTATGAACGAGGCACCGAAACCGTAGCAGACCGTCGCACTTCATTGATCTATGACCCGCCGAACGGACGCCTACCGGAACTAACAGCGGTGGGCAGAGAACGCGCTGCCTACACGGCAAAGGTTCGTCAGGAAAGCGCGGGGCCGGAAGCCCGTACCCTGAATGACCGCTGCATACTGAACAATCGCACCGGGCCGCCCATAATTTCCGGCTCTTACAATAACAACTTACAGCTCGTCCAGACCGAGGACTATGTGATGATCGTGAGCGAAATGATTCATCACGCCCGCATCATTCCGTTTGCAGATGAACATTCGGCACCTTTTACCCAATGGGCTGGCAACTCGATTGCAAAGTGGGACGGCAATACTCTGGTCATTCACTCCCAGGGGTTCTATCCTGATTATGGCTGGCGCAATACTTCACCACAAATGCAGGTGGAAGAGCGAATCTCACGGCTCGACGACAACACACTGAACTATGAGTTTACCGTGAACGATCCTAATACCTGGGAGTCGTCCTGGTCGGCACGTATGCCTCTGCGCCGTGCCGAACAACCGATGTATGAATACGCCTGCCATGAAGGTAACCATGGCCTGATGGGGATTCTCGCAGGTTGGCGTCGTTATGATGTGCTGGGTTTGAACGAAGACGGCAAACCCGTAGATAGCGACGAAGAATAAGAAGAATAAAAAGTTAACTCGCTAAATGGAAAACGCTGCCCTGTTAAACAGGGCAGCGTTTTTCGTAGGCATACCATAAGATGGTTTATACCTGGCTAAACCTTAGCGCCACTCGCTGGCTGGCTCATCGGGATCAGATTCCAGGAAGCGGATGAGATCGGCGTGAAACTGATCTGGGATCTCGGTCTGAGGGTTGTGTCCGATATCTGGGTAAAGATGTAATGCTGAATTCGGAAGCTCATTGTGCACATGGGTTACCCGCGCCACGAAATCGTCAGCCAGACGATCATCTTCGCCACCGATCACCAGAGTCTTGGTTTCAATATGCTGCCAGTCATACACTACTGGATCGTTATACAGAATTGCAGTGACCATCGCTCGCACTCTGAGGAAGCGCGGATAGTCCCCACTCATGGTTTGTCCATATTGGCGACGTACATACTCTAAATGGGCAGGCGGCCAATAAGTTGGATAGTAGATACGGTGGCCACGCAAGATTGACTGATAAGTAGGTACTGCAGGGTCTCCCGCCAACGGATCCCGCCACGGGCGACTCTGTCTGGAGTCCGTTAAGCCGATCTGGTTAACCATGGCAACATGGCTCACGCTGTCTGGGTACAACATGGCAAACCGACTCATAACCATACCGCCCATGGAATGCCCTACCGCCGCCACTTGTTCGATTCCCAACTCATCCATCAAAGCCTTCATGTTGGCGGAGACGAAATTAAGGTTATAAGGAATCAGCGGCTTGGACGACTTACCGTATCCAATGCGATCCACCGCTATGACGCGGAATCCGGCGGCAGCTAATCGACGGAAACTTTCCTGATAAGGCTCGGAATAAAAATTGTGCCCATGCTGCCAGAAAACTACCTGCCCATTAGCGCGCCCGGTTGGAGGAATATCCATGTAGGCCATAAGCATTTTTTCGCCATAGCGACGTAACTCCAGATACTGGACTGGCCAAGGATACTCGATTTCCTCCAGATTCAGTGATACTGGGCCCCAATCTGCGGGCGCTTCCGCTGGGGGTTCTGCCGGCCAGTCTTGTGCTACAGAAAACTGCGTGATCCCTGTCGACAAGACAGTGAGTAAAAGCCATTGCAGCGGCTTGATTCGCGCTATCGCCATTTTTTTATGCCTCAATTTCATAATGAATAAGCTGAGCAGCAGGAACACCGCTCGCCGCCCCCAATTCTTCGCCAATTGTATATCCCGATTCGCCTTAAGATACAGAAAAGCTGTGTTGAAACTGTCATATTTCACGTCGAGATTTTTGTTAGAATGGAGGTTTTACCTCTGCATTCAAAGATTCGATGCTTTTCGCGCTGGAAAACGATCAGGAATTCCTGGATTTACAGGTAGAAATGGTGCGCCTGCAAAATTCGATTCGGGAAACCAATCGCCGTTTGCTGATTATTTTCGAAGGAAGAGATGCGGCCGGCAAAGGGAGCACAATCATGCGCTTTGTGCGCTTTCTCAATCCCCGGTACTACCGCATCGTTGCCCTGTCAAAACCTACCGAGCAGGAAGCGGAACAGTGGTTCTTTCAGCGTTACATAAAGGAACTGCCCAATCCTGGCGAAATCGTTTTCTTCGACCGTAGCTGGTACAACCGTGCTGTCGTCGAGCCGGTTATGGGATTCTGCACCCAAAGGCAATACAAGTTTTTTCTGGAACAGGTTGTGCTGCTGGAACGCATGCTCAAGGAAGATGGTTTGCACATTATCAAGTTCTGGTTCTCAATCGATGAAGGCGAACAGGCAAAGCGAATCGATGAACGCAAGACCAATCCGCTTAAACAATGGAAATTGAGCACCGTCGATGCGCTGGCTCAGACCAAGTGGCATGAATACACGCGCTATAAAGAAGAGATGTTCAAGCGCACTTCCACCACCGATAATCCCTGGTTAGTTATCGAAGGCAATGACCGGGACAAGGCCTGCCTGGAATCCATGCGCTACGTTGTTAACAAGATGAAGTACGAACAAAAGGGCGAGACCGGGCAACGCCTCGAACCAGACCCAGCGATCGTACAACAGCAACCAGCTTTTAAACTACCCCATATTCGATTCGACAACATCGAACTCCCCAACTAGTTTTACTTTCTGCAAGCGATTCCACTTAGTCGGTTATACTTTAAACGACCGATAGGACAATTTTACCAACATGAACTCTCCCACCCAGATTCCGGACTTGAACGCGATCCAAGAAGCCGCCGAACGCATTGGCGGAACCACAGTCAACACGCGTTTCGAAAAGTCTCAGACCTTATCGCACATCCTTGGCACCGACATCTGGTTGAAGTTTGAAAACCTGCAATTTACCTCGTCATTCAAAGAGCGCGGCGCGCTGAACAAACTGCTGCAGCTTTCGGCAGATGAAAAATCCCGTGGCGTCATCGCCATGTCCGCCGGTAATCACGCTAAAGCGGTGGCTTACCATGCACAACGCCTCGGCATCCCGGCTACAATCGTGATGCCGAAGAATACGCCCAATGTAAAAGTTGAGGACACGAAGAATTTCGGCGCCCGAGTCGAATTGGAAGGCCACTCTCTGGATGAATCGGGTCGCTACGCACAAACACTGGCTGAATCTGAGAACCTTGTGTTTATCCACCCTTACGATGATGGTCAGATCATCGCTGGGCAAGGAACTGTTGCATTAGAAATGCTGGAGGCAAACCCTGATCTCGACGTCTTGGTCATTCCCATCGGTGGCGGTGGTTTGATCGCCGGCAATGCTATCGCAGCCAAGGCAATCAAACCTTCAATCAAAATTATCGGTGTCGAAGTCGAAGCCTACGCAAGTGCTTACAATTTGCTGCATGGAAAGAACGCTGTTCTGGCAGGTTCAACCATTGCTGAAGGCATAGCGGTTAAAGAACCCGGGCAGCTAACAATGCAAGTTATCCGCGAACTGGTTGACGACATCGTGCTAGTGGATGAAGAAGCGATTGAGGAAGCGATAAATCAACTGGTAACCATTGAAAAAACCGTGACCGAGGGTGCTGGTGCTGCAGCACTCGCTGCCGTGGCAACCCATCCGCATCACTTTAAAGGATTGCAAACCGGTGTGTTCCTGTGTGGCGCAAACATAGACTCCCGCATTCTCGCCTCAGTGTTAATGCGCAGACTGGTACGCAAGGGTCGTATAGTGCGATTCCTGATTCGCATACACGACTTACCGGGAACCCTGGCTGACATTACTGACATCGTCGGTTCCGCTGGCGGCAACATTTTGGAAGTATCTCACCAGCGTATGTTCTCCAATGTACCAGTGAAAGATGCGGATCTGTATCTCACCGTGGAAACCCGAGACGGGGAACAAAGCCGCGATATACTGAAGAAACTGCAAAATCTTGGTTACCACACGACGCTGATTCAAGATTGATTCATGTTGCCCAAAGCAACAGCAAGATACTCGTTGCTACCAGCACGATACCCATATATTCACGGCCACTGATCTTCTCCCCAAAATAAAGATAGGTGATTAACAGGGTCACCACAAACTCAAGTTGTCCCAGGGTTTTTACCAAAGCTGCCTCCTGCAAACTCATTGCAGTGAACCAACCTACTGAACCAACCACACTGCTAAAACCTATAAACACCGAGGCGCTTAAGTTGTTTCTTATCAAGCGCAACTGTGTTGAATCTTGCCAGAGGATGAGCGCCAGACAAAGGACGGCCTGCAGCGCGACCATGTAAACCAGAACCGTGGCCGCACTAAACACTGGTTCTATCGCTAATGACAGAGAAGCATTCCTGATCCACAATGAAGCCAAAGCGAATCCAAGTCCGGCTCCCAGGCCATACTTGATGCTTTCGTTTTGAAATAGATCCTGCCAACTGAATTGCCAGTTACTGGCAACTAATAAACCCATCACCCCCACAACCACTGATAAATAACCCAGTGGGCTGATGGCTGCAGAGAAAAACAGCGCTCCCAGCACAGCGGTCAGTATCGCCTCAGTTTTCGCCAGCGCAGTTCCTACAGCAAAATTGCGAATAGTCAGCGCCTTTACCAGGCACAATGTGGCTGCGATCTGTGCAATGCCTGCCAGGCTTGCGGAGATAAAAAATGTGCTTCCGAATTCAAATGCAGAAGCCTGATTAAAGGTTTTAAGAAAGATGAAGTAAGCAATCGCGAAAGGTAATCCGAAGAGAAAACGCAGCAGGGTTGTCGCTTCTACCGACAGCTTTCTGGCAATCTGTTTCTGTCCCGCGGTGCGCACTGATTGCATGACTACCGCGAGCAAGGTAAATACGATCCATGTCTCCATAGGGTCACTATACAAATTCTGGGGAGCAGTCACAAAAGTCGGACTGGCAAGTTTCCATTGGCAGCGTTAGGCTAGTCACTTTACGGCAGGATTTTGTCCTATGTTCTCAAAGGAGACATAAGCGTCATGCAGACAACAATAATTCGAGATGCATTCACACTGGTTCTTGGCGTGGCCATCTCCTGCTCATTGCTGGCAGCAGAACCTATCAGCTCACGCTTCATTGACATAGGCCATGCCAATCTCAATATCGTTGAGTGGCTTCCGGAGACTGGTTCCGGCGAACTGATATTGGCCTTACCTGGCAGTGGCGGTGATCACTCTCGTTATAAACTTGTGGGCCCTTTGTTAGCTGAAGCTGGCTACCACACTGTGGTAATCAATCAGCGGGGGATCATGGGAAGCACTGGCCGTCTCGACGACCTGACCCTTAGAGATCTGGCTGACGATGTTATCGCCATTGCCGACCACTTCGCTGTTGAGAAATTTCACATGATGGGCTGGGCATTTGGCAACCGCACTTCACGTATGCTCGCTACAGTTTATCCGGAACGCGTGGCAAGTCTGTCCCTGATTGCGGCCGGTGGTTTGGTGCCGGCGCTGACAGAACCGGGAGAATTAGCCGAACTATTAAGCAATCCTGAACTCACGCAGGCCGAAAAGATCAGGCTGGCCAGACGCACCCTATTCTCCCCGGCGGCAAGCGATGAGCTTGTCATCGACTATGTAGACAATCTGCAATACTGGCCTGATGGTCGTCGCGCGCAAAGGGGAGCAGGCCGCAGTACCCCGGTTGAGTTATGGGCAGCAGGAGGCACCGGACCTTTGCTCATGGTCATGGGGGAAGATGATCTCACGGCACCAGTGGAAAACGGTCACATCATGAAAACCAATCAGGGCGACCGACTTACCCTGGTCATTATTCCTGAGGCAGGGCATACCGTGGGTTTGGAGAAACCCCAGGCTACAGCCGCCGCCCTGCTGGAGTTCCTCAAAAGCCATCCTTTATAGGGCGAATTGCGCTAAACTACCGGTTCGTTACAAGGAAGCTGGGGAAACTCTTGTCCGTCGTTGATATCCAACAAGCTAAAGCAGCTAATACATCCGATGCATTAGCCACATCCGCAGTGCGATTTCTCACTGCGGCCAGTCTGTTCGATGGTCACGATGCAGCCATCAACATCATGCGCCGCATACTACAGGCAAGCGGTGCCGAAGTTATTCACCTCGCACACAATCGCTCAGTGCAGGAAATCGTTTCCGCCGCTATTCAGGAAGATGTAGACGCAATTGCCATCAGCTCCTATCAGGGCGGGCATATCGAGTACTTCAAATACCTGGTAGATCGATTACGTGATCTCGGTGCCGCGCATATAAAAATCTTTGGTGGTGGCGGAGGGGTGATCATACCTGCCGAAATCGAGGAACTTCACGCTTACGGCGTCACTCGTATTTACTCTCCTGCTGATGGTCAGCAGATCGGCCTGCAGGGAATGATCGATGACATGCTCGAACGAACCCGCGCGAGCCAATCCGATCGTACTATCCCAGCATTCGAAACTCTCACTAATGCAAACTTCAGCAAGCTGACCCGAGTTATCAGTGCCATTGAAAACAACGAATACGGCGAGAGTGAGCTCGCCAGCCTGCAAGCACTGGCGGAAGACATCACAACAACACCAATTTTGGGTATTACTGGCACCGGCGGTGCTGGTAAGTCTTCATCAACCGATGAGATCGTTCGTCGTTTCAGACAAGATAGTGGTGACAGTCTTAAGATCGCCATTCTCGCCATAGACCCAACGCGCAAGAAAACTGGTGGCGCCTTGTTAGGCGATCGCATTCGCATGAACGCGATCAATCATGAAACTATTTTCATGCGATCGCTTGCTACCCGAAATGCGGCAGTAGAAATACCTGAACGATTGCGAGACATACTCAATGCTGTGAAATGCGCCGGTTTCGATTTGATCATCGTTGAAACCCCAGGAATCGGTCAGGGTGATGCCGGCATTGTCCCCTACGTCGACACTTCGTTGTACGTGATGACACCCGAATTCGGTGCAGCCAGCCAGTTGGAAAAGATCGACATGCTGGACTATGCCGATATTTTTGCAATCAACAAATTTGACCGTAAAGGCAGTGAAGATGCACTGCGTGACGTTGCCAAACAGGTCCAGAGAAATCGCGCTGCATTCGACAAATCCCCGGATCAGATGCCAGTGTTTGGCACCATTGCCTCGAAGTTCAATGACGATGGTATTACAGCACTCTATCAGGCTCTGTTGCCAGAACTCCGCAGGCACGGGCTGAAACAATTTGACTCTGTCCTGGCTCCTGTCGACACCAAGGTTTCGACTCAGCGTACGCTCATCATCCCGGAGCAACGACAACGCTATCTCGCCGAGATTGCAGAGAGTGTTCGTGACTATCATCGCCAGGTAGCAGAACAGGTGAAACTCGCAAGGGAACGACAGCAACTTGAAGCAAGCAAGGACATGCTTAGCGCGGCTGGCAAGGACAGTAGCGATCTCGAGCAGTTAATCACCAAGAAAGACTCTGCCATGGACGGACTGGCAAAACGTCTGCTTGAGACCTGGCCATCCGTAGTCGAGAAATATACCGGCGATGAATTTGTCGTTTCTGTTCGAGGCAACGAACTCAAAACCGATCTTAGAAGGGAATCGCTCTCCGGCACGCTTGTTCCGCGGGTTGCGCTACCCCGCTTCGAAGACCATGGCGAACTATTGAGATGGCTGCTATTGGAAAATGTACCCGGTCGATTTCCATTTACCGGCGGCGTGTTTCAATTCAAGCGTGATAGCGAAGATCCAACTCGCATGTTCGCCGGCGAAGGCGACGCTTTCCGCACCAATCGCCGCTTTAAGCAACTCAGCGAACACTCCGATGCTAAACGTCTATCTACCGCCTTCGATTCAGTAACCCTGTACGGTTTCGATCCCGATCCTCAACCAGACATCTATGGCAAGGTTGGAAACTCTGGTGTGTCTATTGCGACCCTGGAAGATATGAAGGCTTTATACGATGGCTTCGATCTCTGTCATCCATCGACTTCTGTTTCGATGACAATCAATGGCCCCGCTCCTACCATCCTGGCCATGTACCTCAACGCAGCAATCGACCAACAGGTCAAAAAGTTCCAATCAGACCAGAATCGTGAGCCTTCACCTGAGGAATTGGAATCGCTTACCGCCTACACCCTGCAAAACGTCAGAGGCACAGTACAGGCGGATATTCTCAAAGAGGATCAGGGTCAGAACACCTGTATTTTCTCTACTGAATTCAGTCTCAAGGTGATGGGTGATATACAGGAGTACTTTACGCAACACGAAGTACGAAATTTCTATTCGGTCAGTATTTCCGGATATCACATCGCAGAAGCTGGCGCCAACCCTATCTCGCAACTGGCGTTTACTCTCTCCAACGGTTTCACTTTTGTGGAAGCCTATCTGGCCCGAGGAATGCACATCGACGACTTCGCTCATAACCTGTCGTTTTTCTTCTCCAACGGCATGGATCCCGAATACACGGTGCTTGGAAGGGTAGCACGCCGCATTTGGTCAACGGCCATGCGCTTTCGCTATGGCGCCAACGAACGCAGCCAGAAACTTAAGTATCACATTCAGACTTCGGGCCGCTCACTACACGCTCAGGAAATGGCGTTCAATGATATTCGTACCACCCTGCAGGCATTGATAGCGATTTATGACAATTGCAACAGTCTACACACCAATGCCTACGATGAGGCCGTTACTACACCCACCGAAGAATCAGTCCGTCGTGCCATGGCCATTCAATTGGTAATCAACAAGGAATGGGGATTGGCAATGAACGAAAACTCCAACCAGGGTTCGTTCATCATCGAAGAACTAACGGATCTGGTTGAAGAGGCAGTGCTGCAAGAATTCGAAAGAATCTCTGAACGTGGCGGTGTGCTGGGAGCAATGGAAACTGGCTACCAGCGGGGCAAGATTCAAGATGAATCGATGTACTACGAGCACAAGAAACACGATGGTAGTCTGCCGATCATTGGCGTAAACACCTTTCTTGGCGATGAGTCAGAGCCTGACATAGAACTGGAGCTAGCCCGATCAACGGAAGCGGAGAAACAGAGCCAACTTGAGCGACTACGTTCCTTTAAGGAAGAGCATGCAGCGATGAGCGAGCAAGCACTTGAGCGTCTCAAACAAGCCGCCCGTAACAATGAAAATGTTTTCGCCGAGCTAATGAATGCGGTTCGTTACTGCAGCCTCGGCCAGATCACCGATACCTTCTTTGAGGTAGGCGGCCAATATCGCCGCAATATGTAAAACGACAGTTTAGGGAGTCACATACCCTTCCGGCGTATACATATCCGACCACGGAAACTCCATTTTCCTTGGTACTGAACGGCCCACATAGATCGCATCTTCTGCCTCACGCTCACTCGCGTATTGACGCATGAAAGCGTTTTCATCTTCCAATAACGGCACATCCCCGCTTAATGCCAACCTAATCACTTTCGCCACTTCCTCTGGATTGTCTCGTTGTGGGTAGTGGCCCGCTGTTGGAAGGATCCAGAAAGAACTCTCAACCTCCCGCTCGTTGAGATAGTTGAGCCAGACGTAGTTCGGAATCCGAATGGGATTGACCACATCCAGCAAGCCCCAAAGATAAGCGACTGGCACCGGACTGCGCGGCAGGTTTTCTAACCACCGGGTTTCATTTTCTCCCCTCTCTAACAGGTACTTGCCAACCTGCACTATGGCACTGTCGCCATCATTGAATTTAAAGATATCCGCATTGGCAACGGCGATAGGATCTCCCTCGGTAAGTCGCGGCTGCGCCTTACGCGCAGCAACCACTTGCGCTTCTCTAGCGGGATCGAGGACAGCCAATTGAAAAGGCAGCAAGTTTGCCAGTGGCAGGTACATGCCGCTATTGGACAGGAAGTGATAGTTGAGTGTGTAATCGGGTGCAGGATTGTCCAGATAATGACCGAGAAAAGCCAAGCCAATGCTCACTCCACGATCATGGGTAAACATGGCAAAGTCTTCGAATTCCACAATCTCACGGACAAAGTAATCCACCAATCGGGCATTGTCTTCCAGCATGTAAGAAAAACCATCCAATGGCTTCTCAGAAAACCCAGATCCTGGAAAATCCAGAGTGGCAATAAAATAGTCATCCACTAACAGTGGTATGAGCGCCTGATAATCAAAACTCGAGGTTGGAAAACCATGAATCAGTAACAATTTTGGATTCGAGCGGTTTCCAAAAGTACGATAAAACACATCTACTTTGGCGTTGTTATTGTTAACAGTAGTGGAGGTCCACTCGAAATAGTCTCCGCTTTGGTACCAGTCTTTCGCGAGATCTGAATAAAAGACAAAATCGTCGGCAGCGTATGCCTGTATTGCGAACATGAAAAACAAAGAGAAGAAATATCTCATGGTCATTCCTCGAGTTAGTCCAGTATGCCCCAGGCAAGCCAAAATACAGCGAAATAAGTGGCCACAGCACCAATTGTGGAAATGACGAAGGCTGCAGCGATGTCGCGCCACTTTGAATAGTTAGGCAGAGGTTCGATTGCCGCATTAAACCAGATGGCTGGCACGAGAATGGCGCCGAAACCCAGTAACAACAATCCAGCCAGTGCACCAAAAGCAAGTTTATAGGAAAGTTTTAGCGCCACCGCCACAGGTCTTGCGGTGAAGCCGAAATAGGCTGCACAAAGCAGCAAGAACAGGACCGTTCCCACAGCCATCACAGCAAAGAAATACACAACCAGTTCCAAACGCGAACCCCCTTAGGCAAGAGTCTATGCTTTCTCAGAGAGTAAAAAAAGAAAAGCCGGCAATGCCGGCTTCTCTAATGAAATGTGACTAGAACATTTAGCTAGTCATCGTCGCTGGCCACTTCCTCGCTGGATGGTTCATAGTCAGAAAGCATGGGCGTGACCAGGGGAGCACCACACAGCGGGCAACCAATCACATGGTCGTTGGGACCAAGATTAAGTGCCTGTCGACGCTCTTCCATGGCTTCATGAAACTGCTCATCATTCATAGAAACCCGTATGCCCAGGTCAATGAACATATTGGTTACGGAACGATTCCCAGAACCTTGCCAGTTACGCGGATCGGGCACATTAGGATTAGTCTCGGTATTGTTCATATAACCAATGATATGGAGAATAGTGCCTTTAGGCAGCAAAGGAGCATAGTCATTCTGGTAGGGATATCCACGTACCCAGTTGTGGTCGTAACCAACACAGGAAAGTGTTTCTACTGTATATCCCCAAATAGCTTCCAGACACATGCGCTCACCAGGTGCATGGAGATGTGGTTCGAAAGTAATTATCTTGGTGTGTTTCTCCAGAACAGTATAGGCGTGTAGCTCCTGATCTTTCTGGTTACCGGTGATGCTGATATCGACACCATTACCCAGGCCAAGACTGGTACGTTCGTACTTAGGCTCATAACCTTTTGGATGAAACCTGAAACCGATTTCCAAATGACCGGTGGTATCACGACCATTGGAGTGCATATGCACAGAGTCAGTAGCAAAAACTGAGTTCGCGCGAAGTAATCGACCACCTTCCGGATCAAATATGTCTGGATTGCGACCCACTTCATGCACCGGCCAGCCGGTGCTCTGGTCTTCGATTGGATCACCGTTTTCATCGTGAACTTCGGTGCGCCAGATCATGTGATGAAAAATGTAGCGCCCACCGACGGTTTCCCGACCTGTGCCGGCATTGGGGACATCGTTCACTTCAACGATTTCTACCGAGGCCACATAACGGTCTTCATCGAGATCAATAGGTACACGAGGTAGCTCACCCCACCAATCGGGGGTGCCGGCTTCTTTATAGAAGTCGGTAGTGCGCACAACCACATCGGGCTCTCCCAGTGTCCACTTCACACTGTCGTCGAACACTAATGGCTCCGGCGCATCGCTAACATCACCCTTTGGTGTGCCTGTACGGGCCCAGGTTGAGATAGCCTGAATTTCTGCATCGCTTAATGAAGGATCGTTCTTGAACTGCTGAATACCGACGTCCTTCTCTACATACCAGGGCGGCATGGCGCCAGCGCGGTCACGTAGTCCGGTCTTGTATTCGATCAGACCTGCAAAAGGCGCGACTTCCTCATAAGTCACAAGCGGCATCGGACCTACCCCGCCGAGACGATGACAGTTCTGGCAGCTGCGTTGCAGAATTGGCTCGATGTCTTTGTGAAAGGTAACTTCACTGGATTGTGCACTGGCAAGACCAGTAAGCAAGAGGCTTGCTAAGAGTGCGAGAGGCTTAATTGGATTTGGTGTTTTCAAGAGACCCTCCTCGTGGAAAGTGCCTGTTATTGTTTTAGTGTAGTGCGGAGAACAAGAGCTAGTTTCTCATAATTTTCGGCAACGGTGGCAATAGATTCAACCCAAGCTAATGCACTCTGTCTTGCGGATTCTGAACGAATCCTGATGCTTTCTGAAAATTGTCCAATTCGTTGTTAGCAAACCTGGCTAAATTCTGCGGAAGACTATGAAATGGGGGCTTTCGAGGGCATAGGAATAGTCAGTTGTGACAGCTTGTTGCAGAAAATATTCGGCTATTTACCCCTGCCAAATGCCTGTGAGACCATTACTGAAGAGCGATTTTCCCTGCCGCTGCCAGCTCGATACCAGCTAGATAGCGCTATAATATTAATAAATTCAATAAGTTATGCTATCGATTAGCAGTCTTTTTGCACCCCTCGCCATCTCCCAGCTAGCCCTGCTTGGCTTACTGCTGTTATTCAACTATCGGGGCCTGTTAGCGAGACTACTCGCGTTTTTCTGCCTGTGTCTGGTGGCTTACGTGCTGCTCACCATGAACCTTTTTAATGATAGTGTCTCTGGCACCTTCGTGCTGGGCCGACTGGCGACGCTGTCTCCCTTCGTTATCTGGCTGATCGCGTACTTGTTGTTTGTCGACGAAGGCAAAATAAAGCCCGTGATCTGGATAAGCATCGCCTGCTTTGTGGTAGCAAGAGCAACTGGTCAACTCCTGCAAATATTCACACCCGAGGTGGCCGACAGCGGTTTTCATTTCGTGCTCACCCAACTATTGCCGCAATTGGCCATGCTCGCGTTTTCTGTGCATGCGGTGCTGCTTGGACTGCAAGGCTATGCAGATGATCTGGTGATTCAGCGCAGGCAATTCCGGGTATCGTTCGTTATTTGCATGGGCGCTGTAGTTGTAGCTGTGGTTGGCATCAGCATGCTAACCGGGTTGCAGAACTACTATGGTCTGAACCTGATCGCTGGTTTGGATAATATCTCTTCGGACGTTTACAACTTCTATTTATTCGCCGTGTCTCTGTTTTTCAACTTGCGCGCGTTTCGCTTAAGTGAAGAAGCATTGACTCTGATCCCCCAGCACGCAGCGCAGAACCTGCCTGCACAGACTGCCAGCAGCAACGCAAAAGCCATCGATCCGGCAATTGTCGAGAAGCTGGAGTCCCTCATGCTAGACGAAAGACTCTATGCACAACCGGGTCTGACTATCGCAGACCTGGCAGAGCGGCTTTCCATGCAGGAGTACAAGCTGCGGCGCCTGATCAATCAATCGATGCAATACCGAAACTTTAACCAGTTCCTGAATAATTATCGGATCGAAGCCGCCAGCAGCCAATTGCGGCAGTCTGATGATCCTGTTTCCAGTATCGCTTTAGGCGTGGGCTACTCTTCGCTTTCTGTTTTCAATAAGGCTTTTAAAGATCGGTTCAGCATGACTCCTACTGAGTACCGCAGCGCAGGCGCGGGGGGAGCAGCCTTTTCCGACGATCCAAAGGTCAGTCCACTGGCTCCTCGAATAACCCAATCCCGGGCGAAAACTCACTAGCCGGTTCAGAGGTAGTTCAGAACGTTCCGCGTAGCTGCAGAACGTATTGTGAGCCCCGCTCGTTACACCTGCGTTCAACTTCTACGATGTTGCCTACGGAAATCACATCATCGAATCGAAATCGATCCGAACACATCCCTCGATCGAGACTGTTTCTAATTTCGAACCGGGCCAGGAGATTAAGCGACGTAATTGAGTTTCGTTCAATGAAGAATGAGAGATCTTCTCTATTGTCTAAATGATCTATGCGGTTGATGTCGAACAGTGGGCGATTACCTTGAGGAGCATCGAAGTAATCGATACCGTAGTTGAGGTTCCATTGAGGCAAATTGTGCCTGACAGCAATAGTCTGAAAGCCACGGTCATTGGGAACCAATCTGCGTTCCTGCTGGGTAAACGGATCGATGACTTCCGAAGCTCGCATCATGCTGGTTCCCGAAATCAGCAGATTTGGCGTAACCTGAAAGCTTGCGTTAATTTGCATTGCTTTCACTTCCCCGTCACCAATATTACCGGCAGCAGAGACCAGCGGCCTTCCTGGTCTGGTGGCATCGATGCGACCGATGGCATCCTCCACATCCCAATACCAGGCACGAAAACTAAACACGCCACGACTGTCCAGAAAGCGGTACTCGAGATTTGTGGTGTAGCGCCAGGACTGTTGTTGCCTAAGCTCCGGATTACCGGCCACAGTGTCCCGCTCTTCATCACGGGGATCCGTATTGGCGGCAAAATCATTGAAGCGAAGCTGAGCGACAAACTTTTCTATAGAAAACTGAAACTGCAGAGAAGGTGTGATATCAAACCGGTAGTCCAGCTTTGGCCTGATGAAGTCAAAGTCCCGTGACTTCTCTACATCTCCAGTTTGCGAAATCTCCGACACCTCGTAGGTCAAGGTACTTTCTAACTTCATGCGTGGATTAAGCTGCCAATGGTGGACCACGAAGCCCTCGTAGCGGATTTCTTCGATTTCAGAATTAGCTACCGGCAAAGGCACGGGCACTAACTGGGACGTAACCGGATTCAACCGTGATAGATCCAGATTGGTTTCCAAAGTCGTTTGGGCCCTTTCCATACCAACTTCCAGGTTATGGCCGGGCACCAGGGGCCGGGTATAAACACCGCGATAGATATTCTCGGAATTCACTGACCTGTTGCGAAGAGACAGATCCCTGGTAGCGTCCCTGGTGGCTGAGAATAGAAAGCGGTCCCGCAGCAGGTCATTGTCTAATTCGTTGTTAATAGCGAGGAGTTGCAGTTGTCCGCCATCTTCAAAGCTAAGATTGTAGTCAGCACCAATCTCCCAGTTTTCCCGTGTCGCGTCGTACAGCTCTCGCTCGCCCAGCACGGCCGGAGGATTCACGTCGTAGTCGAGCACCGTGCGCTCCAGGTTACGCGGTGGATCAGAATCCTGATACAGAAGATTAAGCGTGAAAGTCTGATTGGGGGTGATACCATAGGACAAGTTGCTGTTAAAAATCTGGTCCGTCTGATCGGTGATCTGTCGGAACACCCGAATGTCGTTAGGTGAGAAATCACCAGTCCCGTTGACACTCTGCTCATGGCTGTCCAGCACCTCGTACTGAGGCCGGCTCTCCAGGCTGACTCGATAATCAAGATCGCCGTAGCTGCCGTTGAAAAAGACTGAAGCTCCGGGCTCACTATTACCATCCTGGTAGCGAGTCAAAGAGCTAGCAACCGTAACACTCAGCTCATTAAGATTGCTGGTCACGACGTTGATGATTTGACCTTCGTTACGTACCCCAACTAAATCCGTCGAAGTACCACGGATTATGTCGATACGTTCAACCTGATCGAAGGCGATACGATTGAGCTGTTCCCTGGCATCATTGTCTTTGCCACTTAAGCGTTGCCCATTGATGAGAATGTTTTCGTTGCTACCGAGTCCCCGATCATTCTGGAAGCGACTGGATTGCCCTGTCTCGAGTGCCACTGTAATTCCCGGAATACGATCGATCATGTCCGCAACCGTTACCGGATTCCACTGCAGGAAGTAGTCTGCCGGATAGCTCACAGTGTTCGATTGCTGCGCGGAAACGCTAGAGGCAAATCCAATGACAACAGACAAACTGCCCCAGAGTGGTATCTTGGTGAGTAAGGCTGTAATCGATTGAGTTGACACGTGTGAGTGAGACCAGAGTTTTATGGCTTTATAGAACAACACCTGGCCCTACAAAGTAGAGCCAGGTGTTGAGTGACAATTGCTGGACCTAATATCTAGTACCCAGGACCAGCAACAAAGAGCTACTAGAAGTTATAGTTAACTCTTGCGTAAACCACTCGGCCCAAAGGATCTTGCATTGATGCAACAACGCCCGCGATCATGCCGGTTTTCTGTGGCATGCGATCGAACACGTTGCGAGCACCAACCGTGAAGTTGAATGAGCCACCAAAGGCTTCCAAATCACGATAGCTGTAGAACAGATCCATTTGTGACCACTCTCTAATGATGTCAGTTGACACGAACTGGCTACCAGGGAAGAACCGCTGGAAGCTAAATTCATTGGCATCAAAAATCAGCTCATCTATGTAGCGACCAGTGGCAACGATGCTGTGCTGACCATTGGTCCAGCCGACGCGCAAGTTCGCACGAATCTCCGGAATGGGCGGAACGGCACCAAAGTCATTATTCTGACCGCCTTTAGCCTCCAACACTGGGTCGTCCTGCTGCAACTGGAATGTGTAGGTATCTACATAGGTTGCCTGCAGGTTTAAGTTGATGTTACCCCAGTTATTCAGACCGATATCATCCAGAGAGAAACCGTACCTTAATTGCGTATCGAAGGCTCGCACCAGCATAGTCGATGCATTGGAATCACTCTGATTGATTCGTACTGGCGTAGTGATGTCATTCGGACTACGGATGATCCGTGGATCAGACAGTGGATTAGCCACCCAGGTTGCAATTTGATCTTCTGACGGGAAAGGATTCGCGTCTGAAGGTGTAAATCCGGTTGCAGCCTGGAAGTTGGCGAAGTCAGTACGAACGATGTCTTGCGACGTAGTACTCACGATTCGATCTTTGAAGTCTGTTTCACTCCAGGTCACCGTCCATACTAAGTCGTCAAACAAAGTGATATCGAACCCAGCTGAAATACTGTCGGAGGTCTCGGACAACAAATCGGGATTACCTGTGATACAGGAAGTGATAAATCCAGAGAAAGAGCTAAACAGATCGTCTACGTTACTCAAGCCACATTGCTCAGGACGATTAAGCTGGGGCAGTGTTGGCACGATGAACGCCTCACCCATGGTAGCCCGCAGGTTCAACCAATCTGTGGGACGCCAGATAATGCCGTACTTGTCTACGACCGCTCCCTGACCAGTACTGAAATCCTCATCCCGCACCGCGGCTGAAATTTCCAGATTTTCCAGGACCGGGAAAGGGAACTCTGCGAACCAGGCATTCACAAAACGATTGACCGTCTGTGGAACCTCCTGGTTGCCGATGAGCTGATCATTGGCCACATCACCTGCCGGTGGATTATCCTGGTCTGTTTCGTCACGACGCTGGTAACCAATTGCTGCAGCAATTGGGCCACCGGGCAATTCGAAACCCAGCGGCAAATCACCATTGATGTAGAAATCAAAGGTTTGCAGCTCATCGCGATTGCCTTCGGTGAATTGCGTGAATACTGCATCCGCCACTTGTTGTGAATTGCGATAGCGCACATCCTGAGCACCGAATGGATTGAAACAGGCTTCCGGATCATTGATCTGATCGCAGTTCAGCCCCTGTGCAACAGCACTGAAGCTGAAGTCCTGGTTAGCAATATCATTCTGCTCTGTATAACCGAACATGTATTCAGCCTTACCGCGCCAGCCTTCCAGCCAGGGCACATTGAAATCAGCACCGAAGGAAAATCGTGCGGTACGCTTGTCATCCAATTCCATGTTCAGGCCATCGTTTTCCTGAAAGGAAAGCGGTTGCGTGTTGGCCTGGGGCTTGCCAAAAGGAAGCCAGGAACCGATACGAACGTCTTCATAGAACGGCACACCACCTAGCGGATCGGTGTTGATAT
>JANQJM010000103.1 GCA_028281635.1 Pseudomonadales bacterium | reverse complement strand
GCTGGCGAGGGGAAACACAATCCGATTCTGCGGGTGAAAGCTCTATCGGCTGTAAGGTTGAGGTAATAGAGGCCAACTACATAGTTGAGTGCCCCTCCTCCGGCAGAGGCCAATCGAAGTTCCTGGCTGAACTGCTGGATACTCGTTTCCGACAGGTTCACATCGAACGCACCGAAGTTCACCGGCAGACCAAAAAGGGGATCTTCGGTCGGCACGGACTCAATGTCGTTGTTGGCGGCGAGATCCCATTCACGATAAGCCGTGATCGACGTAATTTCACCAAGGTCGGTAGTGATGTCTCCTTGCAGCGACAAGCCCCACTGTTCGCTATCGTTAAATACGTCTGCATTAATGTTGACCCAACGATTATCTGGCGAGGCGACGACCGGGCTGAGTAAACTCGCATAGAGTGGGTTGTCAGCCTGCAATGCCTGCCATTGGCAGCAGTCGCGTTCCGCGTTGCGGTAATCTCCAATTAATAGCAAGTCGACTGCATCGCTTGGGTCGAAAGCGAATTGTGTACGTATGCCATAGCTTAGCCCGCCGTTTAAGTCTCGCCCGTCGTCGACATTGCTGATGTGTCCACCCACGTCGTTGATAAAGCCTGTGATACGTCCAGAAATCCCACTTGCCAGCGGACCGGCCACGCTCGCGCGAGCTCGATACTCATCTAGTTCAGCGACAGTCACATCTCCCATGTAGGAAAATTCATCGCTAGGTCGAGCAGTCACGACATTGATGACGCCGGCTGTTGCATTCTTACCAAACAGCATTCCTTGTGGCCCAGGCAGGACTTCAACCCTCTCAATGTCGATCAAATCTTGAAACGCCTGCGCTTGGCGAGCGAGTGGCACACCGTCCAGCACATAGGAAACACTTGATTCAAGACCTTGATTGAACAGAATCGTACCAATGCCTCTTACGCGTAAGCTGGTGATGAGATCATTGATCCCAGGCGTGTAAGTGAGTGAGGGAATCACGAAAGCCAGATCGGCAACGTCCTCGATTTGCCTCTGCCTTAACGCTTCACCCGATACCGCGGTTACCGCAAGGGGGACATCAATGAGCCGTTCCTCGCGTTTCTGTGCAGTAACAATGATCTCCTCCAAAACTGCACTCGAACCAGAGTTGCGGTCTTCACTGACCTGCGCAAACGCTGTAATTTGTGCAGCGGCGCATGCGAAGATGGCAGTTGCCCTAACAACTGACGGCAACTTCTCTACTCTTACGCTTCTAAACATAGCTCCCAACTCCCCATTTAATGCTCACTGGAATTCTTGTTCGCCTGATTGGCAAACGTTACGATATAACGTTACTACTTAAAGTCGACTTGAGGTCAAGAGGGAGGTAGCGATGGAGATTACCGAAGTTGTAAAGCAGTCCGGCGTGCCTGCGTCCACCTTGCGCTACTATGAGGAGAAGGGGCTGATCAAGCCGGTGGGCCGAAAAGGTCTTAAGCGTGTCTTTTCGAACGACGTACTGCAGCGCTTGGCACTCATTGCACTAGGACGCGCAACCGGATTCTCACTAAATGAAATCGCGCAGATGTTCGGAGTCGATGGTCAGCCCCGAATACAGTCCGAGGAACTTCTGGCGAAAGCCGATGAACTCGATAAGCAAATAAAAAGACTCACGGCAATGCGAAACGGACTTCGCCATGCTGCCTATTGTCCTGCGCCGAGTCATATGGAATGCCCAAAGTTTCAGCGTATTGTCCGTGTTGCCGGAGCAGGCCGAATGCAGCCTTTACGTTCCGAAAAGCTCAAATGAGCTTTTTGAGAAAGCAAAGAGATAAGTGAAACGAAAACTAGGTTTATTAGTGTAATACCTGCTGATGCAAGACCGTTGGAGTTCGCCGCAAGCCTGCCCAACTACTGATACTGCGCAAACCACGCGAGAATATTTTCCACCTTGCCTATCAACCGGGATGGCCGACCCGCAATACCATGGGGAGAGCCAGGAATCCGCACCATCACCACATCCACTCCCTGAATCTTGAGCGCCTGATACATCTGCTCAGTTTCTGAGATGGGTGTGCGCCGATCTGCTTCCCCGGTCATCAGCAGTGTCGGTGTTGTCATGTTGGGAATCAACGACAAAGGCGAACGCTGCCAGTATTCATCCAGGTTTTCCCAGGGCAGACCGTCGAACTGATTCGCGATCTGACCTATTCCACTATCTGCGGTCAGTACTTTCGACACCCAATTGACCACCGGCTTGGCGACAGCGGCGGCTTTAAAGCGATCAGTCAGTCCGATTGCATAAGCCGCTGCAATACCACCAGCAGAACCGCCTGTAATGTATAGACGATCAGGGTCTGCAACACCCCTCTCGATCAATTCATCGATGCCGGACATATGGTCGGCAAAGTCATATTCGGACGAGTACTTGTTCTGCAGCAAAAGCGCGAAGCGCTCGCCGTAACTGGTACTGCCACGATGGTTGTTGAAGAACACGACATACCCAGCCTCAGCCATGCGCTGCATCTCTGCCGAGAAGTGAGGACCATAGGCTGAGTGAGGCCCGCCATGAATCTCGAGAATCAATGGATAGGACTGTCCTGGCTGATAATCCGGCGGCGTCATATACCAGCCTTGGATCTCTTCACCATCGATTGAAGAGTTGTAGATGATCTCCTGGACCTGCCCCAATTGCTTATGGCCCAGCAAGTCTTCATTAAGTTGCGTAAGCTTTATCTCGCCCCGGTTTTCCACCAGCACCAGGTCCGCGGGTCGCGTTGCGGAGCCCTTAGTCACCACGACTAAATCTGCTGCCGCATCATAGGAACCGCTGGTATAAGGTCGACCCAACGATTCACCGCCAAGGCCCGAGGCAACAATTCGATGGCCACCGTCCAGACTGACCCGGGCAACTTCAGTGATACCGCGATTGGTTACCTGGTAGAACAGCGCATCGTTGTCATCCCAAATCCAGCTGGAAAGTGAGTTGTCAATTTCGGCTGAGAGATTGCGATCATCGGAGCCGTCGATATCCATCACATGCAGATAACGATTACGATAGGCCAGCTTTGCGTTATCGGTCTTACCGTAGGCGATGTATCTGCCATTGGGTGAAACCAGCGGTGCTGTTTCCACGCCTGGCGCATCGGTGATCTGTCGTAATTCGCCATCGAGGCCAATAGCAAAGACATCAGACTCCCTGGTTTGCAGAGCCCAATTCTCGTTGCGATTGGCTGAGAACAGAATCTCTGAACTGTCGGGCGTCCAACTCAGGCTGCTGCGATGATTGAAGTTTCCGGAAGTGAGCTGCCGCGGAGTGCCACCTTCAGCCGGGACTACAAAAATATGTGAGTAAGCTGGCTCCAGAATACCGCTGCCGTCCGCCTGGTAACGGGTTTCGGTGATGTACTCAAACGCTGGCGACCATTCCGCGCCCTCGGGTTTCTCAGGCAAACTAATGGAGAAGGGTTTGGCATCAAACTCGACGTTCATGGTGAACGCGATCTGTGTGCCATCTGGCGACCAGCTTATATTGCCGGCTGAAGACTGAATGTTGGTAAGCAAGGCAGTCTGACCAGTATCCATCCAACGCACATACAATTGTGAACCCCGCTCCTCATTCGACACATAGGCGAGGCGATTTCCATCGGGAGACCAGCGCGGTGACGAGTAGTTTGCGGTGCCGGATAGCAGCGGTCGATGGTTGGAGCCGTCCGCATTCACCGTCCAGATATTGGACCTGGTGCGGTCAGTCATAATGTCATTGCTGCGCCTGACGTAAGCAATCACCTCCCCGCTGGGTGCAATCTGTGGATCGGTGGCGTACTCCAACTCAAACACATCACTCGCATTGAACCGATTCATCTCATCAGCGCTTGCGAGTAACGGCAACGCAATAAACGCTGCCGTGACCAATGGTTTCAGGTTGGCTAAAAAGTTGTGAGCTGGCTTACTTAACATTGAACTGGTCTCTCGCTATTGCTATTCCGGTTTCTTAAAGATCAAGAAGAAGCGATCTGTCATGTTTGGTATCTGACCAACTTCCTGGTTCAAGGCATCAGAAGGTTGAGCAAACATGTCCGATACCCGATCTAGCACGAATCCAGCTTGTTGCACTTGATAAATCACACCAACGGGATCTTCACGACGAAAGTTAGCACGACCTTCGGGCTCCATATGACGACGAGTATGATCGATGATGACGTATTCGCCACCCGGCTTGAGTACGTCAAATACAGCCGCATTGATTCTCGCGTTATCCGCTACGGTGTAGTTGTGATACTCACGGATGTAAAGAAACTTATCTGCCGAAGCTGCTGGTAACCCAAATTCAATATCACCGATATCAAAAACCAAGGCAGATCGATTGTAATTGTTTTCAATCGGTACAGGATGAGTCATGGAAAACTCGGGCCTGTCTTTCCAGTCCCCCCAGCTATCAAAGGTCGATTGAGAATCAATAACCATGAGGTGGCCATTATCGTTGATAACTGGCCCCAGTATCTTGGTGTAGTAGGCCTGCCCCGCAGGTAAAAATTCAATCAGGGTCATATCGTCTTCGATACCCATAAAGCCAATCGCGGCAACTGGGTCTCGATCTTCGTCTCGCGCCAGTTCCGCCGGGGTACGATGATCTCCTTGCATGACTTCGGCGACTTTCTGTTGCACTGCCGTGAGACTCTGCGCCATGAGGGCTCCTGGCAGGAAGGTGAGCATCAGCGCTAGTGCAGAAAGCTTCTTGGTTGTGGCATTAAAAATATACATATCTTCTCCTAAAGCAGAGTAATAAATTAGTTGACTAGATTGCGTTACTAAGATGAGGAATACCGAGTAGTAAATACCTCGTCTAAAAACTTGTTATCGAGTTGCTGGCACTGCATCCAGCAACATGGGCAACATCTCTTGCAGGGCCTGACCTCCTGCGGAAGCCCCAGTGTATTTTCCTATACGCACGATCACCAAATCGTGACTGGGTATGATGGTGGTCGACTGTCCGCCAGCACCACGCATGGAAAATGAAGGCGGTAAGCCGTCATCTCCCACCTCATTATCTACCCAGAAGAAGGCGCCACCATACACTGGACGACCATCGGTTATCCAGGCCGGTGCTGTTGTGCTAGCGTACTCCACATAGCCTTCAGGTAGCAGCCTTTCACCATTCCAGACTCCATCCTGCAGATACAAATTACCCAACTTGGCCCAGTCTCGAGCGGACATAAAAGCCAGGCCCTGGCCCAGAAAATTGCCATAGGTATCGGTCTCAATAAGGGCCGTGCGAATACCCAGTTTGTCGAACAGATTACGTTGCGGAAAACTGTGATAGTCCTCCCCGCGCCCTTCCACAGCGAGTCGAATCAGATAACTGGTAAGCACGGGATCGGTGTTGCGATAGCGACCGATGGTGTTAGGTGGGTATTCAGCGGGGCGGGTCGCCGCATAGTGATACTGATTCACGCCGCCAGTGTAGAGATAGAAATGGTCAGCATAAGTGCTGGTGTCAAAATCCGGATCTGAAGGTGCGTTGATCATGATGCCACTGGACATGCGCATGATGTCGCCGATACGAATGGCTTGTCGCGGATCATTGGAATCTTCCTGCCATTCGGGAATGGGTGCGTTCTGCCAGAGCTCGTATTCGCCCTGCTGAATCAATACGCCCATAAGGGTGCCAGTAAGACTCTTGGTCATAGACCAACTTTCTAAAGGCGTGTGAATATCAACTTCATCACTGTAGCGTTCTCCTAAAACTTGCCCCTGATAAGTGACAACAAGCCCCAGAGTTCTTGCCTCCTCCGGTCCAAACCCGGTTTCCAGGGCTTGCTGCACGCGCTCGACGTCCACACCCCGTGGAAAGGAATCATCTGGGACCACGTCACCCATTGGCCACGACGTGGAGTGGGCCGGTGGCAGATTAGCTTCGACAGTCGATGGCGTAAATTCAATCGTGTTTTCGCCTAGAGAGTGAGCGACGCAACCCTGATTGTCATAACGTCTTGCGGTTCGCACTACGCCATCCGGCAGCACCAGACTGACTTCCTCGCGCACGCGATCAATGCGGGTGTTCACTACATACTGTCGTTGATCGAAAGGCGAGATGAAACCACCCACGTTGGCAGCCGCATCTAGCGGATCAAGTCCGGTGACGAACACAGCGGAGCAGAGGATCTTGGCAAATCCAGCGGTGTAATGATGCAACGCCTCACCTGGCGGAGGAACGTAGGCATTGTCGAGACGAAAGTAATCTGCACGCGCATTGATGCTATCGGGAGAACCGTCACTCGCTGGTGCCTCAGCAGCACCACTAACAGCCGAGATGACCAGATACAGCGCAGCAATCATTGATGTTATTGGCTTCATTCTCGTTTTCCTTTTTGTTGTCTTTATTCTTTTCAATCAGGCCTTTCTATTTCTTATGCAAGGTATCAACGAATGTCTTCAATTGCAGAATAAGGCAGTGACCACAAATCTTTATTGCCGTAGCCACCGGCACGCTCAGAGTCGAAGAAGAAAGTTTCAAAATCTGGTGAGAACGCCGGACAACGATCGTGCTGATCCGAATTCACCTGTGCACCAAGGTTAGTGAGTTGCCCCCAATTACCCTGAGCATCCCGTGTGGTCACAAAGATATCTTCCCCACCGAAACCGTCTTCCCGTGTTGTGGTGACATAGAGGGAATTGCCATCGGGCGAAGGTAAGGAGTGATGTTCATGCGCCGCCGAATTTACATTGGGACCCAGATTAACGGCTTCCTGCCATACACCATTCACCTTTTCTGACATCCAGATGTCATTGCCGCCAAACCCTCCCGGTCGAGTTGAAGTCCAGTAGGCAAACTCCCAGTCGTCACCGGAAAAATACAGACAATGATCCATATAAGGAGAATTCATTGGCCCCTCGAGATTGCGCGGCGTGGTCCAGGAGCCATCCACTAGATCGCTGACCCAGATGTCTGCGGCACCCTTACCTCCGGGTCGCGTACTCATGATGTAGAGCTGTTGCCTATCGGGTGACAACAGAGGTTCCACTTCCAGGTATTCCCGCGTACTGACTTCCCAGACTATCTCAGGCTCGCTCCAACCATCTCCTTGTCGGTGGCTGATACAGATATCGGAACCCTCTTCCCCTTGCCGGTCAAAGCAGTTGAAGTACATGGTTTGCCCATCAGGTGTAAAAGTAGGTTCCGCATCCCGTGCCGAACTATTGATAACCGGACCCATGTTAATGGGCTGAACTTGCGCCTGTGTCGCCGTGCCAAAGAAGACCGACAGGGAGACCAGCGTTGCAATCAGGATATGTCGCATGGCTCAACTCCAGGATGGTTAGCTGGACAGGCAGTATAAACACTAAGGCAAATCTTAGTCTCGATTAATCGTCGCGAAAACCAGGGGGTTGGAACACGCAGCAGCGCTCTGACCTGGCTGATCAGAGGGATTGAAAACTGTGAAATTGGAGAAGATAGAGAAAAGAAGCAAGTGGCAGGCAGTTATGCCCGCCACTGCCTTTGATTATTCAGGCTGGTAAGGAAGCGAGGAATGGTGCAACACGATGCGGAGTGTGCCCTCTTCATCTTTCTTATAGCCCCAGCTCTTGTCTACTTTAGTGACATTACCGTCTTTATCGGTACAGATAACCCAGCCCATCCACATACCAATATCTCCCTGAATAAAGCTCGCTGCAGTTTCAGACTCGACACTGCGCCAGCCCTTTATGCCGAAGCCACCATCCAGTGGATAATCATCACTATGGCCTACAAAATAAGACAGGGCGCCTTCCCGAGTTGGGCGGAAGGTTTGTTCGCCGCTGGCCAGAGTTGGCTTGAACAGCACTGGACCCAGGTTGTATCCATAGGCAGCGTCTAGTGTGGCGCCGGCAACTTCTCGTGCGGCATCTATACCACCTTCTTCAAAGGCTTTGGATACAGCAACCAGGGCATCGCCCCAGTTCTTCCGAGCTTGAGCCAGTTCCTGTTCAGTAATAGGTGTAGTCATCTTTTAACTCCGTTCGTAGCACCTCGAAGGGCTAAGGTTTAATGTGGTTTAAAACCCATACGACACTGCTGTCGCTGCAGTTTTCTATCAACACACAGCTAACACAATGTGAATGCGGACGTTAGGGCTCGATGCGAAAAGAGTCAAGAATCAAAGGCTCAGATTTACCGAACTTATCTTTCGAGAAAAGCGAACTGTTGGTGTAAGTGATTCGAAAGTATCGTATTTTTGAAACTGCGTAGATCTTTCGATTTGCCGCGTACGCAGCCACAATTTAGTGCGACAGCAGAGAATGCCCCAGTGAGCGCGAGTACGCTACGAAGGCAGGAATCAGCGACAGCAAAACGGAAGCCAGCATAGCGCCCGCCATGTACAGCCAGATTCCCAGGGAGGATGGCCAGGCCTCAATGACCAGGGCATAGGTTTCGCTCAACCAGGCCTGAGTAAGCCCGAAACCGAGGACTACCAGCAAATAACCAAATACCGCAGCGACCGCCATCATCGCCAGGCCTTCCAACTCAATTAACCAAACGATAAATGAAGGTCGCGCACCGATAGCACGATACAGAGCGAGCTCGCGACGCCTCTCCCGCAATGAAGAGAGCAGCATAGTACTGAGACCAAGCAGTGAAGCAGTTAAGACCAGAATAGAAATCACCTGTAAAAGGTTTTCCAGGGTTCCAATAATCTGCCACAGCTCACCTAGTGCCACCGCAGGCAGAATCGCAGTCAATGGCTCAGATGGGTAATTGTTGATTGCGCGCTGTAATCCAAATACTGCCAGGGGTGTATCCAGGCCCAACAGGATTGCCGTAATCTGGGTGGGTTGCAGCTGGGCCAATCTTGGATCATCAGGTGTCGGGCTTATTGCGGCTATCTGAACCCCGTCCTGATAGCCCAGGTGAATTGCCTCTATTCCCTGCAAGCTGACATGGATGGTTCTGTCCACTGGGGTTCCTGTGGGAGCAAGCACACCGGTTACGGTAAAGGGCAAATTGTCGTGATTTACAAAGCTCGTGTTACCGATACCATGGGAGATGACAATTTCAGCTCCTACCTCATAGCCCAATGTATTGGCAACTTCGCTGCCGAGAACGGCATGCAAAGGGCTGCTGAACTCCTCGCCGGAAGACAGACGAAGATTCTCGTTATCGCCATAACGGAAATACTCAAAATAGTCATTATTGGTGCCAAGCACACGGTAGCCGCGATGGGAATCACCCAGAGAGAATGGAATGCTCCAGGAGATACCAGGACGGGCAATAATGTCCTGATAACTCTGCCATTGGATATTGTTGGTTGCGTTGCCAATTCGAAACACAGAATAAAGCAACAGGTTGACCTGACTAGTGCGAGCGCCAACCAATAAATCTGTGCCTGAAACGGTTCTGACGAAACTACTCTCTGCCTGCGCCCGAACATGTTCGACACCGATAACGATGGCCATACTGATGGTCAGCGATGCCAGTGTCAGCATGACACTGCCGCGTCTACTCCATAAGCTGCTGAGTGCGACTTCAAACATGAGTGACTTGTTGAGGTTTGACCTTATTGATATCGGCGAGTGCTGCTTTGGTTTCAAACATATCTGCGAGTGAATTGTCGTGACTTGCAAACACCACCGCACAACCGGTTGACTCACGAATGGATAACAACAACCGTACGAAGTGGTCCTTGGCATCTGCGTCTAAAGCAGATGTGGGTTCATCGGCGAGGATGATCTCAGGACTGTTTATGAATGCCCGGGCGATCGCGACACGCTGTTGTTGACCCACACTAAGCTGGTCAGCCGGCCTTTGCAATAGATCAGGATGCAGCTGCAAAGCTTCAACCAGTTCAACTGAGCGTTTTTCAACTTCCTGACCAGATTTCCCGGTGAAGCGCGCAGCTAACTTCAGGTTTTGGCCTACCGTCAAAAAGGGAATGAGATTGAACTGCTGAAATACGATACCGATGTGCTCAGCACGAAAGCGGTCCCGTTTGCGGGCAGACAGACTGGCAAGATCAGTGTCCAGAATTCTTACGCTGTCCGCTGGCGCTGCCAAGATGCCCGCCAATAGACTCAATAAGGTGGATTTACCGCTTCCCGACGCACCGCGCAAAAACACCGATTCACCGCAGGCCACATCAAATTTTGGCACGTCCAGAGTTGGATGCTCAGCGCCAGGCCAGGTGAATTCTAGGTTTGTGATGCTTATGGCATTCATGTGTGGCTAATCTACCCGCGTTCTCATCTGATTCCAACGGTTACTCTGACCTTTACAAAGTCAGCGTGATTTCCGACAATTTATGTATCAGCGGCGGATTTCACCATGTCCAGGATCATTTTTTCAATTTTTCTATCGCTAATTCTTTGTTCCCAGGCTGTTATTGGTCAGGAGCAGGCAGAGGTGCTGGCAGTTGAATGGGTCGACCTCATGAGCCAGGCCGACCTCGATGCTGTGCTTAACGCACCTCAGCTAAATCACGACCTTTACGGCTGGCAAGATCAACTTGCCGGTAACGATGAGGGCGAAGCCTATCTTAAAGCCTTGCAGTCCTATGATGTGAATCCCGACCTGGTGGATAAGCAAATCTTGATTCCTGGGTTCATCGTACCAACCCGCTACAACGAAGAACGCAAAGTAACCGAGTTTTTTCTCGTCCCATTTTTTGGCGCCTGCCTGCATTTACCACCACCGCCCCCAAATCAGATTATCCACGTATCTTATGAACAGGGTGTGCCCTTAGAAAATTTTTACGACGCCCATGTTGTGCATGGCACACTGCGAAGCGAAGTCGTACAAAATGATATTGCCAGTTCCGCCTATCGACTTGAGGCGGAAGGCGTTTCAGTTTATTCCTACTAATCTCTCAGCAAACATCCGCACCTTGCGGCACTGCTTGCATCCGAGCCTAAGAACTATCTCCTAATAATTCCCGGCCGACTTGCAATGCTTGCTGCCTGGCTTGCTCGTTGTCCTGCTCTCTTGCCACAGCCGCCAGATGAAAAAACAACCCTGCATAAACCGATTGTTTTAGGTTGATATCAAGCTCACTCAGGTAGGGGTCAACAGTTGGCTCGGCGGCCTGCTGCAATTGCTGCATAAATGTAATCATTTGATCGCCAACAAACCATTGAATTAGACCAGCCCGCTCGGCGCGGTGCGATTCGGGCGCCAGGTACTCAACCACAGGATTGTTATCCGTGTTGATTGGCGACTCAGCAAACCATGTATTGCCCTGAGTGAGCGTACCCAGATAGTAAGAGAGCAAAGGGATTTGTGCTTCCTCTCCGCTACGAAACGCTGCTATGTCACTGAGTGATCGCTGGATAATCGGTAGTTGGGGTGACATGGGTTGGGCTTGTTGATGTCCCACCATGGCCAGTATCGGCTGCTCAGCATAAAAATCTCCGCGCCAAAGACTCACCATGGGAAATGCCTCTGTCATGGTTCTGGCAATGATCTTCAGCTCTCTTTCGCTGATTTGGTAAAGCGGAATCCATTGCACAAACAAGCCATCAGGATTGAGTCGTTCACGGGCCCGTTCGAAGTGTTCCTGGGTATAGAGCAGCGCGACTCCGGCGCGCCAGGGAATGAACAAATCAGCGATGATCAGATCGTAGCTGTCGCGAGTCCCCGCGAGATAGTTGCGACCATCTTCGTGTACGACTTCAACTGAAGGGTGTTCATGAAAACTGTTGGAGTACTCACCAAAATACTGCGCTGACGCTCTTATCACCTCTGCGGACAACTCCGCCACTGTTACCTGTTCTATGGGGTAGTTGAGAACCGTACCAGCGGTTATTCCCGAGCCCATTCCCAGATAGAACACCGATTTCGCTTCTGGATGCAGGTGCATGGGTAAATGGGTTTGGATTTGTTCCATACGTAATGCCCCGGACCCACCCAGGGCATACCAGTTATTGAGCTTGATTCGGCGACTGCCATTCCGCTCCACCACTGCAACAGTGCCATCCGAGCCTTCCCATAAGGCCAGCAAGCGCTCTTCGTCTGCGTTTATTCTCACCAGCGGCAAAGTTGTGGGGTTGGCAAACAACAGCAGGGTCACAAAAGTTGCAACAGTTGCCATGCGTGCCCGGGAGTTTTCGAACAGCACAATTGGTACCGCCAGATACGCGAGTCCCAATAGCAATACGCTGTTCCACAGACCCAAAAGTGGCAGCAAGAGGAAACTGGCAACCAGTGGCCCAATGACCGCACCGCTAGTATTCCAACCGTTGAGTCGGCCCAAAGTAACGCCAGGTGCCTCATTCAGATGCTCCACATAGCGATAGAGATAGGGCAGAACCATTCCCATGATAACGGTTGGGATGCCAACGATTACACCGGTGGTGAAGAACACTTGCAGCAGGTAGCTGCCTAACTGGTCCTGATTACCGAGGTAGGACAAACCGTTGGTCCAGGACACAAACACAAATGGCGTGATCAGACAGGCTACTCCGGAAGCGGCCATCAATAACAACAGCGTGTTTAAGTTGGCTGGCATCCTGTTGATGAGAAGGCGCACCAGAAAGGCACCCAATGCAATCGCTGCGAGGAATACCACCAGTACTGCCGAGAAAGTGTAAGTGGAGTTCTGCAGCACTTGCACAAACATTCTGATCCAAAGCACCTGCATGGCCAGACTGAGAAATCCAGAGAGCAAAGCCGTGAATTCCACAAAGCTAAAGTTGTTCAGGATTTTGCCTGGGCTGATGCTAAAAACAGACTTCGGCTCGGCTGAAATCTCTTTGGGGGATTCTAAACGTGACAAAAGCCAGGCCACTGCTCCTAGAGTAAAAGACAATGTCAGGGCCACGGTGTAGGTAACATTGAATCCTAACAAGCGCGGTAGAAAGAAACCTGCTGCCGTTGCACCGACTACCGCACCGAGTGTATTAATCCCATACAGGGTGCTGGCCCAACGACCCAGATGTTGTCGTTCTTTAATCAGGTGTTCCCCCATCACTGGCAAGGTGCCACCCATAAGAAAACTCGCGGGACAGATCAACACGATCGCGAGTACACACTTGACCAGGGCGAACAACAACCCGGTGCCAGAGAAAACCTCAAATACCGTGCTATATAAAAGAAAGTAGATTTGAAACAGCAGGAAATAGAACAAACCTGCCGCCACTATGCCGAACTCTAACAGGGCATAGGTCTTGAGTGGATTCGACAATTTACTGGTCTGCTGGCCCCAGAAGTAAGAGCCTGCTGCAATCCCAATAAAAAACGCGGCAGTGGTAACTGCCGCGCTTTGTGAAGTACTGCCAAACAGCTGGGTAAGCTGCCTCATCCAAAGGATTTCGTAGATCAGCCCCGCCACACCGGAGGCAAAGAAAATCCCTAGGATGAGAATGGCTTTTAGGTTTTTGTCACTAGTACTCAAGCCTCAAACCCACCATGACCCCGCGTCCGGGTTCAGGCGCAAAGTTTCTCAGGAAAGACGCGTGGTTACGAATCTCGTCGTCCAGCAAGTTGTTACCGCGGACGAAGAGTTTCAGTTCGCTGTCATTGCCAAAGTTCCAATGGTAATCAGCATACATCGACACGTTGGTGTAGCCGTCTGTTGGCAATTCCAGCTCCGCTGCATCGTCCTGATCATCCACTTCCATCACATGCACGTGGAAGCTCCACTGAGGACCGAAAAAGTGCAGCTCAGCACCGATTTTCGCTGCAGGAATGCGTGGTACATTACCACCGGAAGCAAATTCCGCGTCCACCATGTCACCGAAAAGTCTGAGCTCGATGGTGGTGTTGTCATTCTCCATCAGATTGAAGGCGATTTCTCCTTCCAACCCTCTGAATTCAGCATCTCGAGCAAGCCAATTCGCCAGTGGGGTGCCTTCATGCTCTTCACCAGCGAGATCCAGGAAAATGTAATCATCGATCTCATTGTAGTAAGCACTAATCTGTCCGGTCACTGGACCACTATGCATCCGGTAGCCAAACTCGAAATTGTTGGCAGTTTCTTCACTGAGATTGGGGTTGCCAATTTCGAACAGACCCGTCGCCGCGTGGGCCACGAAGTCTTCCTCGTCAACTGGAGAGCAGTTTGCCGTGGAATTATTAGAGTAAAGTTCTTCCACACCCGGCGCCCGCTCTGAGCGAGAAAGCCCGAACAGCACATTGGAGTTCGCAGTGACATCGTAGAGCACACTACCGCTTAAACTGGTGGCACTGATGTCAGTATCACAACTTCCATTAGGATCGATGCTGTTTTGTTCAAAACGCACACCTAACTCAGCTGTCAGATTGCCTTCTGTGTAGCGTTCAACCCCGAAAATGCCACGCGAGTTGATATCAGAGCGGGGGATAAATGCTTCCTCTCCAATTGCTGAAAATTCAGTATCAGAGAATTGAAGACCCCACACCCCTGTCCAATTACCAACAGGACGATGGGTCAGAGTAAAGCGACCTTCCGTTCCTTCATTGCTAAACAGCGTACCAACCTCGGATCCACCATCTTCGAAGAATTCGACTTCGCTGTGCTCGTAGTCGGTGAAACCCAGTGCACCTCGGATTGACTCAACCCAGCCGTCTGAGAATTCATAACCACCGCGCAGATCGTAGCGTCGGCTTTCCATATCGAGGCGAACGAATTCCACTTCTTCCTCGTGGCCTTCTTCGTCATGACCCTCTTCTTCCTCGTCATGGCCCTCTTCTTCCTCATCATGACCTTCTTCTTCATGGTGACCATGAGCACCTGGAGGCAGACCGTAGTCGCTGTTCAAATCGTTAACAGAGAAACCAATGAAACCGTTGTCACCAATCCAGGAGAAGCCCAGAGTACCGCCATCTGATTCACCATCTGAGTTACCGATGAAACCATTGGTATTCTCAAACTCTTCTTCGTGGCCCTCCTCGTCATGTCCTTCTTCGTCATGACCTTCTTCTTCGTGATGACCTTCTTCTTCCAGATGTTCAGCAACTAGTTCTTCCAACCGTTCAACGGAAGCTTCATCAATGGCAAATCCCTTGATTTCGACATTGTCATTTTCCCTGCGGAAAGCATCCAGATGAAAAGCAAAGTTGCCAGCGGAGGCATCGAGTCGAACGATGGTCTTGTTCTCGTCGTTGACCGTGTCTCTAGTCTGCTGAATTACGAAATTGGTATCTTCAACCAGCGTTTCCGGAATACGGCTATCGATGACATTAACCACACCGCCGATTGCACCACTGCCGTACAGCAAAGTGGAGGGCCCGCGCACAACCTCAATTCTGTCGGCGAGGATAGCCTCTACCGCATTAACGTGATCAGGACTAACCGCAGCCACGTCTGTGACACCCACGCTATTTGCCAGAGACATCACGCGCCTGGCGGTTTGTCCCCGAATAATAGGCTGCCCTACCCCTGGACCAAACGAAGCACTGTTAACGCCAATCTGTCGCTTGAGTGTTTCACCCAGGGAATTAGCTACTTCTTCCTGCAATGCTTCACCTGACAGAACAGTGATAGGTAAAGCAGTTTCGGCTTCACGATCTTCGAATGGCGCCGAGACCACGATCTCCTGAAAGTCATAGCCGTCGTGCTCAGTGTCCTGTGCAAGGCTGTTGAAACTTGCGCTGCTCAATCCCAGGAGCAGTGAAGTATGAATTAACTGTCGAATATTGGTTTTCATTACCAACCCCATAAAAAATTTAGAACTACAAAAGGTTTCAGTCGATTGCACCAGCTCACAAACCTGTTAGCTGTACGTGAAAATCAGACTGAGAGTGGAATTAGCTTAAACCTGGGGTGGAGCGCGGGAGTTGGCCTCGACAGCCAGAGAATCAGATGCGGTAACGATCAGATCAGAATTGTTCCGAGATGGAATCTGAGATTTTTCGGAATTCGTGGAAGCGATAATTAAATCATCGCTAAAGCTGAAATCCAGGCAGATTTCGCATTCAAACTCTTGCTCATGATCCTCATGAGCGTGGGATAGTTCTGTGCTCAGGGCTATCAGCATTGCGACAACAAGCATGGCGCTCGTTGCCGCCAATTTGCTGCGTTCTGCCAGTAATCTGGCCGCCCCGGAAATCGAAATCTGCATGATTGGAAAATGTTATTGTGTATCAACTACATCAGGACCGGGATTATTCTGGTTTCATTCTTCCCGGTCAATAGTAAGTTGCTGAAAAATCAAAGAGATAAGGCGAATTTTTCCAGCCCTTCCAGACCCAGGACATCCTGAGGCTGTAGATACAGGTCCTGTCTGGGCAGTTTTGAAAGCTTTTTATCCAGTACCTCGAGATGCTGCTCTTCTTGCTGATGACGATTATCGAGGAATTCCCCCATGCCGGTTGGAGCCCGTTTGTTTACTACCAGGCAGTCAATTTTCACGCCGGCGTGGTGCAGTTGATGGTGTAACTCGATGGTTTCCAGCACGGGCAGTCTTTCCGCTGCCAATACGATGACAAAGGACGTTTTTGCTTGGTCCGCAAGATGATCCCGCAAGTGAGAAAACTTATGACGTCGTCGTAACAGGATTTGGCGGATACGACTTTCTTTCTCCTGCTCTGATTGAGTCGCACCGCCGATGGTCTTGTCCTCCATGGTGGTGTCAGTACCTAACTCACGAACAAATTCCGCGAAACGATCAGCCTTCTCTCTTCTCTTTATAAGACCTTCTGTCCAGGCGGACATCATCTCCGGCAGCACCATCAAGCGCGCTGTGTGCCCGGAAGGCGCCGTATCGAATACGATCAGATCATAGTCTTCCAATCCTTCATTGATGATATCTGCAATCCGTTCCAGGATAGCCGCTTCATGCATACCCGGCGCATCTCTGGACAAAGCCATATGCTTATCGATTTCGGAATGCTGAGTTACCGGCATTAGACTATGCAAGGCGCTGCTGACTTCTTTCAGATGTGCATCAACTGTTTCACCAGGATCCACTTCGACGGCATCGAGCCCGGCGGTAATACGAACCGGCCGCGGACCAATGGCTTGATCGAAGAGATGACCTAGGTTATGGGCAGGATCAGTGGATACCAGAAGCACTTTGGCGCCCTCATTGGCCCGGGCCAATGCCACTGCAGCAGAGACGGTGGTTTTTCCTACACCACCTTTGCCGCCGAAGAAGAGAATCTTTTTGTCGCGCGCGAGTTCTAGCAGCAACGTACGTGATCCAAAGGCGAGCGCTCCATGCCCATACGCATATGCCATTCGTGAAACTGATCATAGACGATGGGCAGTAACTCCATCGTGTAGTAAGCGGCCGGATTGGGAATTCCGAGACTTTCTGCAAACACGAGTAGCATGAACAAATCTTCTTCATCTCGTTGGGCACGCGCAAACGAGCGTCGATAAGGCGCTACATAATACTCATGCAGACCTGCTTCAA
>JANQJM010000117.1 GCA_028281635.1 Pseudomonadales bacterium | reverse complement strand
CAACATAGTCAGTGCTTACATTGCTGTCCTGGATGGTGGTAATGCCGTAGCTGGCATAGATATCAACCGCTTCCCGACGCAGCTCACTCTGCCGTTGCGCACTGAGCAACTCACCGGTCCCTGGAAAAAACTGCATGGCTGTCTCTTCCATTACTCCATCGGGTTCTCTGGACCCTGGCCGACGCCGGATGATACCTCCTTCAGGATCTTCGGTAAGCTCGCTGACACCTGCTTGTTGCAGCGCCATGGAGTTGGCTGCCAACAAATGACCAGAAACATGTCGGACCACAATAGGATGATTGATGCTTGCGCGGTCGAGATCATATTTAGTGGGATGACGTTGCTCCTCCAACAGCGAATCGTCATAGCCGAATCCGTAAATCAACTGCCCGTCAGGAATCTGCATTTCCTCAATTCTCAGGCGAATCTTGAGAATAATGTCATCGATGCTGGTGACATTACCCACAGGAGGCGAAGACAGATCCAGCAAATCGAGATAACGGGAAACTCCGGCAAAGTGACCATGGGCATCGATGAATCCCGGCAGCAGCGCGCGCTCGCCCAGTTCAACCACACGGGTTTCGCTCCCTGCTAATGCTCTTATCTCAGATTCAGTTCCGGTCGCTATGATGCGATCGCCACGAATAGCGACTGCACCGACTTGGGATTCATCCATGGTGATGATGTTGTCCCCGATAAAGATCGTGTCGGCATCCTGTGCAGCCAATTGGCCGAAGGACAGGGAAACGATCAACGCCAAGCCAAGCACAGGTGATTGTCGTATCCAGTAATTTAAACCGTTTTTACTCATCCTTTCGTATCCAACCGCCTTGTTTTTCTACTTAACAGTGTAGCTCTGCAAGTCGGAACGCCAGTCCTGTTGCAGCAACATCAATATCTCGTCCATGGATTGAAATCTGTCGTCGGGATTCTTACTCAGACACTTCATCGCCAGATCATTCAAAAGTGCAGGCACGTGTTGCTTGGTCACCTCCTTTGGTTCCGCGGGTGTATCCGACTGCACGGACTCGATTACTTCGTGCAGTTTCTCCCCGCTCGCACTGGTTTCACCGCACAGGATTTCATAAAGCACGGCGCCCAGACTGTATACATCTGTGCGGTGGTCGATATTCGGGTCTTTTTGAATCTGCTCTGGTGACATGTAGTGTGCTGTGCCCTGAGCCGCCCCCTGTCCGGTGAGTGTTATATCCTTTATAGGGGTAGATTTGGATTCTCCTTCTTTGGCATCGCGGCCGTCAGGATGCCAAACTTTAGCCAGCCCCCAGTCCAATAACAACACCTCTCCATAAGGACCAGCCAGGATATTCTCCGGCTTGATGTCCCGATGAGCCACACCGTGGGTGTGGGCATACTGCAATGCGTTGGCAACCTGAAGCACCAGCTCCATGAGTTGTGTGAGGTCATAGCGCTCACGATAGTTGAGCAGCTCGCGCAGGGTATAACCATGCACCAGCTTCATTGTGAAGTAAGGATGGCCGCGACCATCACGACCCAACTCATAGGTTGGAATAGTATTCGGGTGTTGCAGCATTGCGGAGACCCGAGCTTCTCTGATAAGTCGTTGTTGCTCGACTTCGTCGTCGGCGAACTCCGGCTTTAAAGTCTTATAACAAACGAAGCGGGAGAGATGGAGATCCTTGCAGGACTTGATTAACGATTTCCCGCCCTTGGCGATGGTACTGAAGAAAGCATAGCGCGTGCGCGGGTCAATTTTCTCCGGCAGAGGCTTGTCAGTTTCTTCCAGGAAGACTGAGCTGTAACTTTTGGGTGGTTCTGGAAAGTCGAGCATTGGTGTCTATCAGTTCAATTAAGGCAAGGCAGGCCAGACAATCACCGACAAGGTAGCATTGTATGCTGCAGGATTACCATGACAATCCACTGTCACAGCCAGCCGTTGGGAATCCGCGTATAATAGCGCTCCTTGTTCTTGCTCAGCACTCAATCAACACTTGATCACACTTGATACACTAGCAAAAGGACTGCCCATGTCAGAAGAGATTAGTTCCCGCGTATTCGAAACCGAGTTTCATGTTCGCTACGCAGAGACCGATGCCATGGGTGTGGTGCACCACGCTAACTATCTGGTGTATTTCGAAGAGGGCCGCAGCCACTACATGCGCGAGATAGGCAGCAACTACACCCACATTGAGGCCAGTGGTTACCAACTACCAGTAACCGAAGCCTCCGTACGCTATGTGGGAAGCCGACGCTATGGTGAGCGCATAAAAATCCGTACATGGATACAAGAAAATCGCAGTCGTCGCGTAAGTTTCGCTTATGAGGTGGTGGATCCGGAAGATGGTACGGTGCTGGTTACCGGGATTACTCGCCATGTGTGGACTGATGGCAATGGCCAGGTGGTTCGCGTTCCAGAGTCCTGGAAGAAACTTTTCTAACGAGCGAAATAATTCTATGAATGCCCAGTTCAACAAGTTACTCACGCAGGTCTTAGTGGGACTGCTGTATGTGTGCTTTGTTCCACAACTTAACGCACAACCCGATGCTCTGTTGAACGATGTCAGCTTTGAAGATGTGATGTCCCTGCCGAGCTACACCCCTGCTGCAACACTTTCCTATGGCGACAATCAGTTTCAATTCGGCAAGCTCTGGTTACCTAATCGCGCTCATCAACAAACACCGCTGGTGGTGCTAATTCACGGAGGCTGTTGGCTTAATAGTTTTACGCTTGACCACACTGACGCTGTTAGCAGCGCCCTGACCGATGAAGGCTATGCAGTATGGGCACTGGAGTATCGTCGTACCGGAGATGAAGGAGGCGCCTGGCCCGGCACCTTCGAAGATGTGCTGGCGGGTATCGACTTTGCTTCCCAACTTGCCGACTACGATCTGGATGTTACTTCACCAGCCATTATTGGCCACTCTGCAGGCGGGCATCTCGCGTTGCTGGCTGGCACACGCAATCCACAGGCAAGTATCGTTATTGGTTTGGCCGCAATCGCAGATATCGAAAAATATGCGCGGGGAGACAATTCCTGCCAACAAGCCGCGCCTGCTTTCATGGGCGCTCCTTTGGCTGGCAATGCCGAGCTTTATGCACGTGCCAATCCTGCCAAACAAGACCTACACCCCAACTCGGTGCTGATGCAGGGAGACATCGATACCATCGTGCCGGTTGATCAGGTGGAGGATATCGACGCAGAAACCGTGATCGTCGAAGGTGCCGGACACTTCGATTGGATCCATTCACAAACTGAAGCCTATTCGCTGCTCCTCAAACAACTCGAGCAAGCGTTCAAGCAGTGAGTCTCGCAACCGCCCAACAGCTTGATGCGCAAGATGCACTGGCCAGCAAACGGCAACTCTTCGACTTGCCCGCAGGCAGCATCTATCTCAACGGCAATTCCTTAGGGCCTGTTTCCAAAGCAGTAAAACAACGCCTGCAAACTGTGGTTGATTTGCAGTGGGGTGATGACCTAATAAGTAGTTGGAACAAACACCATTGGATAGACCTACCCGGCAAGACCGGCGGCAAGATTGCCCCACTAATTGGCGCCGAAGTCGATGAGGTAGTGTGCTGCGATTCAGTGTCGGTGAATCTTTTCAAACTCATTAGCGCTGCACTGGCTCGCCATGAATTGCGCTTTCCTGACAACAAAGCCACCATCCTTTCTCAGCAGGACAATTTCCCAACTGATCTCTATATCGCCGAGGGATTCACCCAGCTCCTGGGTAGTGCCAGAGTCGAACTCATAACGGTAACCGAACAAGATCTGGAGTCAGCCATCAGCAATAAGCCAACAATACTGTTGCTTACCCAGGTGAATTTTCGTACCGGCGCGGTGCATGATATTGAAGCGATCACCCGTTTCGCACATCAACAGAATTGTGCAGTGATTTGGGATCTATCCCACAGTGTTGGAGTGCTGCCCCTGGAGTTAGATGCCTGGCAAGTAGACTATGCTGTTGGTTGTGGCTACAAGTACCTGAACGGTGGTCCTGGCGCCCCGGCATTCAGCTATGTCAACAAGTCTTTGTTGGACAAGCTGCAACAACCCTTGCAAGGCTGGATGGGACACAAGGCACCTTTTGACTTTGCGGCAGATTATCAGGCCGATACTGGCATCAACCAGTTGCAATGCGGAACAGCGCCGATTCTTTCAATGAGCGCTCTGGATGCAGCATTGGAGAGTTTCGCCGACGTGACCGTCGCCGACCTCTATGAGAAAGCACTGGGGCTGTCGGAAGTTTTTCTTGAAAGTCTGGCCAGCTCTGGTGCGGCTGATTCACTGCAACTGATCTCACCTCGTGACGCGTCTAAACGGGGAGCCCAACTGGGTTTCAGTCATAAAGACGCCTATGCCATCAGTCGTGCCCTGGCTGAACAAGGAGTACAGACGGACTTCCGCAGCCCGGATATTCTGCGACTGGGCTTTAGCCCTTTGTTTCTCAGCTATGCAGAGTGCTGGCGCGCCGGCGCTACACTGGCCCGGATTTTGGAGGAAAAATTGTATTTAGAACAAAGGTTTAGCATCAGAAACAAGGTGACTTAGCTAAAACTAGCCGATTGGCTCACAAAGCGGTGAGGAAACCGTGCTCAGGCGGTGCTTGAAACGCCAAATCAGTCTAAAATCCACTTTACATGGGGTTTTACGCCAGTGGCATTGTGACCGCAGCCGTCATCCCATTACCATCACTGCGTACTTTTCCCACAGAAGAGAAGTGTAGTTTAAGAAGCAGGCCATGAAAGAACATTTGGACAAGGTGAAGTTTGCGGCGTCAAAGGCGCTCACGCGCATGGTGATTCAGTCGCTGGATGACGCGCGTGTGCAAATCGAGGCCCAGGCCATGCGCTTCGTGGGCGCCAAACTGCCCCCTATCAAGGAGGAGTCGCCTGGTATCGCCGAACGCTTCTTGACTAATACCCACAACTACTTCGACGAACTCACTACTCTGGTTGTCAAAGACGAAGAGATCGAGCCGGACAGCTATGACAACCTGAGCCTGGTGGACCATGACTACCTGGAAGCGATGATCGCGATGGAAGGCATGGTGAAACAACTTCGCGACAAAGAGATAAAAGGTATGCGCAGTCTCCTGACGCGACTGGAGACCATGTTCCCAAATATACGCATCGACCAGACTAATAACCCCCTGGATCCGGAACAGGTGGGTGATTGTTTTAACGAAGCTATCAAACCTCTTGGATTCAAGGCGCACTACCTGCTGACCATTTACCGGGAATTCAATAAAACCGTTTTTGGCAAGTACGAAGAAGTCATTGAAGAAGCCAATGACGTGCTGATCGATCTGGGCGTGCTGCCCGATCTCGATATCACCGCAGAAGAAAGAGCGAAGCGCAAGGCTAAGCGCGAGGAAGCGCGGGCGCAATTGGCAGCCGAACAGAAAATCAAGGAGGAAGAAGAGAAAGCCGAGCTTGAGGCACGCATGAAGCGCAAGCCTGCTGCAGCGAAACCGGCTGCTTCGGAACCATCGGCGGCACCCACTGCACCGGCGCAAGCCGAACAAGCCCAGGCTGAAATGTTCTCCATGATGCAGACCCTGGTGCAGAGTATCGCGCAGAACAATTCAGGGACAGCACTCTCTGCAACCGCTGGTGCCACAGTGGCATCGGGCGAGCTAGCCGCCGAACAGGAAGATTTACGCAAACAACAGCACAAACTCATGAGCATGCTCACTGACATTCAGTCTAATCTTTTGAGCAATCGCGGAAGTGGTGTACCCGGCACTTCAATGAATGCTGACAAGGTAGCCAAATCGATTAATGATTCTTTGATCGCCGAACAATCCAGTGGTGAGTTGGGTGCGATTTCTGCACAATCCGGTGACGTCATCAACCTGGTGACAATGCTCTATGAAGCGATCTGGAAAGACCCCGCTCTGCCGGTGGTGATGAAGGAGCTCATTGGCCGCACGCAAATATCCATCATGAAGGTTGCCCTGTCTGACACGGCGTTTTTCGATAACGAGAACCATCCCGGTCGCGCCCTGCTCAATGAGTTGGCTCATGCCGGCATTGCCTGGACTCAGACCGTGACACTGGATGAAGATCCCGTCTATCAAAAAGTGAAGCAACTGGTTGAACGTTTGCTCGCTGAAACCGAACCCAGTAATGACTTTCTGCAGGGGTTGATCGACGAACTAAGGGCCGCGCGAAGCGAACAACTGGGCACCGATCTCAATCTCGAGAAGCGGGTGCGGGAATCAGCGGATGTCAGCCGGAACATCGATGATGTTAACGCCTACGTTAGACAGAAAATTTATGAACGGGTGCTGAAAGGCTACCTGGATCCTTCCATCCGCAACTTGCTGGACACGCACCTGCATCAGTTCCTGGTGAAGCTCGTTGTGAAGGAAGGCCCCGAAGGCAAGTCCTGGAAACCTGTAATGAGCACCATCGATGTTCTGTTATGGACGGTGCAGGCGGAAAAACAAAGGGGTGACCGAGAACGCTTCGAACGCATCAATCCACGCTTGATTGACAACCTGAGCAAAGCCCTGGAAATCGGCGGCGCTTCAAAAACCAAGATCACCAAGATCATGCGTCAGTTAAAACAAGTGCAGGAGTTTACTTTCCATCAGGCAGAAGCCGGCGTGAAACCACCGACGGCTGCAGCCGCCAATCACATGGACGACAAGATCTTGCTGACCACGGCGAATCAAAAAGAAGTGGCTACCCTGTCCCGGGAAGACGCCGACCTGCGCCG
>JANQJM010000018.1 GCA_028281635.1 Pseudomonadales bacterium | reverse complement strand
AAGAGACCCAGTCGATAGGGGAGTGCAGATCCCATGGGATAGATATCTACGATTGAACCGCGTACGGCAAATTCCCCATGCTCCATTACGGATTCCACTGCCTGATACCCAGCCAGGGTCATTTGCTTACGAATCGCGTCAATGCTTAGCGCTTGTCCCTGACGTAAGTTCAGGCTATTAGCTGCGATGTACTGCTGCGGTGGGAGCAAATGCATCAGACTGGTCACCGAGAGAACGACGATGCCACGTTGCAACTCTGGTAGATGAAACAGCGTCTTCAGGCGATCGGAAATAATGTCCTGGTGTGGCGAGAAACTGTCATAGGGCAGAGTCTCCCAATCTGGTAGGCCAAACACCGGAATGTCTTGCGCTGTTGAAAAGTACTTCAGTTCCCTTAGATAACGCTCGACTTCTTCATTACTAGTGCAAACCAGAAGCAACGGCCCTGCAGCGTCGACGGCAGCATGAGTGAGGGCCAGACTCGCAGCACTGCCATGGACATCGCTCCAGTAAACAGTCTCGTAATTGTCTGCTGGAAGTTTGGGTTGGAATACTGAAGCCATAGGGATTAGCGGAAACGGGAAAGTGTCGGGGTGCTGCGGAAAAAGGGGCGCTATTGTATCTCAAATGCTTTTTCCAAGCAGGCCTGGAGTGTTCTTAATACTTACGCAGGGGGCTGGTTCGACCCGGCTAGAAGCCGTTGCACAAGCTAATCTTTCGCAAGATAATAGCGCCCTTTTTTAACCCCCCAGCACGAAGAGGCTTCAGTGAACAGACCTGCCGACGTCCGCCCGCCCGTAGATGACTACTTTGCCGATTGGAAACAGCGTGAAGCGCTGGTCCAGGAGATGATTCCGGTGATCGGCCGACTTTTTAGTCGACATAATGTAGGTGTATTTATCTATGGCAGACCGCTGCATAACCGCTCGGTGACCTTCATCATGAAGTCACACCGTTTTGTGCGCCAGGTCGAGCGCAATGAGATGTCTGAG
Source organism: Pseudomonadales bacterium (assembly GCA_028281635.1). Lineage (GTDB taxonomy): Bacteria > Pseudomonadota > Gammaproteobacteria > Pseudomonadales > Pseudohongiellaceae > UBA9145. The sequence continues at coordinate 5,466 of JANQJM010000018.1, read as the reverse complement.
TTCGAGACCCATCCGGTATTGATGGCCATGGCAAAGCTCGATCTATGGAACGCACAAATCGATCTTGGCAAGCTTACTGTTCGCTTCATGGAACACCAGGAACAGGAAGGTGGAGCCGCCAAAGATGTGGAGACCTTTGTTCGAGGTGAGCTGAGCTATCTCAACGGCGTGAAGCAAAAGCCGATTGAAAAGTCACAGGATGTCGTGCTCTATGGTTTTGGCCGTATCGGCAGATTGATGGCTCGATTGTTAATTGAGCGCACCAGTACCGGAGAGGTCATGCGCTTGCGAGCTATCGTCGTGAGGCCGGGCCAGGAAGGGGATTTACAAAAGCGTGCCAGCCTTTTCACATCAGATTCTGTACACGGTGCCTTTCAGGGCACATTGCGTGTGGACGAAGAGAATAAATGCCTCATCGCCAACGGCAATGTCATTCAGGTCATCTACGCGAATTCACCTGAAGAGATCGATTACACGCAATATGGCATCGATGATGCCCTGATTATCGACAACACGGGCAAGTGGCGCGATGAAGCTGGGCTTGGATTGCACCTGCAATCGAAGGGAGCCAGCAAGGTATTGCTGACTGCTCCAGGCAAAGGTGATCTTAAAAACATTGTCTATGGCATTAATGATCATGAAATGTCGCCTGATGACAAAATCATCACGGCAGCGTCCTGTACTACCAATGCCATCGCGCCGGTGCTTAAGGTCGTCAATGATGAGTTCGGTATTGCCAACGGTCATATCGAAACCGTCCACGCTTATACCAACGACCAGAATCTGATTGATAACTACCATAAAGGCAATCGTCGCGGTCGCAGCGCGGCACTTAATATGGTGTTAACCGAAACCGGTGCGGCCAAGGCGGTGGTTAAGGCAGTTCCGGAATTAGCAGGCAAACTCACCGGAAATGCAGTGCGTGTGCCAATTCCAAATGTGTCCATGGCGATCATGACCCTCACTCTGGAAAAGGAAACGACGCGCGAAGAACTCAATGAGTTTCTGCGCCAAATTGCGCTGCATTCCGATTTGCAAAACCAAATCAGCTATACCGAGGCAGAAGATGCCGTGTCTACCGATTTCGTTGGTACTCGTGAAGCGGGAATTGTCGATTCCGGTGCCACTATCGTGAACGGTAATCACTGTGTACTGTACCTGTGGTATGACAATGAGTTTGGTTACTGCTGTCAGGTTGGTCGCATGGTCTATAAGATGGCTGGCGTGACTTACCAGCATTATCCGACCAAGGGCTAATCGCTGTCGCTGCGCTTTGAATAAAGCGCGAATGAATTGCGAGGTCTTGCTCTCGGTCTCTCCATGATTCGAGAAATTCTGTGAAGGAAATTTTGCGTCGGCATAGTTTCAGCATCACCTTCCTGGTGTTGTTGTTGGGATTCGTGTTGCTGTCCGGCGGAGATGAAGACGAGCTGGAAAGCCTCAGCGGATTCACTATGGGGACCAGCTTTAATGTTCAGCTCCTGGAAATACCCAGAGGGTCCAGCCGTGAGGAACTTGCCACAGAGATTAGCGCATTGCTGCAGCGTCTGGATCGAGAGGTTTTTTCTACTTACGCGCCCGACTCCGAGCTTTCCCGTTTTAATCGACATCCTGTGGGCACTGTCTTTATTGCATCTACAGAATTGATAGAAGTGATGAGTCTGGGTCAGGAAATCTCCCGCCAAACCAACGGAGCGTTCGATCCAACGGTTGGGCCCCTGGTCAACCTTTGGGGTTTTGGTCCGGAGATTGATTTGTTGAATGCAGCCGTTCCACCCGATAGTGAGATTCAGGCTTTGTTGGACAATCTTGGTTACCGCCACGTGCTGGTTGATGCCAGCACGTCGCAGTTAAGGAAGACTCGCGACATCGAAATAGATCTCAGTGCAATCGCTAAAGGGTATGCCGTCGATCAGCTGGCTTACTACCTTGATGACCTTGGAGTGGAAAGCTACTTTCTGGAGATTGGTGGAGAGCTGAAAATGAAAGGCTTGAAACCGGGTGGTGAGAGTTGGATTCCGGCAATAGAGGCGCCAGTTGACACTACTTCTCAGGTTTACGAAATATTTTATAGCAGAGGAGAGAACCTGGCAGTCGCCGGGTCTGGCGATTATCGTAATTATTTTGAAGAAGCGGGTGTGAGATACTCACACGAAATTGATCCACGAACCGGAAGGCCAATTACACATAACTTGGCGGCAGCTTATGTGATCGATGATTCCGCTGCCCGGGCTGACGCATTGGCGACGGCGTATATGATTATGGGGCTTGAGGACGCGCGCAGGCATGCTCAGTCAAACGGCCAGGCCGCTTACTTCATCTACAAGACAGAAACTGGATTTGCGGATTTTGCCACTTCGGCTTTTTCTTATTATTTGGGTAATCAAGCGGCCGAAATAGAGTGAGAGCTGGGGTATCCGGCTGAGTTTTAGCAGAATTTAGAAGTAACGACCAACATGTTAAAGAAATCCCAAAGGCAGAAAGATCATTTCGATCTGATCGTAATTGGAAGCGGGCCAGCAGGTGAAGCTGCAGCCATGAACGCCAAGAAAAAGGGGCGCAGTGTTGCGGTTGTCAGTGATCATGCCCAAGTAGGCGGCAGTTGCACCCATTGGGCAACGATTCCTTCCAAGGCGCTGCGCCATTCAGTGAAGCAGGTAATCGCTTTTAACACTAATCCGATGTTTCGAGATTTCGGTGATGCGCGTAAACTGAGTTTTCAGCAGATTCTGAATCATGCTGACCGGGTGGTTTATGAACAGGTGCGCATGCGCAGTGATTTCTATGAGCGTAACCATGTCCCGATTTTTGTTGGGCGAGCCAGTTTCCTTGATAAACACACTATCAAACTGGTCGGTAAGCGCAAAAAGATGTCAGCGGACTATTTCATTATTGCTACTGGCTCGCGACCCTATCATCCGCCCGATGTGAATTTCGAACATCCGCTGATGTTTGACAGTGACAGTATTCTGAACCTTGACCATTCCCCGCGCAAAGTCACCGTCATCGGAGCCGGCGTAATAGGGTGTGAGTACGCCTCCATTTTCGGCGGTCTGGGTGCCAAGGTGGAGTTGATCAATCCCAATGCCAGTTTGCTGACTTTTCTGGATACGGAAATCAGTGATGCGTTGAGCTATCACCTACGCAATGTGGGAGTGCGCAGCCGCCACAACGAAGAGTATGAGCATATCGAGTATCACGATACGCATATTGTCACTTACCTGAAATCGGGTAAGAAGATAAAGAGCGATATCGTGCTCTGGGCCAATGGCCGCACCGGCAACACCCAGGACCTTGGACTGAACAATCTTGGTTTGAAAACCAATAGCCGGGGTCAGTTAACGGTGAATCATCAATATCAGACACAGGTGAAAAACATCTACGCTGCTGGTGATGTTATCGGCTGGCCTTCTCTGGCAGGTGCAGCCTACGATCAGGGTCGGGCCGCCAGCAACGCAATAGTCGCACCGGAAGAGTGTTATCCAGTGGAGGAAGTCGCCACCGGTATCTATACCATTCCGGAAATCAGCACCCTGGGTAAGACCGAAGCGGAACTTACCGCTGAGAAGATTCCTTATGAAGTGGGTAAGGCGTTTTTCAAGAATACCGCGCGTGCGCAAATCACGGGCGAGCAGGTGGGTATGCTCAAGCTGATCTTCCATTTCGATACTTTGGAGATTCTCGGCATTCACTGCTTTGGCGACCAGGCATCTGAAATCGTCCACATTGGACAGGCCATCATGCGCCAGCCCGGTGCGGCCAATACCATGAAATATTTTCTGACCACGACCTTCAATTATCCGACCATGGCAGAAGCATATCGCACAGCTGCTTTGGACGGATTAAATCGGGTTTTTTGAATTATTGGCAGACTCAATTCGACTGTTGTTTAGGGTTTGCAATCGATGCTGACAGATTCCGTCTGAAAATCCCCAAGGCCCCGAAATCGCTTGCTTTCAGCCACCACTCCGTGTATCTTCGTCGGCGCTCACGGGGGCCGGAATGGTGGGTTAAATACCGCCAATAATTTGACGAGTGGTTCAAGATTCCGACAGCAAACGACGGCACAAATAGCCACCCAGTTTGCTCCGCGAACCACTTAAAACAAGAACCGAATCGAACGCTATTCTGCGCCTGAAGCTCTAGTCATTGAGCTTCGCCGACCCCGATTGAAACTACTGGAGTCAGGCTTGGAAACAGCAAGCACAATGATTGATGGCTTGAGGCCATTTCTATTTTATACAGCGGCGGTTCTCGCTGTAGTCGTAACCATGCTGGGTCTGTCGTTCTTTCTGGGCCAGCGTATCAAGCGGCAGTACAAAGATACGCCGTTCGAGTCCGGCATCATTTCAGTGGGCAGTGCACAGTTTCGAATTTCTGTGCATTTCTACCTCACCGCGATTTTGTTCATTATCTTTGACCTGGAAGTGGTCTTTTTATTCGCCTGGGCCGTAGCAGTAGAGCAGGCTGGGTGGCCAGGCTTTATCGAAATCAGCGTGTTCATCTTCATTCTTATTGTGGCGCTCTTCTATTTATGGCGCATCGGTGCCCTGGACTGGCGAACTGAGACGCAGAAGCGTGAGCTCAACACTATTTCTGGCCCCGGTGGTGTGGTCAACAGGAAGGAATTCAAACTATGAGCTGGGAACTGCAGCGGGTAAATGAAGCGGCGTCGCCGCAGCCTGGTGGTAACGCTGTGGATGAGTTCATCCGGCGCAACGTCATGATGGCCAAGCTGGAAGATATGGTGGCCTGGGGACGTAAAAACTCAATCTGGCCATTTAACTTCGGGCTTTCCTGCTGCTACGTGGAAATGGCCACGGCGTGTACTGCGCGTCACGATTTGGCGCGATTTGGCGCTGAGGTAATTCGCGGTACGCCGCGGCAGGCGGACATGATTGTCATCGCCGGTACAGTATTCCGCAAGATGGCCCCGGTAGTGAGGCTGCTCTACGATCAATTGCTGGAGCCGAAGTGGGTGATATCCATGGCGTCCTGCGCCAACTCCGGCGGCATGTACGACATCTACTCGGTAGTGCAGGGTGTGGACAAGTTTTTGCCCGTGGATGTGTATGTTTCCGGTTGCCCACCGCGTCCGGAAGCCCTGTTGCAGGGTTTGATTCTGCTTCAGGAATCCATTGGCCGCCAGCGCCGCCCCTTGAGTTGGGTTATCAATGATCAGGGCATTATTCAGAAGGAAGCCAATCCGGTGCAGCGCGAAGTGCGTCATGACGGCCGGATCGCGGCCACTGAGTTGCGGACTCCAGACGAAGTATAGTTAATAAAAACAATAAGTTAGATAGCCAATTTTATTTATTTTCAGTAGATCCATTTAATGCAAGTCGCAGCAGAAATCAGTACTGCAAGCACCGCTCAGAGTGCCGCCCTGGAGCATCTGCGCCGGGAATTCGGAGATCGAATTCTGGCAGAGCAGGCTACCTGTGATGGTGTCCCCACAGTCTGGGT
>JANQJM010000228.1 GCA_028281635.1 Pseudomonadales bacterium | reverse complement strand
GGCATTCGCGGATCTCGATGGCTTCGCACAACTCAATCAAGCGTTTCATCCCAGTGCGTTAGTCATTCAACTCGATGCGTTGCAACCCGATACTGTTGTGTATCTCAACCATTGCTTGGTATCCTCTGGTGTCAACTATCCCAGGCTATATCTAACGGTGGCTCCTCATCAGAAGTTGACTGTTGTAGAACATTTCCATTCTACGGGATTATCGCCGCAGGCATTAACCAATGCAGCCACTTTTCTCAATATCGAAGACCAGGCTTCTGTCAACCATATCAAACTGATTGACTATGCGCCGCAATGCCAGGGTGTCTGCCAAACCTACGCGCATCTTGCCAGGCAGGCTGAGTTGGTCTCAACGACGCTGAATCTAGGAGGTGAAACAATTCGATCACAACAGCAGATCAATTTGGTTGGCCGGAAGGCTAAAGCGATGGTCGATGGTGTGCTGCTGGGTAAGGGGCACGAAGTCTGTGATAACCTAGTGGTCTTGAACCACCGAGCTCCGGAAACAGAGAGCGAAAGCCGCTATTTTGGTCTTGCTAACGATCACAGTGTAATAACCTTTAACGGTCGCATCCATATGGAAAGTAAAGCGCGGCAAGCCAATGCGGCACTGCGCAATACCAACGTTCTGCTCAGCAGCTCGGCCCATGTGAATACCAAACCGGAACTGGAAATTTATGCCAATGACGTGAAATGTGCCCATGGTGCAACTGTGGGTAAAATAGACCCGAAACAGTTACTGTACTTGCGATCTCGCGGACTTTCTCTGTCCCAGGCTAAACAAATGATGACGGAAGGTTTTGCCAATCAGGGTATTCAGAATATTCCCTTGGCATTACGCTCTTGGGCACAGAGAAAACTAACAACCGCTATTTCAAATATGGTCGTATGAGGAGCAATGCTATGACATCGCCCTTAAGGCTCCTGAATAAGATGAGCCACTTTGATCCGGGCTTTGAACGGAAGAAATTTCCGGTGGTCAATCAGGATGTGAATGGCTACCCACTGGCTTATCTTGACAATGGCGCGACTACTCAAAAACCCGCTTGTGTTATTGATGCCATGAGCGACTATTATCAGCAATACAACGCCAACGTTCATCGGGGGGTTCATACGCTGAGTCAAATCGCCACCGAAGATGTTGAAGAGAGTCGAGTAGCGATCCAAACGTTTATCGGTGCTGCGGACTGGCGGGAAGTTATCTTTACCAAAGGCACCACTGATGGACTCAATCTATTGGCTCATACATTTGCGCAGGGGCGGTTGCAGCCTGATGACGAGATCCTGATTTCAGCGATGGAACACCACTCCAATATTGTGCCCTGGCAGTTGGCTTGTGAGCGGACCGGTGCCCGGTTGCGTGTGATTCCCATGAATAAGGAGGGTGTACTGGACCAAGTGGTCTATAAGGAGATGCTGTCAGACAAAACAAAAGTTGTCTCTTTAATTCATGTGTCTAATGCGTTAGGTACCATTAATCCCATCAAAGAGATGATTCGGCAGGCTCATGAACGAGACATTCCTGTTATCGTTGATGGGGCCCAGTCTATCGCGCATATGCCCATTGATGTTCAGGACCTAGATTGTGATTTCTTTGTTTTCTCTGGACATAAACTCTATGGTCCGACAGGAATTGGTGTGCTGTACGGTAAGAAGACGTGGCTTGAACGTCTGCCACCCTATCAGGGCGGTGGTGATATGATTCGCCAAGTAACGTTTGAAAAAACCGAATACAATGATTTACCCTATCGCTTTGAAGCTGGTACACCGGCTATTGCTGAGATTATTGGACTGGGACGTGCGATCCGTTACCTCGATCATCTTGAGTTCGAGGAAATTATC
>JANQJM010000107.1 GCA_028281635.1 Pseudomonadales bacterium | reverse complement strand
GGTGCTGAGAAGTAAACCCGATCTTCCCAGGCTTGCAGCTGCCGTTCGTAGGTCAAGATGACACCAGTCACAGACATCATTAATACAACCAGGCCAGCGGCTACCCCGCAGATCAGATGAAGCCAAAAAATAGTTTTTCTTAACATACCATTCCAACGCAACCTAAAGAGTTTTGCTAGTGAAGCTATGAGCTAGTCGTCATAACATAATAAAGTTGCAAATAATAATTATTCTCATTTGTTTTTGCAATGGGCCTTACAGCTATATTGGCTCTACCAAGTCGATATATCAGCGGCCTGGCTCGCATTCCCTAAGAAGAAGGAGCCTAAACTTCACAGGCAAATACATGGTCAGTGGGGAAAGACAGGGATATAGGGGATCTTACAGCCAGCGGTTTCAGCATACACTCCACCCCCGATGGCAAACCCGACCCTTTCTTGTCCATAGCCCTGGCCGATTCTTTCCTATACCTACCCACCTATACCTACCCAAAATATCCTCGATAGATATTTCTAAACCCTATTTAACACTAATTGCATATGTAAATGATATTGATTCGCATTTATATTTAGTTTAGGATACGCCAGTTTTCTGGTATTTGGAGGCTTTCGAGCAATGTCCCGCGTTATTTTCAACCTTATTGGTGTTTCTTCACTTTCCCTGACTATGGCTGCGCCACTCGCCATGGCGCAATCTTCCGGCGAAGATGGAATTTCAGAAATTGTCGTTCTCGGACAGTATCTCTACCGAGATCAGGTCAATGCACTGCGAACGCCAACTCCCGTTATCGATGTACCTCAAAGCCTGTCTATTATTACCGCAGAACAAATTACCCAGCAGGGTTTCACCAGCATTGGCGACATCATCAACTACACGCCGGGCGTGAATACTTCTCAGGGTGAAGGCCATCGTGACGCCGTGGTATTTCGGGGCGTACGTTCGACGGCAGACTTCTTCATCGATGGTGCCCGTGACGACGTTCAATATTACCGACCACTATATAACTTGCAGCAGGTGGAAATCCTGCGGGGACCCAACGCGCTTCTATTCGGACGTGGGGGTACTGGAGGAATCTTGAATCGCGTCACCAAAAAAGGTGTGATTGGTGAGGATTTCACCAATTACCAGCTAGGGGTAAATACCTTCGGTGAGCATAGAGTCCAGGTGGATAGCAACTATACAACCGGCAACAACTCTGCTTTTCGTATCAATGCCTTCTACGAAAGCCTGGAGAATCATCGTGATTTCTATGATGGAGACCGGGTCGGCATCAACCCAACTGCCAAATTTGAGCTTAGCCAGGATACCACTTTGGACTTATCCTACGAGTATGTTGATCACGAGCGTTTTATCGATCGTGGCATTCCGACCGGTACCGATGGGCGCCCGGTTGAAGCCTTCGAAGAAATACTCTTTGCCGATCCCGATTTGAACACAACAGAGCTGGAAGCACATTTGTTCCGAGCGGCACTTCAGCATCAATTCTCAGACAATCTGAAAGGTAATTTCAGTGCATTTTACGGGGATTATGACAAGCTGTACCAGAACTTCTACGCGTCTGGATACAATCATGCCGCGTCACCGTTTGAGGTGACCCTTGATGGCTATTTGGACACCACTCAGCGCGACAATCTGATCCTGTCAGGTAACTTTGTATGGGAGGTTGATTCGGGCAGCATCAATCACACCATAATTGCTGGCGGTGAATACATTGACACATCCTCTGATCAGGATCGATACAATGCTTTTTGGAACACTACCTCGGATGACAACGAGATCTTCGCGATCACACGTCCGCTCGCTCTAAGTAGTGGTACCGGTATCAATGTTTCAGGTTTGCCGACATCAAACAGTTTCGTTGCAGATCTCAATGATGATACCCGTGTGGGCATAGATGTACACTCTCTGTATATACAGGATGAAATTGAGATCTCTGAGTCACTGGATGTCATTATAGGTGCCCGCTTTGATAGCTTCGATATCGATGTCTTCAATGTTCCAGCTAATGACAAACGTTCCCGTAAAGATGAAGAAGTGACTCCTCGTGCCGGCTTGGTGTTTAAACCGCAGGAGAATATTTCCCTTTACGCCAGTTACAGCGAATCTTTCCTGCCTCGCAGTGGCGAGCAGTTTGCCAACATCAATGGTAGTAATAATCAACTGGATCCGAATACTTTCACCAACCGTGAAGGGGGTGTGAAGTGGGATCTCAGCCAGGGCCTTAGCCTTACTGCTGCCTACTTCGAGATTGAGAAGAGTTCACCACAGGTTGCTGATAACGACCCTTCAACTTTGGATGTAATCGACTCTGAGATTACCGGTTTCGAGCTGCAACTCCAAGGGCACCTAAGTGACCGTTGGTATATCTCCGCTGGTTACAGCAATCTTGATGGTGAGCAAGTCAACCGCTCAGGATCAACCGGTCTGACACCACGTGAGTTACCAGACCAGATGTTTTCATTCTGGAATACCTTCCAGATTTCTGAAAAGCTTGGTCTCGGTTTGGGTCTGACCTATCAGGATGATAGCTATATCAACAATAGCAACACTGCGGTCCTGCCGAGCTACACCCGCGTAGATGCGGCGTTGTTCTATGATATCTCTGAGGACTTCCGACTGCAGCTCAATATTGAGAACGCTACCGATGAATTGTACTTTCCGAATGCACATAGCACTCACCAGGCCACGGTTGGAAGGCCTCTCAATGCAGCTCTTACCCTAAGCAGTCGCTTTTAACTCTATATAGCAGGGCACTAGAGGTAGAGTTTTTATAGAAATACAGGGGGCGATGTTTCAGGGACAGATTTATCTTCTCAAGACGCTTGACATCATTAGTCAAAGCCACGGCGGAACGAACAAGGCTGGTTTCAGTGCAAGAACCACCCTCGACCGGGAAGCAGTAGAACAGTAATAAAGAAGGGAAAACGGGGGCACTTGTTTAGAAGTGCCCCCTAACTCTTTATTGAATCTGTCCAGCCGTGGCTAAACGAATACGATAAAGCCCTGTACGAGCAGTCATATAAAGTGTCGAACCATCGTCACCCCAGGCGATATTAGCAGGAACCTCATCGGGTTTAATGGTTCCCAGATGAGTGCCTTCAGGACTGAATACCCACACTCCACCGGGCCCAGTGGCAAAGATGTTGCCATCGGCATCCACCTTCATGCCATCCGCACCACCGGATTCCGTTTGGTCGGTGACGTCGTAAAAAACCTCACCACTACCGAGAGCACCATCAGCAAGTACCGGATAGGCATACCAAACTTGGTGCGCCCCATCCGAATTTGCCACGTAGAGAATGGATTCGTCTGGTGAGAAAGCAATGCCATTAGGACGTGTCTGCTCGGAATTCAATAATTCGATTTCATCACCCTCAGGGCTCATGCGATAAATCCCATTATAGGGCAGCTCTTTGAGTGGCGACTCATCCTGGCCCACCAGGCCATAGGGTGGGTCAGTGAAGTATATCCAACCACTGGTATGCATTACGGCGTCGTTCGGGCTATTGAGGCGCATGCCACCATAATTATCCACCAGAGTGGTGCGGCTGCCGTCCTCCTCCAAGCGGCTAATCGCATGATTGCCGTGTTCCAGAATAAGCAAGCGACGCTCCTGATCCAATAATAGGCCGTTGGATCCGATGAAGCCGGGTTGGTCCCCTTCGTAAACCGGCGACAGCAAGGTTCCGAGGCCATCAGCTTCACTCCAGGTGTAAATGGCATTGCCCGGCACATCGCTGAAAACGAGTTGATTAGAGTCGCTGAGCCACAGCGGGCCCTCTGTGAACTGCAGATCCCCTGCCAGTTTCTCAATGACGGCATCGACCGGCACCAGGGCATCGAGTGCCGGGTCAACCCGGGTAACGCTGCCAGCACCAGCAGGGGTAGAGATTTCTTCAACCGTGATTGGGGTTTCCGCTGTGGTAGCAGTCTCCACAGCTGGGGGTTCAGGGTTTGTCGCCGGTTCGCTGCAACTTAACAGTCCCGCGCAGATTAAAAATGCGAATAATGGGTGGCGCGTGTTCTCCATAGTAATGCCTCACAATGAATAGCTGTTGTTAGATCCCGGAGGCATTGTACATAAGATTGAGTCGATTGAGTTGAATGGGCAGTGTTATTAATGTCGATTGCCGAAATTATGCTTACTGGCAGGTTACCAGTCTTATCTATGCGATCATGCTCCTGATCCGCAAAGCCAATGGGGCAGACCATTAGTGGCTAATGAATGGACTTAATTGATTCTTCAGGCCTTCCAGCCTGCTCTCGATGGAGGTATGCTAAGTCACGCTTTTCATTCTGTTGTAATGGAATATACATCTACTAATTAAGGAGGATTTACTAAATGAAAAATACCTTTCTCGCACTCACCACTTCAGCACTGTTGCTGGGAGCCGGCGCCGCCGGAGCAGCTCCCTACACCCTGGACACCACCCATACGCAGATCGGGTTTTCAGTCAATCACCAGGGCTTCTCATTCTCAAGAGGCATGTTCGTCGACTTCGGCGGAGCCATCGAATTTGATGAAACAGATGTCAGCGCATCCAGCGCCGATATCACCATTCAAATTGGCAGCCTCAACATGAACCACGATACCTGGGAAGAGCATCTGATGGCCGAGCAATGGTTTAATGTAACCACGCACCCAACCATGAATTTCAAAAGCACTGAAGTGAGGAGCACAGGCGATAACACCAT
>JANQJM010000201.1 GCA_028281635.1 Pseudomonadales bacterium | reverse complement strand
TGTAATTCCCCGCCGTTGGCCAGCATCTGGGCAAATCGCCACATGTCTCCCGTGGTGGAATAGATTCCAGCCCAGCCACCGTGGTATGCGCCACCGGATACTGGTTCCAGGCTGTACTCGGGGCTACGATACAATTCGATAGTATTGTTGGGTCCTGTAGGTTGGTACACCGCCGATACTCGATGCAGTTTCTCTGGTGGTACCTCATAGGAGGTATCTTCCATGCCCAGAGGGCTGAACAGGCGTTGCTGCAGAAATTCGGCTAGAGACATTCCCGAGATTCTTTCGATCAGAAAAGCTACATAGTCGAGTGAAGAACCGTAATGGTAGGATTCTCCGGGCTGGAATCTAAGAGGTAAGCTCGACCAGGCCAGGATGGATTCTTCCAGGGTGTGCTTTCTTCCCAGCAGCTGTTTTTCTTCTTCGGATAGAAATTCCTGGATCGGATCCAGGCCTGAAGTTTGAGTCATAACGTGACGGAATGTAACAGGCCCATTTGCGTCAACTAACTGCAGACCGGATTCGTCTGTAATCTGAACTTTTTTGCCTGCAATTTCCGGAATGTAGTTGCTGATAGGATCGGTAAGACGGAAATGGCCTTCTTCATAAAGAATCATCAGGCCAGCAGTCACAACAGTTTTTGTTACAGACATTATGTGAAAGATACTGTCATCGGTCATTGGCTCCCGTTCTTCCACATTTCTCCAGCCCTGGGATTCGAAATGAATAACCTTGCCATTTCGGGCAACAAGTGAAACTGATCCTGCCAACAGATCATTGTCAATATAATCCTCCAGGATAGTATTCATCCGCAGTAACCTCTCCGAAGAAACCCCGACGTTCTCAGGTTTGTCTCTCGGTATGGCTGCAGTTCCCTGGGCGAATGACAGATTGTTAAATGTGAGCAGCGTGACAGTAAATGTTGCCAGGAGATTAATCGGATTTTTCACAAAAGATTGCATTTGAACAGTTCTCCATCAACTTCGCAGAATACAAAGTAAAACCTAAGCTTTACTGTTGTGGTTGTTCTTCTATTACATTGACATTGTACGCAATGGAAATTCGGTCGCCAGTGCCAACAAAGGGGTGGACCATGTGCTTCATCCAACTCGGCCAAAGCAACATGCGCCCGGGGACATTGTCGACAAATTCCCGGCCATCTAGAATTGTATTGTCGACGGCCAGATAGTTTGCCGCTTCGCGAGGATCCAACATTTCCAAAAGGCCGTTTTGCCGAATAGCGGGGTCAGGGTTGCCCTTTTGAACATAATAACAACCGGACCACATGCAATTGGGGTGGGTGTGAACCACATTGTATTCACCATTTCTATTAATGTTCCCCCATGCATCCATGGTGAGTCTGAATGTCCTTTTGTGACCTGTGTCCCGGACGATCTGGTCTGTTAAGTTAAGAACTAGTGTTTCAATTCGCCACTTCAGGGTTTGAAATGCTTCCTCGGGCCAGGTGATCAGGTTTCCCGGAGATTGCCAGCCTCCGGCATTGGAACGCTGCATACCGTTTTTAGCCATGGATTTCTCACGGGCCAGCAGCAGCTCGGCGAGTTCCTTATTCAGTGCATCGCTGTCTGGCCAGTCATAAACCACCAGCAATGTAGGAAACAACATGGAGACACTTTGACTGATGTCAAAGCGGGGGATTTCTTTTGTTGGTGGAGAAGAAATCTGTGCCATTGGTTTACTCCACTCGTCTCACGCGAATCATGCGCCCATTACCTTCAACCCGCACCCGATAATCACCCATCATGCCCTGGGTCAGTTCAATGTTGAAGCGCTGATTCCGAGGATATGGCACATATCGAGCCTCTATCTGGCGCCAGACCTGGCCGTTTTCCAGATGGAAGTACAGGTTGCCGCGAACGCCTTTAGACACATGGGTGACGATGGCTGTAATGCGTGTTTCTTCTGCATCTCGTGACTGATCGCTGCGGGATCTCAGTTGTTCTGCGCCAAATTCTTCCACGCTTGTCGAGGATGTTGATGGCTCAGAATCCGTTACATTAATAGGCTCAATGGGAATAGGCTCAATGGGCTGTTGATCAGAAACGTCACCATTTTGCTGTGTCAGTTCATCGAAACAGTGCAGCCGTTCTGACGCATCGGCAATTGAGGCACACTTTGTAAGGGACGATTGCGGGACCACTTGAGCTAGAGCAGTCAAGGGAATGAATAGGGTTGCTAAAACAAATAACAATGTGCGCATAGAAGTGACCGGATTGCAGACTTAATATAATGGGATAATAACAAAAAAGGGGGGCAAAATTGCCCCCCTTTTCTGTGGATTACTACCAGATTAACTCATTAAAAGTCGTGGGTAAATCTGGCGTAAACGATACGACCTAACAAGCTGTGACCAGCATATTGATCGTAGCCCGGTCGATCGACACCATCGTAGATTATACCTCCAGCACTTGCGCGGAAAGGAGGCCTTGGCGTCCCGTCAGAGAAGTTTCGCTTCAGTGCCGGTGGATCTTCATCCGTGACGTTATTGACACCAAGGATAAGCCTTGTGTCACCAAGCCCGAAGAAATCCGGGAATACACGGCTTACCTGTATGTCAAATGTTTCCATCGAATCAACCGTTGCGTGGTTACTTTGGTCATTGGTGTAATCATCAATGTAGCGGAAAGTACCAGTGACCGACGTATCACCCCACTGATAGGTGGCGCTTACGTTACCACGCAGTTGTGGCATGGTGTTGAAGTTGTTACGGAAATTACGACTGCCGGCGCCGTCAAATTTCGCCGAGCCATCTTCTTTGTCGACTTCGAACTTATCAACATAGGTCCAGTTACCGCTGAGTGATAAATCACCTGGGCCTATCCCGGTATTATAGCTGAAGTTCAAATCCATTCCTTGAGCCACAACCGACCCAATGTTGACAAAGTTGCCGAACACCGCGTTCAACTGACCATTACCAGAGCGAATAATTCGCGGGTCATTGGGGATGCCGTCATCCAGACAATCGTTTTCAATAATTGCCTGTGCTGATTCTGGTGCAGCGATCAAATCAGTGTAATCGAATTCCCAGAAGTCCAGGCTAGCATTGAGTCCGTTCTCTAGCTGTAGGACCACACCCAAGTTGTAGTTTTCAGAGTCTTGTGGATCCAGGCCTTCACCAGTGATGAAATAGGCGCCACCATTGCTGATTCCGACGTCTACACAAACCAGATTACCGTTGATATCGAGAGAAGCCGGGTCATCAGCAAGGAACCCTTCGGATTGCAGAGTGACTTGTCGAATCGCCGGTGCCTGGAAGGAAGTTCCCCAGGAACCCCTGAAGCCAAGCCATTCCATTGGTCGCCATTCTAGCGAGACTTTTGGATCTGTTGTGTTTAGGTCATCACCGTAGTCTTCATAGCGCGCTGCCAAAGTAACATCAAAAGTGTCTGACAATGGTAGATACAGCTCGGTAAATACGGCACCGATTTCCTGCGCTCCGAAGATACCGTTATTGTATTGTCGCAATAAGTTACCTTCAGTAGCTGTATCAAGTGGATCGTCAATTCGATCATAATCCAGGTCGCGGTATTGACCGCCGACAGCGAGTTGTGCCGTACGGCCGTCGATCTCGAATACATCACCGCTGGCAACAACGTCGACGATCTGCTCGGTCATTTTTCTTGCAGTGGAACCCCA
>JANQJM010000131.1 GCA_028281635.1 Pseudomonadales bacterium | reverse complement strand
GGAGAAATACCATGGCAGATGACGGTTCAGCCCAAAGCACAGAGGTATGGCCACTTCCCAAATTTTATTTTCAGGTGAAGTGGGATACCGAAGAAATGTCTTTCCAGGAAGTTTCTGGCCTGGATATCGAAGCACAACCGATTGAATATCGACAGGGAGATAGCCCCGAATTCTCAACAGTGAAAATGCCCGGACTGAAGAAGTCTGGCAACGTCACCATGAAGAAGGGTGTATACACTGGCGATAACAAGTTCTGGGATTGGTTCAGCCAGATCAAGATGAACACCATTGCCCGTGTGCCGGTCACCATCAGCTTGCTCGATGAAGAAGGCGCGCCAACAATGGTATGGACACTCGCCAATGCCTGGCCAACCAAGATCACTGGTACTGATCTGAAGTCGGACGGCAATGAGGTGGCCATCGAGACCATCGAAATCGCCCATGAGGGACTGACTATCGAAAACGGCTAGTAAAGCCACTTTTCGAGTCAGTTAACTCACATGGCGGTGTCAGGCGACGCCAGTAACAACGAGGCGTGGGGTAGCAAAACAGAAGACTACCTCGCGCCGGCGTTTTACTTTCGCGTCGATTTTATCGGCAAGTCCACCGGTCTGGACAACAGTTCTCCGGACGATAATTCGTTCCTGGAGGTATCTGGCCTCAGTCCGGAAATCGAACTCGAGCCTGTATATGAAGGCGGCGAGAATCGGTTTGTTCATCAACTTCCGAAAGGCGTCAAGTCCCCCAAGCTGGTCCTTAAGCGTGGCATAGCTGACTCCAATTCACCCCTGGTGAAATGGTGTCAGGAAACTCTGGAGAATGGATTCATCAGTATGATTAAGCCGATGAATCTCTCTGT
This sequence comes from Pseudomonadales bacterium, assembly GCA_028281635.1. Lineage (GTDB taxonomy): Bacteria > Pseudomonadota > Gammaproteobacteria > Pseudomonadales > Pseudohongiellaceae > UBA9145. The sequence continues at coordinate 8,338 of JANQJM010000131.1, read as the reverse complement.
GCGCCTGCTCAACGAATCGGGTGGGCCGGTGAGGGCCTGGGACGTTGTTACTGCCTTTCCGGTGAAATGGGAAGTGGAAGGTTTCAATTCCACCAAGAATGATCTGGCGATCGAGAAAATCGAACTTAGCTACAACTACTCGAACAGGATTTTGTAGTTTCCATGACCATCGAAGTTAAACAGCTAATCATCAAATCTTCAGTCAGCGAAGGCGATTCGAATTCGCAGACTGATGAGGATATCGGTATTGATCTGGAAGCGTTCAAAAAGGAATTGCTCGCTGAATGTAAGCAGATCGTTTCCGAATCCCTGGCGAATGCGAGAGAACGATAATGGCTGGCTTGCAGCAGGGCACACTAAAAAAACTCTTGATCACTGCCTGTAGCATTGATCCCGACAGCGGCAAGATTTCACTCAAATCTGGAGCAACTGACAAGTTCCAGGTGATGATGAATCCAAAGAGTTATATCCATCAGAAAAAGATCTCTTACAACAAGGAAAAAACTCAAGGCAGCACGGGTTCGAACTCTCGCTTTCACAAAACTCTGCCCGATGAGATTTCGTTTGAGATTCACATCGATGGCACTGGGGTTGTCATGGATTACGCCACCGCAACAAGCGACGATAAACCCGTGCAGTATGATGATGTTAAGACCCAGCTACAAAACCTGAATAGCGTCGTCTACGAATACAAGGGTATCGATCACGAGCCTCAAGTGGTGCGGCTGCTATGGGGTAGCATGATTTTCTATGGTCGTCTCGCTTCGATGAAGCTGACCTATAAGCTGTTCAAGCCGAATGGTGAACCCCTGAGGGCAACTGCTGACATGAAGTTTACTGGTTTTGTCAGCAAAGAAGAAAGCAGTCTGGCAGCCAGAACCTCGTCACCCGATCTGACCCATGTGGTCGAAGTCAAGGCGGGAGATACATTACCTCTGCTGTGTAATCAGGTCTATAAAGATAGTGCTTACTATCTGGCAGTTGCTGAGGCGAATGGGCTAAGTCATTTCCGTGACATCAAGCCTGGTCAAAAACTCTTTTTTCCACCTCTTTCCTAAGCCATGGCTGATTCTCCTGACAAAGACAGCGAAGGAGTACTAAGGCTTACTGTTTACAGCGGTGGCTCGAAACTTCCGGATACGGTTGAGTTTGACAGCATCGAAGTTGAAAAGGCTGTCAATATGATCCCTGTGGCCAGAATCACAATTCCTGATGGCAACATGCCGAACAAGGAATTTCCCATAAGTGATTCAGATGATTTAAAACCCGGAAGTGAAATCAAGATTGATGCTGGCTATGGAGACGATGAAGAAACAATCTTCGAAGGCATAGTCGTCAAACACAGCGTAAAAATTTCTGGCGATAACTACGCTAGGTTGCAGATCGAATGTCGCGACAAATCCATCGCCATGACAGTTGGCCGCAAGAATGCCAACTATGTAGATCAAAAAGACAGTGACATCTTTTCAACTCTGATCGGCAACTACAGTGGACTGACAGCAAGCACCGACAGCACCACAACCCAGCATCCGGAACTTGTTCAATACTACTGCACCGATTGGGATTTCCTGCTTTCGAGAGCAGAAGTTAACGGTATGTTAGTGGTCGTTGATGATGCTGAAGTATCAGTAGCTGCGCCTGACGTCAGCAGTTCAGCCGCTCTTGGGGTGACCTATGGTGAGGATTTGATTGAGTTCCATGCTGATCTGGATGCACGCAATCAGTTTTCCCAGGTAAAGGGTTACTGTTGGGATCCTGGCACTCAAGACGTTGTTGAACAGGTTGCTGGTACTGAAAGTCTTAACGATCAGGGAAACCTGGATTCCTCTGACCTGGCCAGTGTGCTCGGGCTGGATACCTATACCCTGCAAACTCCGATCAGCATGGAGAGCACTGCTCTGGGGGATTGGGCATCGGCTCAACAGGTGAAGTCGGGTCTGTCCCGCATCACCGGAAGAATGAAATTTCAGGGATCGGCGAAAGCCAAGCCTGGAGGATTAATTCAGGTTGCCGGGGTGGGTGATCGCTTCAATGGTGATGTGTTCGTCAGTGGTGTCATTCACGAGATTGCAGAAGGTGACTGGAGTACCGAAGTTCACTTTGGACTATCGGCCGATTGGTTTGCGGAAAAGCGCGATCTAACCGCTCCGCCGGCATCAGGTCTGCTACCAGGTGTGGAAGGATTGCACATCGGCGTGGTAATGAAACTCGATGAAGACCCAGAAAAACAAAACAGGATTCAGGTGAAAGTGCCTTTATTGCAGGCTGAAACACAAGGAGTGTGGGCCAGGCTGTCAAATTACTACGCGTCCAATGGCTTTGGTGAATTCTTTATTCCCGAGATTGGTGACGAAGTGATACTCGGTTATCTCAATAACGATCCTGGGCATCCCGTGATCCTTGGCAGTTTGTACAGCGCGAGTCGCACGCCACCTTATGACCTTACTGCTGAAAACTACATTAAGGCAATCGTTACTCAGAGCAAGATGAAAGTCGAATTCGATGATGAGAATAAGGTCATCACGATTGTCACACCGGAAAGCAACAAGATTGTGATCAGTGACGATGACAAATCGATACTGATCCAGGATCAGACTGATAACAAGGTTGAGTTAGGCACCGGGGGTATCACTCTTGATAGCCCGAAAGACATCGCTATCAAGGCGACTGGCAAAATTTCACTGGATGCAACTGGGGAAATATCTATTTCCTCGAGCGCAGATGTAAAAGCGTCGGGGTTAAACATAGAACATAGTGCCAACGTCGGAATGACCGTTAAGGGTGGCGCCTCGGCCGAGTTGTCTGCGGGTGGCAACACCACAGTGAAAGGCGCCATGGTAATGATTAATTAACGATCTGAACAAACAGAACCAGTAAAACAGGAGAAGTAGAGACCATGCCACTGGCTGCAAGAATAACCGATATGCATACCTGTCCCATGCAGACTCCGGGTGTGCCACCGGTACCACATGTTGGAGGACCAATCGTTGGCCCCGGTGTGCCAACAGTATTAATTGGCAAGATGCCGGCAGCGGTGGTTTCTGATAGTTGTGTATGCGTTGGTCCACCGGACACTATTGCTATGGGTTCAACCACAGTAACTATCGGAGGTAAACCAGCAGCTCGCATGGGCGACACAACAGCTCATGGTGGACAAATCTCAGTCGGCTGTCCAACGGTTATGATCGGTGGCTAAGTTTCGTAGAAAGAGTGTTATGGAAAGAAATAATGGCAAATAGTTCTGATAATTCTTTTCTAGGACGGGGCTGGAGTTTTCCGCCTCAGTTCGAGCGCAATAATGGTGTGCTCGAATTGCAAATGGTATCGCTGGAAGCTGATATCAAAGAGAGCCTCGGGATATTGCTCTCAACCGCCCCGGGGGAGCGTGTCATGCAGCCTTCTTATGGTTGCGGACTTAAGAGCATGATCTTTGAGTCAATGGATGAGACGGCCATTACCGAAATAAAAGACGTCGTTGAACGCGCAATACTGTTCTTCGAGCCAAGAATAACCCTGGAAGATATTTCGATTGATACAGAGGATGTCTATGACGGTCTGGTGCGTATTCAGATTGAGTACACAATTATTTCAATTAATACGCGCAGCAATATCGTCTACCCATTCTATATTCAAGAGGGGACGTCGGTCAGCATCTAGTAAGAGGTAGCCAGGAGAACGATCCAGTAGACATTCTGTAGTAAGAAGCGCCCGGTAGGCGATTTATATAAATGACAAATACGAATCTCGCATATACACCAAAGGGTATGGATCAGGACCATAGGCTTCCTTTTGCCCTGGAGGAGGGATATTTCAATGTCGATGAAATGACATTTGAGGACCTGCTCGCTGCGAGTGTGGAATTCGCCTCATCATTGAAGTACTACAATTCTGGCGCTATCGAAAGTGGCAACTGGCGTTCCTTTCTTGCTTCAAATGAAATTGTCATCATGGCCCTCATCATTCACAGGGACATTACCTCTCTTCGCAATCGAATCTCGTCTGGCCGTTCTAACTCCGCCAGGCAATTGTTCGCTTTGGTCCTGCCGCTAATTGCGGACCTCAATAGCTGGCTGAAAGATCTAAATCGCTCGCAGTCCTTACCTGCCAGAGACCTCGCTGCGTTGATAGAACGACTTATCTACAGCAGTCTGTTAGCGGAGGCGCATAATGTTGGAAAGCTACTCGATTATTTTAGTAACGCCGATGAAGAAGTGGATGGGTCCGACTTTCCTCGTCTGAGCAGCATCTGGGATGTTCAAACCGCAAATGTAGACTCGGGAAATCAGTACGGACGCGCAGTGATATCCAATATTGAGAATGATGCTGCGGCAGCCAAGATGTTGACTCGGTCTACATTTGAGTTCCTGAATGCATTCGACAACCTCAAAACCCATTGTCAGGTTTTGCTTCCACAGGCGCTGAAAACAGAATCACACGATCCTGCAATAAGTCTCTTCATCGCTTTCCTCAAGTTATATCAATATGCCCAGGAGAACGTGAACTCGTTTACTCAACGTCACCTAGATTTTTACTACCGGGAAATTCTGAGAACTCACAATCGGCAGAAGGATGCTGAAACTACAGTGCTCACTTTTGAGATACCTGACGGTGCGGAACCAATTCAAATAGAGAAAGGCAGAAACTTCACATGCATGAAAGATGAGCATCTTAAAGATGTTTTATTCGAAAGCAGTGAAGAACTTCTGGTGAGCGATGCGAAAGTAGCGGCCTTACATACTTTGAATTTTGCCAGGGAAAGGATGATAACTCCTGAGTGCGATATGAATTTCGTAACCAAAATTCAACGTCAGCTTATTCCTCTCGAGCCTGCTTATGACGACTATGACAATGAACTGAGCTGGCCACTATTTGGAGATGCAATCGCAAATACCAAGAACCTGGCCGAAACGCAATCAGCTGCAGATATGGGTATCGCGGTTGCATCAAATGTTCTGTTCCTTGAGGAAGGCGACAGAAAAATCATCTTGAGTATTGATCTCGATGAGAAAGCCAAGCCTCTTTCTTCTTACATCGCCTCGTTGGCTGAGGTGAAAACCAGAGGAGAGTTCAAGGCTTCACTCTACGCCTTGTCCCTGGCCTCATTGAAAATCGAGGACTCGCAATCCTTGAAGGTGAACCTTTCCGAAGGCTCCATCACCCGAATAATGGCCGCTGCCGAAATGGTGGACCGAAGCGATACTCCAAAACGCGTTAACGTCACAACAGGAGAGGAGCTGCCAGCCATATCCTGCGCTGACCTGTTTACAGGCGTCCTCGAGCTAGTTGACGCCACGGCAGTGCAAGCTGACCCGTTGCAACACAGATTGATGCATGCCGACTCGCAGGAAGAATTTTTACATGGTCTTGGAGACATCGTTCGGCATTTCCTTTTAGAAAATGTGACATTTGGCAAATTGTTGGATGGCTCACTGGACAACACTGCTCGTGAGCTTGGCTGTGAAAAGTCGCTCAAGGCGGTGAAACAGGAACTGCTGTTGGGACGAGACCGTCTGTTCAAGAAGTATCTGGGCTCTGCATTTGTGATCGATCTCAGCATCGAAGATGGTTGGCACCGGGTTAGCCGCTACGACGTGCTTAAAGGCCCCCATGACGATTCTGGCTTCAAGTTAGTGTTTAACGTCTCCCCAGATGCGCCCGCAATCTGTGGCTGTTCACCGGGAACCCATGGTGATGGCTGGAATACGGAATTGCCACTCCTGAAATGTAGCCTTAATCCAGAGGCGAGTCTCAATGTGTACAGTTTGCTGGAAAAATACGACCTGGAAGAAATCGGTGTTTCGGCTGAAGCGCACGGGGTAAGGAATGTAGTTGTCTACAACAATATCAGCCAACTGGACCCTTCAAAGCCGTTTTATCCTTTTGGGCCAAACCCCAGCACCAATTCCTATTTTGCGTTGGCGTCGCCAGAAGCGGCAAGAAAACACATTGACGCCCTGTGCATTCACCTGCACTGGGGTGAATTGCCGTCTGGTGAAGAAGGATTCTACGGCCACTATCAAGGTTACCCATCAAAGTATAAAAACGAGAGTTTTACGGCCAAGGTCAACGTGCTGAACAGTGGTAGTTGGCAGCCGGTGACAGCTTCGCAAATTCAGGTGGCTCCTTTGTTTCAGTCATCCGGGCGCAAACTCAGTGAACATCAAATAATTGATGTCGATTCGGTTGAGCACCTCAAACCAGTAGACACTGACCAGCTGCAAGAAGACTTCGACCTCGGTCTTCGAACCCGTAGTGGGTTTATCAAATTGACTCTGGCTTCGCCCGAAGCCGCGTTCGGGCACCACGAGTATCCGATGCGACTGACCGAGACGATTGAGGCAAACTCAAGAAAGAAGATGGGTAAGAGGAGCAATTTGCCCAAGTCTCCCTACACTCCCTTGCTGAACAAACTGAGCGTAGACTACATTGCCAGCTCGACTATCAGTATGCGCACTGCCCCAGATGAAAAAGTCGATACACAGAGTGAGCAGGTCTACAGGATTCATCCCTTCGGAACTGAAAAAATCTATCCAGATGTGGGCAGGTCAGAGAATGGTATCTTCAAGCCATTCGAACAAGATGGGCATCTGCTGATTGGCATATCGGCTTCAGAAGCACCTAGCCGTCTCAGCCTGTATTTTTCCATGGCTGATGATTCTGTGCGCAGTAAATCGGGAACCGAGGCTGCACATAGTTGGTCTATTCTGGGATCGGCAGGCTGGGAACCTTTGCGTGAAGACCAAATCGTTTCCGATGGCACCAAAGGATTCCTTAGTTCCGGCATCGTCACACTTGAGCTACCAAAAGACTTTTCCAACAGACACTCCGACATGCCTGGCGATCTCTATTGGTTGAAGCTGGCTTCAGATAATCAATCCAGCAGTTTCTGCAGTTTACGCCAATTGAAGACCCATGCTGTGACTCTGCGCCGTGCAAAAGATGAGGCAGTGTTCGATTGGCGGCAAGTTTCCAGGACTGCGCTGCAGTGGCGGCCTGTTACATCTATCCCGGGTATCTCATCTGTTAGTCAGTTGGACGGTTTTATACAAAGCGCTGATACAGAAGACCGCAGGCAACTGAACACGCGAATTAGCGAGCGGATACGCCACCGATCTCGTGCGATAAGTGCCTGGGACTACGAACGGTTGATCCTGCAAAAGTTTCCTATGGTTGGCAAAGTAGCGTGCTTTCCCAATCGACAAACTTCCAGTTTGCACCAGGTTCCGGGGCACTTGTTGATTGTGGTCACCCCGCGAATATCCAATCCAGATGACATCATCGGTAAGTCTCCCAAGCTGAGCGCTGTGTATCTCAATGATATTCATGATTATGTTTCATCTTTGAGTTCAGCTTTTGCCCAGGTAGAGGTTGCGAATCCGATCTATGAGTGGGTGCAGGTCCGTTGCAAAGTCGTGTTTGAAAAATACGCTCAGGGCATGAACTATTCAAAAATTCTCAACCAGGATATTTGCCAGTTTCTCAATCCATTTGCGATGGGAGGATATGGGCTTCAACTGTCATCGCTGATGAGACGGGAAGATATCTATTCGCATATCTACAACCAGGACTACATCAGTTATGTCACGGATTTTTCCATGTTGCATATCACCCGAAGTTCTGATGGCTATTACAAACTCGACGATTCTGTGCGCAATGAAATAGTCAATGAGAGCGCGGATATCGTACCTACTTTTCCCTGGAGTCTTATGATGCCACTTAAGCGGCATCACATTGAGGTGGCAACACAGATTGAACCTATTGCACCGGAAGTAACGGGCATAAGAGAGCTCGAAATTGGTAATACTTTCATAATCGGCGGAATGTAGCAGATGGCGAAGCAAAACAGAGAGACGCTCAAGCGATTCTTCGGCGCAGGTAAACTGCCCTCCGAAGAACACTTCGCTGATCTGATTGATTCGGCATTAAATACTATTGATGAGGGATTCACTAAATCAGAAGAATTTGGTTTTGAAATCACGCCGCAAAAAAATACCAATGATATTGAAAATCTGATCAGCTTCTTTCGCAAGCTTACCGACAAGCACCCTTCCTGGTCACTTAGCTATCAGGCAAAAGACGAATCGCTGCAGTTTATTCACACCGATGCAGTAGATAACGAACGTAAGACCATTCTGTCCCTGGATAAGGAAGGCAAGGTTTCGGTAAGCACTCCGGAGCTGGGTGATGACTCAATTTCCGGTCATCAATCCTATACGGATCAAATTCGTCTCGATGTTGGCGGTGCGATCAGGGCGCCAGCGAGGGCAGGGGTCGCGTTAACTGCGGATGCTTCAATTCCAGCCGATGGTGCGTTCCATCCAATCACAGACAAGCTTTT
>JANQJM010000088.1 GCA_028281635.1 Pseudomonadales bacterium | reverse complement strand
CTGGTGTTGAGATGTTCCGCAAGCTGCTGGACGAAGGCCGTGCGGGTGAGAACGTGGGAGTTCTGTTGCGTGGTACCAAGCGTGATGAAGTTGAGCGTGGTCAGGTACTGGCTGCTCCCGGCACGATTACGCCTCACACCAAGTTCGAAGCTGAGGTGTATATCCTGAGCAAGGATGAAGGTGGTCGTCATACGCCATTCTTCAAGGGCTACCGTCCCCAGTTTTACTTCCGTACTACGGATGTGACTGGCAACGTTGAGCTGCCTGAGGGTACTGAGATGGTAATGCCAGGCGACAACATCAAGATGACTGTTGATCTGATTGCACCGATCGCCATGGACGAGGGATTAAGATTTGCTATCCGCGAGGGCGGTAGAACCGTCGGAGCCGGCGTAGTAAGTAAGATCATCGAATAAGACAAAGTCTGAGATTTGATAGCGCCAGCCCACCTGAAAAGGTGTGCTGGCTTTATCGTCTCTAGGGACGCAGCGGCTGCGAACTTCCAGCACTGCGTTGGAAGCGATTTTCGAGCGGGTCACATACTGTTTGTATGCTCCCCACTCAAAAACCACTTCCGCCTTGTTCTGAAAGTTCTTATGTCCAAGGATGGACGGTATGCCGGCAATGCAGGAGCAATTGCCGGCCGCTCGCTGCTCGAGATCGCCCCGTAGCAGAATCGAAGGGAGCGAGAGAATGGACATTCTCTGAGATAGTGGTGGCGGCGAAGCCCCTCTGAACTGTCCTTAGTTCATTACTGATCAGTGATTGTGATTGCCTGATTGATCGGAGGCATCCTCGTCATCATCACCGCCACGGTTCATCCCTCCGCGATCCATCATGCCCATACCTCCACTGGCTTCTGGATTACCGCCTGCCAGCATCAGGTGGTGATCGGCGTGATGTTCGCCCTGAACCATGAATCCAATAAAGCCCAAGCCGCGGATCATTGCAGTTTGTGCGGGATCGTTGGAGACAACGGTTAACTCAATGCCATCGCGAACCGTGTCGGTGGCGGTATCCCAGCCAAGTTCACGTTCGATCTGCTGGGCATGAGCGGGCACCATGCGCCGGATAGCTTCCACCGTGCGCTCGTCCTCAGCGGTAATCAAGTAACGGGAGCCACCCTCTAACTCACTTGTCTCTACTTCTGAATAGAGAGTGATACGATCCATGTCCACCAGATGCCGACGCAAGGCTTCGAGGTTGATCTGGCTCCAGTCGGTATCCGGGTCCGCCTGCAAGCTGCGGGTAACATCGCGGATCACGGCGAACGCACTCTGACCAACAGTAGCAGCACCATTGCCAGTCATGCGTTCCTGCATTCGCTCCATACCCCGACGCATTCTGCGCATGCCGCCGCCTTCTTCACCTTCGCCGCGTCTCATCATGCCGCCACTATTGTCTTGCTCCGCGTCCTGCTGCTGATTGCCATGACTGCTATGATCCTGCTGTGCCAGACTTGGCATAGTGCTGAAGCCAAAGGCCAATACCAGGAAAAACAAGAAAGCGTGTTTCACGTTCATCGAACGTACCTCACTAATTTTGTTGCCTAAGCTCTAATACTAGTTGTTAATGCAGGCTTACAGCCTGCGCTACATCAAACTGTTAACCAGTATTAGCTAGCGTTTAGAATCCAGGCGATGCGATAAATCCAATCTGGATCAAGATTGGAATTGGGTATTCGGATTAAACTGAGACTAAGTAAATGCCAGGTGGCGAAGGGCAGGCAATGCATTCAATTCATTCGGGGAGGAGCAGTTAACTATGCTGGATCGTCGACGATTCCTCAAAGCTACTGGAGCTGGTGCAGCGGCAATATGGTGTCCGCAATCTTTACTGGCACAGCAGGGCGCTAATGAATTGCGCATTCCACCGCTGGTAACCGGGAATCGTCGCGGTGGTCGCCGTCACTATGAATTGGTCGCTCAATCGGGAGAGTCGCAGTTCTTCCCTGATCGGAGTACTCCTACCATTGGCTTCAATGGCTCCTACCTTGGGCCGACGCTGAGGCTGCGGGATGGGGATGACGTTTCAATTGATGTTGAAAACAGACTGGATGAACCGACGACGGTGCATTGGCATGGCTTGCATGTACCTGCCAGTGCCGACGGTGGCCCGCATCAAATCATCGAACCCGGTCGCCGCTGGAGTGCTGAATTCACTGTAATGCAGAAGGCAGGACCTTTCTGGTATCACTCCCATCTCATCGACAAAACTGGTGAACAGGTGTACCGGGGTTTGGCAGGCATGCTGTTGGTGGAAGACGAAGAGAGTCGATCACTGGAGCTACCTTCCGAGTATGGTGTGGATGACATACCGGTCGTTTTCCAGGATCGGCGATTTAACGAGGACGGTTCATTCCGTTATGTGAGTTCACGACACGACATCATGATGGGCATGCATGGCGACACTATCCTCGTTAATGGCACGCTGGATCCGTATTTCGTCCCCACCACGCGTAAAGTTCGCTTTCGCCTGCTCAACGGCTCCAATGCCCGCACTTACAATATCGCTTTCAGTGACAATCGACAGTTTACGCAGCTCAGTTGTGACGGCAGTTTTCTGGGGCAGCCACTGCAGGTGACGGTGCTGACTCTGGCACCAGCGGAGCGTTGCGAAATCGTTGTGGATTTCAGTGATGGTGCGCCAGTTAATATGCTTAGTGTGCCCATGGCTGTCGACTCACCCTACCGAACCCGCCACATGATGGGACACAGGGGGCCGGTGTATGAGAACGACAGTTTCCACATTATGGCAATCCGCCCCCAGTCTCAGCTTCAACCATCGCCTGAATTGCCTCCCGTGCTGACCAGCTTGGTGGACTACGAAGCGGTGGGTATTGATCGTGTCCGTCGTTTCGATCTGACTATGGCAATGGGCATGGGCATGATGGGCCGCGGAGGTCGCAGTGGCCGTGGAGGCCAGGGTAATGAGGAATTATTCTTCATTAATGGCCGCAGCATGCACATGGTGGGTATCAACGTCAGAGTGCCGATGGGGTCTACCGAAATCTGGGAAATCACCAACAACTCACGCATGATGCACCCGTTCCATGTGCATCATGGACAGTTCCAGGTAAAAGACCGCAACGGTCGTCCACCCCCTCCCCATGAGCGCGCCTTTAAGGACACGGTCAAGATCGGCCCAGGGGAAACAGTGCGATTCGTCATGGAATTTCTGCACTTTTCAGATCCTGATCTTCCCTATATGTATCATTGCCACATCCTCGAGCACGAGGACCACGGCATGATGGGTCAGTTCATTGTTGAGTAGCAGTAACAGGATCTGACTGTCTCAATTTTCTCCTGAATTTAATGGCTGTAACCAGATTTTGTGCGGCCAGGTTCACAAATACCAGCCCATGGCTTGGCGCCTTTCTTGCTACAGATTTAGTCTAACGAGCATCGAATCAGCATAGAGCGTTATAGAGCGTTTTTTATGAGTCGTTATTTTGGCGTGTCATGATAATGACAGTTCCTGGTCTCTGAAGGGCAGTGTTTTGATGCTATTGTCGAGCACAACAAGCTGCAGTTCTGCTCTACTGGTACACAGTAAAAATTGAGTGTATAGAGTTGTGTATTGATGAACGCACTTGAATATCTGGGACTGGGCTTCTTCGGACTCTTAATAGCTGTCACGCTAATGCTGACGCGGCGAGTCTACCTTGGTGTGCTGCTTTGGTCCTGGGCCTGGTTGATTCAGATTCTCACCGGGATCGCAATCAGTGCGCCCCCAATCGCCGAGGTTACTGCAGTTTTGCTCGCCTCGCTCTTCCCGCTACTGCAACTGGCAGGTTTATACATATTCCTTTTGCTGCCGATTCCCCTGTGGCTAGTCATTCTGGGAATCGCACTCATTCTTCTGAAAGTGAGTCTCAGCTTTCTGGGGCTGGTGACAGCGAGTGCTCTGATATCGACGCTTGCTGAAATCCCCTTGTTAGGTTTTTGCGCTTATCTGTCATTTACCAGGATAGATGAAAACTGGATAAGAGCAGGCTTGGGGTTAGGGTATGCAGCTCTCGTTGCTATTGAAATCTTTGATGCCGTACAGGAAGCACTGAGCGGAACAGGTTATTTTGAGTGGTGGCTTTGGTTGGCAGTGTGCGTACCTATGGCCGCAACACAATTGGTGGCCTGGATTGAGCGCTCCCGGAACCTGATGGAGAAAGCTGAGATCGAGAGTGCTGCCAAGCGGGCAGCCGAAGATCGTTTCGATGCTTTGGCTTCAAAGTCTAAAGATGTGATTGTTGAGCTTGGAACAGATGGGCGCATTACTTACGTAAGCCCGAATGTCGAAAGGAACCTGGGATTTACTGTCGAAAGTTTAAAAGGGACGAAAGCAATAGAGTTTGTAGAGAAATTAAAACCTGAGACGGACATGCACGATCGTATGCCGAACTTTTCCACTGACCTGAGAACTATGGTTACCGGTGGTCCTTTCGGTCGCAATTATCGAGTGCGTCATCCGGATGGCGATGAGCGTTGGGTCGAGGTCACCGCCAGCCGCTTCTATACCCGCGAAGGTGCATTACGTGTGATTGCAGTGATTCGTGATATTAGCGCACGCCGCAGACTGGAACTGGAAGGCATGAAGAATCAAAAGCTGGACAGTTTGGGAATGCTGGCTGCCGGTGTTGCACATGATTTCAATAACCTGCTGGTAAACGTTCTTGGCAACGCTGAACTCGCTGCCAGTGAGCTTGAGCTTGGCGAAACCGGGAACGTCCGGCGCCGATTGAAGTCACTCGAAGAGTCTGCACTGCAGGCAAAAACATTAACCCAACAGTTATTGATCTATGCAGGCAAAGGCACCATGGAGCCCAGCGTGATTGATATTGCCACCGAGTTAACAAAACTAAAGGACCTGTTGAAAACGACCCTGGGTGATACGTTTACACTTGAGTTTGACCTGGCAGATTCGCTACAACCCGTAGAAATCGAAGTTGCTCAACTACAGCAGATTCTGTTGAACCTGATTACCAATGCCAGAGACGCATGTGAAGAAGGAGGCAACGTCACGGTGGAGTTGAGTGCTGCCGAACAATTGCCTGCCGATGCGGTAGTGCCCGGTGAATCGAGGGGTCCTTATGTCTGTATCAGTGTTCGCGACAATGGCGCAGGAATGTCGCCAGATAATGTGCGACTGATATTCGATCCGTTTTATACGACTAAGTTTGATGGTAGAGGGCTTGGATTAGCGGCTATCTTCGGCATACTGCGCATGCTGAATGGTGCTATTGAGGTTCGGTCAGCCGTTGGGGAAGGATCCAGTTTCAGGGTTTATCTGCCGACCACTAGTCGGCCGCTTGATACCTTGCAGGAGGTCACTCAGGTCCGAAGCACTGAGCCATCAAGCAGCCAGTTACCCATTCTGACAATCGATGATTCGGAACTGCCGAGGCAATTGGTAAAAGACGCCATGGCAACGATTGGTCGTGAGGTGGTCACAGCCGAGGGTGGCGAAGCTGCCTTGGAACTATTGGCGAGTGGTGTCGAGGTTGAAACGATTCTCATGGATTTGGCGATGCCTGGTCTGTCCGGTGCCAAGTTGATTGCTCGTTTAAGAGAGATCATTCCCGATGTAAAAATCATCATCATGTCAGGTTATAACGCCACAGTAGCTGCTGAAAAACTGGGTTCTACTGACATCTCTGCTTTTCTGCAGAAGCCATTTCGCCTCAAACAGTTACATGAAGTGATCAATGCTGTTGAAAGCGCGGTAGATAATCAGGGTTAATGCAGCATCCCATGGTGAAGCCTGCAACGCCACAATGACACTTGGGCAGGATTTAGTACTAACTGAGTCAGGTCCGGAAATCGGACTAAAGCTGATGGTCTACCAGCGTAAACGGTCTATCGGATAATTGATGATGGCGCTCTGGTCTGGGCCATCGTGTTGTCAGCAACTGCTTAGTGCCAATGCCGGCGGAGAAGTGTAGATCGCAAAAGGTGCGGCAGCTTGTAAGGCATTCATACCCAGCAGATTGCGACCACCGCGCTTGAGGACAGCCACTTGAACGGGACCGAGCTCGCAGCCATCGCCAAGACGGAAGTGTTCTACTTGATAAACATCCAGCAGTTCCAGTTTGCCACTGGCCAGTCTTGCGCCGACCTGGCCCACTTTTTCAGTTGAACCTTGCTGCTTGAGTTGACGGAACAGGTCTCGGTTTACAGTTACCATGTTGGCACCGGTATCCAGCAAGAACTCGGCTTCCACTGCGCCCAGATTGGCCCTCACCGTCAGGCTGCCTGAATTAGACTGTGCCAGCGGGACTCCATACTGAAACAGGCCAGTAGCTGCGGGGCCAGGCACTTCGCCATACGCAACACTAATGCCGCACAGCATTAGCAGGCAGGCAGCCAGTCTGGATAGTGATCGCTTAAAGTTCGTGTGCCGACTTTGCTTCATGCAATAGGGTGTGCAAGTTCTGCACCAATGTAAAACTCAAACTATTTCAATAGCTTATGATTTTCCCTGCTCAAATTTCATGCCCCAATATGGTTCAAGAGCACTAAAAGTGTGCAAATTCTTTGGAAATTTCTATCACCGAAAGCTGCTTTTTCACTATTCAAATTTCTTCGGGTTTTTGGAAGAATGAAGCAGGTAAGTCCGAATAGACCGAAGTCGCAGCTTCGCTATGATTCGTATCACACCCAATTGATTACTGATTAGCCTAGGACAACGGAGAGTATTATGAGCAAACTAGCATTGATTGCGGGGCTGACAGCGCCCCTGGCATTGCTGTCCTGCACAGCCATTGGCGCCGACCAGGAAGATGGCGACATGGTTAGTGTCTGGAGCGTGGATAGAACCGGCGCGCCTCCATTCAAACGTGAACTGATTCAGGTACCTGCAGCGGATATCGCCGCGCTGGAACTGGATTCGGGTCCTGTGGAAACTGAAATCGCTCGAGTCGTAAATTTCCGCGGTTCGCCTCCCTTCAAGCGCAAGACCGCTGAAGTTCCCGTTATTGATGCAGCCAGCATCGAAACTGAAGTCGTGGACAAGAGAAACATCCGTCCCCGGAATTTCTTCAAGCGTATTCGTTAGATCGCTATAACTAGCAGCAAGCGCAAAGCCGAAACTCCAGAGATCGTGGGTTTCGGCTTTTTTGCATCATTATGGTGCGCTAGTAGTCATGCGCTGGCCACAACTGTAGATTTCTCCCAAAACTCGTGGGTATCTACTAGAATATTGTGCGGAAAAATGCCCACTTCTGATTACTTTATGCGGGTCGAAAGTGGGCCTTTCACAGAGATTCGAATATCGGCCCGAGCCCGCGAAATATAAGGCTTTCAGGGCGTTATTTTGTTGACTTGACCCCCCAGCTCCCTTAAAATGCGCATCCTTTTTTGGCGTAATAAAATTACAAGCCGGAAAAGAACGCAGTAACTTGCTCTTTTACAACGATTTTTTTGGAGTTTTACGTAGATGCAAAATCAGCGAATCAGAATTCGCCTGAAGGCTTTCGATCACCGTCTGATTGACCAGTCTACCCAGGAAATCGTCGATACTGCGAAGCGCACCGGTGCTCAGGTCAAAGGCCCGATCCCGCTGCCAACCAATAAAGAAAGATTTACGGTACTGATCTCGCCACACGTCAACAAAGACGCCCGTGATCAGTACGAAATTCGTACCCACAAGCGCCTGCTGGATATCGTTGAGCCGACTGAGAAGACGGTCGACGCGCTGATGAAGCTGGATCTGGCGGCAGGAGTCGAGGTACAGATCAGTCTGCAATAAGCAGCTGAGATAAAAATATAACCAGGTAGTGAGTAATCAGTCCTCTCTACCCTTTTTAACTTAAAGTTTTGGTGCACTGAATATTCTGGCTGTCCTCGGCATGGTTCGGGCGACGGCAAACTAAGTGCAACGCGTCAGCGGCCAGAGCGGGTTTGAGCCCCTTGCACTAAGAGGTCTTAACACAATGTCATTAGGTTTAGTCGGTCGAAAAAGCGGCATGACCCGCGTTTTCACTGAAGAAGGTGCTTCTATCCCTGTCACAGTGGTAGAGGTTCAGCCCAATCGTGTGACTCAGATCAAGACACCTGAGACGGATGGCTATAGCGCTGTTCAGGTGACTGCTGGTTCGCGTAAAGCATCACACGTAAACAAGGCCCAGGCTGGTCACTTCGCAAAAGCGAATACCGAAGCCGGCGATGGGCTGTGGGAATTCCGCACCAGCGAGCTGGAAGAAATGGAACTCGGTAAAGAGATTACCGTTGAACTGTTCGAAGCTGGCCAGAAAGTGGATGTGACTGGTACTTCAAAAGGTAAAGGTTTCCAGGGCGGTGTGAAGCGTCACAACTTCCGCATGCAGGATGCCACCCACGGTAACTCCATCTCGCACCGTGCCCCTGGTTCTATTGGCCAATGCCAGACACCAGGTCGCGTCTTCAAGGGTAAGAAGATGGCTGGTCAGATGGGTTCCGAGCAGAAGACCACACAGAGTCTGGAAGTAGTCCGCGTAGACAGTGAAAACAATCTACTGCTTATAAAGGGAGCACTACCCGGTGCAACAGGTTCAAGCGTTATCGTCCGTCCGGCGATCAAGGTGAAAAGGTAAGTAAGTCATGGAATTAGCACTTGCATTGCCTGGTAACAAGTCGGGCAAAGAAACAGTTTCAGTCTCTGATGAATCTTTCGGCCGTGAATACAACGAGCCGCTGGTGCATCAGACTGTCGTGACCTATATGGCAGGCGCACGCCAGGGTACCGTCAAGCAGAAGACCCGTTCCGAGGTCCAGGGCGGCGGCCGTAAACCTTGGCGTCAAAAAGGCACAGGCCGTGCCCGCGCCGGTACTATTCGTTCTCCTATCTGGCGTTCCGGTGGCGTGACATTCGCAGCCCGCCCCCAGGATCACAGCAAGAAGATTAATAAGAAGATGTACCGCGGAGCGATGCAATGCATTCTCTCCGAACTAATCCGGCAAGAGCGACTGATTGCCGTTAATGATTTCACAGTCGAATCACACAAAACAAAAGACTTGGTTAACAAGCTTAAAGAGTTCGAACTCGATAACGTCCTGATTGTTTCAGATCAAGTAGAAAAAAATCTTTATCTCGCGGCACGCAACCTGCACAAGGTTGATGTGTTGGACGTGTCTGGTGTGGATCCAGTAAGTCTTATCGGTTTCGAAAAGGTACTGATCACCGTTCCAGCGCTTAAGAAGATCGAGGAGATGCTGTCATGAATTCGGATCGCATGTATTCAGTCATCATCGCGCCTCACGTGTCTGAGAAGTCCACGCTGATGACAGAGGACAGCAACCAGTACGCTTTTAAGGTTGCTGTGGACGCTACCAAGCCTGAAATCAAGCAAGCCGTTGAAACTATTTTCAATGTCGTTGTCGATGATCTACAGGTATTGAACGTGAAAGGCAAAACCAAGCGCTCTTTTCGCGGCAAGGTTCGTCGCAAGAAGAATTGGAAGAAAGCCTATGTCCGTCTTGAAGCCGGACATGAAATCGATTTCGCAGAAATCGGTTAATCGGGAGTTGAGGGTTAAGTCATGCCAGTAGTTAAAGCTAAACCGACATCACCAGGACGCCGTTTCGTCGTCAAGGTTGTTCATCCCGATCTGCACAAGGGCGAACCTTATGCGCCATTGACTGCGCCTAAGTCCAAATCAGGTGGTAGGAATAACAAGGGTCGTATTACCCGTCGTCACCAGGGCGGTGGTCACAAGCAGAAGTACCGCATTATCGATTTTCGTCGCAACAAGGACGGCATCGAAGCGAAAGTTGAACGTCTGGAATACGATCCCAATCGTTCTGCCAATATCGCGCTTCTTTTATATGCGGACGGCGAACGTCGTTACATCATCGCGCCTGCCAAAGTTGCCAAGGGTGACGTGGTTCAGTCCGGTGAAGATGCACCTATTAAAGTAGGTAACTGCCTGCCACTGCGCAATATCCCGTTGGGTAGCACAGTGCACTGCGTGGAAATGAAGCCAGGCAAGGGTGCCCAGATTGCACGTAGCGCTGGTACTTCCTTGCAGCTGGTAGCTCGCGAAGGCGATTACGCCACCTTGCGACTGCGTTCCGGTGAGATGCGTAAAGTCCTCAGTGACTGTCGAGCGACAATCGGAGAGGTTTCGAATTCCGAGCACGCATTGAGATCGTTGGGTAAAGCCGGTGCCAAGCGTTGGCGTGGTGTGCGACCCACAGTGCGTGGTGTTGCCATGAACCCGGTTGATCACCCACACGGTGGTGGTGAGGGGCGTACTTCCGGTGGCCGCCATCCGGTTTCACCATGGGGTACACCAACCAAAGGTTATAAAACCAGAACTAACAAGCGTACTGACAACATGATTGTCCGACGCAGGAAATCAAGCCGTTCAGGCAAGTGATAGAGGAATTGATTCGTGCCACGTTCACTTAAAAAAGGTCCTTTTATCGATCTTCATCTGATGAAGAAGGTACAGACCGCTGTTGAGAACAACGACAAGCGTCCCATCAAAACCTGGTCGCGTCGTTCCATGATTTCACCAGAGATGATCGGTCTGACCATTGCTGTGCACAACGGCCGTCAGCACGTACCGGTGTTTATCAGTGAAGATATGGTAGGCCACAAGCTGGGTGAATTCGCCCTGACCCGCACTTACCGTGGCCACGC
>JANQJM010000082.1 GCA_028281635.1 Pseudomonadales bacterium | reverse complement strand
TGAATCGGATTGTGTTTCCCCTCGCCAGCCAATGCAGGTCTTGTCCCTGGAGAGTCCTGTGCAGCGCCGACGTTTGCGTCACGCCTTGGAGAGGGAACTACGAGCAATGACAATTATGCAGTCTTCGGCCACGCTGAATGGGATTTGATTGGCGACCTTAGTCTTATTGCAGGCTTTAGACTCCAGCGCGACGAGATCTCTTACTCTGGCTCCCGACCGGCTGTGCCGGCCCCGTTATTTCCAGATGATGGTGTGCTAGGCCCGACATTCATAGGAGGTCCTGCACCCAGTTCAGGAAATGGTGAAACGAGCGACACCGACTTTACAGGACGTTTGGGTCTGCAATATCAGCTAGATTTAGATGCACAGGCCTATTTCACATTCACACAGGGTTACAAAGGGCCAGGATTCGATATCGAGCCCACAACTAACTTTGCGAATCAGACACCTGTTAGACCTGAGACGGTTGATGCTTTCGAGTTCGGCTATAAGGGGCTTTTTCTTGACGGTTCGCTGGGGCTTAATTTAGCAGCGTTTCATCAAACTTATGATGACCTACAAGTCCAGGCTTCGATTGAAACTGGCGGCTTGCGTGCCTTTTTCCCAACGAATGCTGGTAATGCAGTGTCAAAGGGCGTTGAAATTGAGGTGCAGGCACGCCCAACATCTGTTTTTACTTTAAGCGGAGGCCTAACAATTCTCGATGCTGAGGTCGACGTTGACGGTCTAAACTGCATTCGAGGTGTCGTACCTGCAGTCCTTCCAGTCGGAGCCGCTGCGCCGATCAATACCTGTTTCCGATTTGCTGATGATGCGCCAAATGCGAATCGGCAGAACATCCGCGGTGGTGAATTGCCGAATGCGCCGAGCTATCGTGGCGTGCTCACCGGCAGATATGACGATGTCATCGATAGCCTGAATCTGCGATTGTTCGTACAAGGATCGGCGGTCTATCAAAGCGAAGTTATCTTCTCCCTCGAACAGGACTCTGAAATGGTTCAGGGTTCCTTCCCGCTGGTAGATCTGAGCATCGGTGTCGGCTCACCTGACCGTCGCTATACGCTCACCTTGTTTGCCAGAAATCTGTTTGACCGGAACTATGCTGATGTTTTACTTCGCGCTCCAACTTGGCCATCGACTCCGGCTGTGGACAATATCAACGCGTTCTTTTCGAAAGAATCCAATCGCTACATAGGCGCAAATTTTTCTGCGACTTTCTGATTGTCTGTGGCTCGTCATTGTTCTACTGAACTTTCGCGAGCCTAGACTTTCGCCCAGGCTGTTTATTGATCATCAAGAACAATGGCGCAGGACTACCGGGGAACCAATCGAAGCGGGTTAGTTGATCAGTTGCCCCTTGCTGATCACTTGCGTTATGCGCTTGGTGTTGTTGATGTCGTCCAGGGGGTTCGCTTCTAACAACACCATGTCGGCGACCTGGCCGCTTGCTATGGCGCCCATCTCATTTTCCAGGCCAAAAAATTTGGCTGGTATCAGTGTGGCTGCCTCCAGAGCTTCCATCGGCGTGAGTCCGGCGCGCACTAACATATCCAATTCAGAGTGCAGGCTATAGCCTGGTACGGAGAGATTAATAGGCACATCAGTGCCGGCACCAAAGGGCACGCCAGCATCGTGCATGCGATTGGTCAGAAACAGACTCCAGTTGGCGAATCGGGGGTCGCCCAGGGGCAGATTTCGTCGACGCTCTGTCTGGGACAACCAGGCCCGTTCCACATTTTCAGGTAGTCGCGACAACGCCTGCTCCCAATCAGGACGCTGCCAGGGCGGCAAGAGCATGAAGGAATTCAGGCGCAGGGTGGGAACCATCACCGTGTCACTAAGTGCTGCTATCACAATATCGCACTCTGCTTCATCGTAGTCTACAATAGCGGGTAA
>JANQJM010000055.1 GCA_028281635.1 Pseudomonadales bacterium | reverse complement strand
GGGCATGCTGAAGGTGATGGCCAAGATGGGCATCTCCACCTTGCAATCCTATAAAGGTGCGCAAATTTTTGAAGCAGTTGGTTTAGCCGATGAGATCATCGACACCTGCTTTGCAGGAACCGCGAGCCGGGTACAAGGTGTGAACTTCGATGTGCTGATCGAAGAATCCAAACGACGCCATGCCATCGGTTATCCCGATCGCGAAAGCGAGCGCATTCCTGTACTGAACAATCCTGGCGACTTCCACTGGCGCACCGGCGGTGACCAACACATGTGGAATCCCGATACGATCTTTAACCTGCAACTGGCGGCACGCAGTAACAGCACTGACGCCTATGATGCGTTTGCTAAACACGCCAATGAAGAATCCACACGCCGTTGCACCTTGCGTGGTTTGTTGAAAATCCGCACCGAAGAGAATCAATCTATTCCCTTAGAGGAAGTGGAACCTGCCAGTGAAATAGTTAAACGTTTTGCTACCGGCGCCATGAGCTTCGGCTCTATTTCACAAGAGAGTCACGAGTCTCTGGCTGTTGCCATGAATCGACTCGGCGGTAAATCCAATACCGGCGAAGGGGGTGAAGATCCCATCCGATTTGAACCAATGGACAACGGTGACTCCAAGCGCTCCGCGATCAAGCAAGTCGCTTCTGGTCGCTTTGGCGTAACGGCCTGGTATTTAACCAACGCGGACGAATTGCAGATCAAGATCGCACAAGGCGCGAAGCCTGGCGAAGGCGGCGAACTTCCCGGTGGCAAGGTCGATGAACAAATCGCACGCATTCGTCACTCGACGCCCGGTGTAGGATTGATCAGTCCGCCGCCGCATCACGACATCTATTCAATCGAAGATATCGCGCAACTGATTCACGACCTGAAGAACGCCAACCGTGAAGCGCGCATCTCGGTGAAGCTGGTTTCTGAAATCGGCGTCGGAACTATCGCCGCAGGTGGGACCAAAGCCAAGTCCGACCACCTGGTAATTGCCGGTCACGATGGAGGAACAGGAGCTTCACCGCTGACATCGATTAAGCATGCGGGCCTGCCTTGGGAACTCGGTATCGCCGAGACTCATCAGACACTGGTAATGAACAATCTGCGTTCACGTGTGGTTCTGCAAACCGATGGTCAATTGAAAACTGGTCGCGATGTGGCCATTGCTGCCATTCTCGGTGCCGAAGAGTTTGGTTTTTCCACGGCACCCCTGATTACGCTTGGCTGCATCATGATGCGCAAGTGTCATTTGAACACTTGCCCGGTAGGCATTGCTACTCAAGATCCGGAATTGCGCAAGAAATTCAAAGGCAAGCCTGAACATGTCGTGAATTATATGTTCATGGTGGCAGAAGAACTGCGCAGTATCATGTCCGAGCTGGGAATTCGTTCGGTTAACGAATTGATCGGTCGGGTAGACTTACTGGATACCAATGATGCCATCAATCACTGGAAAGCCAGCGGACTGGATTTAAGCAAGATTCTCGAACCAGCCCAGGTGATTTTTGAGAACACAGGTTTCTATTGTTCTCAGCAACAGGACCATGGTCTTGATAAAGCCTTGGACAACGAACTAATTCGCCTTGCCAGACCGGCTTTGGAAAACGGCGAAACGGTCAATATCGAACACGAGATCATCAACATCAATCGGGTTGTGGGCACCATGCTCTCCAACGAAGTGTGTAAACGCTTCGGAGCTGACATGCTGCCGGAAGACACCATCAATATTAAACTGCATGGCTCGGCAGGTCAGAGTCTCGGTGCCTGGTTAGCCAAAGGCGTTACCTTGACTGTGGAAGGCGATGCCAATGACTACCTTGGCAAGGGTCTATCAGGTGGCAAGATCATTCTCTACCCACCCAAGCAGAGTACGTTTAACGCTGAAGAAAACATCATCGCTGGCAACGTCATTCTCTACGGTGCTACCGATGGTGAGGCCTATATTCGCGGCATCGCGGCAGAACGCTTCTGTGTCCGAAACAGCGGTGCCAGCGCGGTTGTGGAAGGCGTCGGTGATCATGGTTGTGAATACATGACGGGTGGTCGGGTTGTCATTCTCGGCAAAACCGGTCGCAACTTCGGCGCCGGTATGAGTGGCGGTATCGCCTATGTCTGGGATTCTGAGGGCAGCTTTCCGAAACAGTGCAACACCGAGATGTACCAACTTGAATCAGTGTCCGCAGCCAACGATATTCTCGAGCTGAAATCGCTCATTCAGAATCACTACGACTACACCGATTCGCCTGTAGCCAAGTCTGTGCTGGATAACTGGGAAACCAGTCTTTCGCAGTTTGTTAAAGTAATGCCAACCGATTACAAGCGCGTATTGGAAGAACGCGCGGCTGCCAGCGCAGCGTAATCGCCCGGCACAGCGCGTACGGATAAAGCTCATGGGCAAGCCAACTGGTTTTAAAGAATTTGATAGGGAAGTAGAGCCCTATCGCGATGCCATGGATCGCCTGTTGGACTATAAGGAGATCTACACTGACCATCGCGACGAACATCTGCAGACTCAAGGCGCTCGCTGCATGGATTGTGGCGTCCCTTTCTGTCAGTCGGATGAAGGTTGCCCCGTCTATAACCTGATCCCCGAATGGAACGATCTGGTTTACAACAACCGCTGGAAAGAAGCGCTGGATCGTCTACACAAGACGAATAATTTCCCTGAATTCACCGGCCGCGTGTGCCCCGCACCCTGCGAAGGTGCCTGTGTATTGGGAATTCATGAACCGCCAGTGACTATCAAAAACATCGAATGCGCCATTGCCGACCGCGGCTTCGATGAAGGCTGGGTGGTAGCCAATCCACCGCAATCTCGCAGCGGCAAGAAGATTGCCGTTGTGGGCTCTGGCCCCGCCGGTCTGGCTGCTGCCGCACAGTTGAATCAGATGGGCCATGAAGTGACCGTCTATGAAAGAGACGATCGCATTGGTGGGCTGTTGATGTACGGCATTCCCAATATGAAACTGGATAAAGCTGTGGTTGATCGCCGTGTGAATCTTCTCGCCGAAGAAGGCGTCCACTTTGTGGTAAATGCGGACGTTGGCGGTACAGGCGACAACGGAGTCGATGTACAGCAGCTATTAGATGATAACGATGCCCTATTGCTGGCAACTGGTGCTACCACTCCACGAGACCTAAAAATAGAGAACCGCGAAGGCGATGGCGTACACTTCGCGATGGAATTTTTGTTGAAAAACACCAAAAGCCTGTTGGACTCCAATCTCGATGACGGCGAATACATCTCGGCAAAAGACAAAAATGTAATCGTCATCGGCGGTGGTGACACTGGCACTGATTGCATCGGCACTTCCTTGCGCCACGGCTGCAAGTCCCTGGTGAACTTCGAGATTATGCCAAGACCACCAGTAGACCGTGATGAAGACAATCCCTGGCCTACCTGGCCGCTGATTTTCCGTGTCGACTATGGTCATGAAGAAGCGGCTGCCAAATACGGTAATGATCCGCGCGTCTATTCCATCTCTGGTACTGAATTTGTGCGTGACGATGACGGCAAGCTGCTTGGCATAAACACCGTAGAGGTCGATAAAAACTTTAATGAGGTACCTGGCACCATTAAATTCTGGGAAGCTGATCTTATTCTGCTCTCCATGGGCTTTCTGGGTCCGGAGCACTATATCAGCGAACCATTAAGCCTGGAGCTGGATCAGCGCTCCAACTACAAAGCGGAGTACAAAGACTTCCGTACCTCGAACGAGAAAGTGTTTGCTGCCGGTGACTGTCGCCGCGGGCAATCACTGGTCGTGCGTGCCATTGATGAAGGCCGTCTGGTGGCCGACGAGATCGACAAGTTCCTGACCAGCTAGTTCGACCTGACAGCAGTAGCGCGCTACTCCATATCTCAAGTTTCTGACATACTAGTCATTCTCTAAAGCACTGGATCCCCTCGCATTTTATGCAGCAATCAGTTCTTCAACTGAACGGCGTCAGTAAGTCCTATGGCGACTTCCATGCGGTAAAAGACGTTTCTCTCTCCATTCCAAAGGGCTCGATCTACGGATTCCTCGGACCTAATGGAGCAGGCAAGACCACGACTATTCGTATGGTGCTGGAAATTATCAAACCCACCAGTGGCAAGATTTCCATTCTCGACACCGACTCTGCGCTGAAAGTCCGTAATCGCATTGGTTACCTCCCTGAAGAAAAAGGCCTGTACAAGAAAATGAAGGTGTGGGCGATTATTCAGTACTTCGCCATGCTCAAGGGAATGGACAAAGCCGCCGCAAAAGACCGCGCCTGGGAAATGCTGGAGCAATATGGCTTAAAAGACTTCGCAGAAGCAAAAGTCGAGGCCTTGTCTAAAGGCATGGGACAAAAAGTACAAGTACTCTCAGCCGTTGCGCATAAACCGGAGCTGGTGATCTTGGACGAGCCATTCTCAGGGCTAGATCCTGTCAACCAATCGGTATTGGAAGATCTTATTCGCGAGATGGCAGCCAATGGCCAAACTGTGATCTTTTCAACTCATGTCATGCAACATGCCGAAAGGCTGTGCGATCACATTCTGTTGATTACCCAGGGAGAAAAAATCTTCGATGGGACCATTGCTGAAGCAAGAGCCTGCATACCGCGTCGTATCTTATTGGAAACTGAAGATACAACGACTTCTATCGAAAGCATTCCCGGTGTGTTGTCGGTGCAAGCATTCACAGCCGAAGAAGCCCCCAACCAATGGCAGATAGAAATCTCTGAACAGCTTAATCCGCAGGAGATACTACGCCACTGTTTCGAACAGAAAGTTACTCTAAGCCGATTCGAGTTTGCCGAACCCAGTTTGCACGATGTCTTCGTGCACCTGGTGGGCGACGAGGCGAAGGAGCATGCGCTGCGATGAATATGATTCGACTCATCGCCTGGCGCGAATATATGGAAAACGTGCGCACCAAAGGTTTTTGGGTGACGATTCTGTTCATTCCAGTCATCTTTATCGGCATGTATTTCCTGCAAATCGCTCTCTCAAACGCCACTCCCACTCGCTATTACATTCTCATCGATCAATCCGGGCGCTATGAAGAGGCGGTTGACGTTGCCATCGAGCGGGAACATCAACGCCGCATTCTGACCGAGTTCGTGAGTTATCTCATGGACTATCGACTGGAAACCGATCTGGAAATGACTACGGCCAATGCCAGTAATGCGGCGAATCAACTGATCGATGATGTGGATGCAGATGAAGTGGCGGCTTTAGATGAGTGGTTAGATAGTGGCGGACTCAATTTCGCACTGACCATGGCCAGCCCTTATCTGGAACAAGACAGACCAGAGTTCGAGCCACCAGAGCCCCAATTCATCGCTGCCGATCTGCCAGCCGAGGTCAACCCTTCCGGTACTCCCGAAGATATCGTCAATGCCCTGCGCCCCTATCTCAGCGGTGAACGCTCAGTTTCATCGGGTAACGAATCTGGGTCGCTGTTTGCATTGATACTGATTCCTGAAAATGTGGACAACGACATCAACAGACCTGGGGCCATGCCGCAGGCTCCGGACACCAATCGTGGTGTACAGTACTGGGCACGCAATCTCACCGATTCCCGACTTCCGGATGCCATCATCAGAAGCATTAATGCCGAGATCCGGGAGCGGGAATACATGAATCTCGGCGTGAATACCGAACTCGTGCGCAACGTGCAAAGAACCCGCTTACCTGTCAGTCAGTTAGACCCAACCGCGGAGGCAGGAGAGGAAGCGGTCAGCATGGCCGACACCTTTCGTCAGTTTGCGCCCATTGGATTTGTGTACTTAATATTTATATCGCTTATGCAGAACGTCCAGTATTTATTAAGCAATACTATTGAAGAGAAATCGAATCGCATTATCGAAGTATTGTTGGCTTCAGTAACGGCTGACGAGCTGATGATGGGCAAACTCATCGGTATTGGTATGGCAGGGCTCACGACTATCGGCGTGTGGTTGCTGTCATTCTATTTGTTTATCAGCGTTTACAGCAGCACCGAAACAGAATTGATCAGTCAGATACTCGAAGTCATTCTGGGATCTGAGTTGATTCCCTGGTTTGTATTCTATTACTTCGCTGGCTACGCTCTCTATTCCGGTGTTTTCCTCGCGATTGGTAGCTTGTGTAATACCTTGAAAGAAGCACAAGCACTGATGACTCCGATGATTCTTATCCAGATTGTCCCCATCGCCATGATGGCATTCGTGGTGCTGGATCCTAACAACTCTCTGGTACGGGCAATGTCCTGGTTTCCTCTGTTCACACCCTATCTAATGATGAATCGGGCGGCTGCCGACCCACCCATGGTGGATCTGGTCGGCACCACGGTCTTGTTGGTAGTAAGTATCATTGCCGTGCTGTGGTTGTCTGGTAAAGTGTTTAGGCAGGGGGTTTTGCGCAGTGGGCAACCACCGAAGCTGCTGGAGCTATGGCGATTGATGTCAGCGAAAAGCTGATAGCTGATAGGAAATTAAAAGGTAACTTCGTCTTTTCCCGCAGGTTGCTGAGCCCGCTCGGAATCGAAACCGCAATGCACACAACTCCTCGTACGAAGATTCATCAGGATTGATTTCACAAAGAACTGTCGATGGCATGACGGGCATGGTCTGCGTACCATATCCACAGCAAACCCAGCCCACATACCCATGTAGATGAACATGATGGTATCGATGTCTCTTTGGTTGTTGAGCAGAATCCATACCGCGACCACATAGACCGGAAGTGTCCAGAAACACACGATCAATCGAGTGCGTGCTCTGAGTAGGGCTTTTGCCTGGATGCGCTGTTTGGAGGATATTCTTGGCGTAATAAACCGCTCTGAATCATCTGTGTCGGAATCGGATGGCTGAGTCATAAGGCTAATTCGACCAGGGGCTGAGTGAGTAATGTAGCCAAGTTGGCAGACAATGTATATGAATGAAATTCACACCAATACTTAGGGAATGAGTAATGACTGATTGCACAGCAATCGTTTTTGACGAGATACAGCAATGCTGGATGCGCTATGACGATCCCAGGGATTTATTATGCGCCACTCATATCGATGAAGTGGTACCAGTTCTGCAACAAGTGGAAGAGGCCGCAACCCAGGGGTTCACGGCAATCGGTTATGTAGCTTATGAGGCGGCAGCGGCATTTGATGCATCACTGAAAGTGTATAAGAGTCAGCAACCGTTAGCACAGTTTGCTCTCTTTCAATCTGGACGTCCCACCGAGATGGCTTCAGAAAACGAACCTCTCTCATTAGGACTGTCATTGCAGATCAATCAGTCTGAGTATGAAGCGCAGCTAGATAGGATCAAGGGGCATCTGGAAGCTGGAGATGTCTATCAAGTTAACTTCACCCATCAGCTACGCACCGCTTTAGCATTTCAATCAAACGACGCACTGCAGATTTTTCAACAGCTCTTTAAGCACCAGTCGTCAACCCGGTCGGTGTTCTTTAGAACAGAAACAATGTCGATCTGCAGCGTTTCACCTGAATTGTTTTTTGCTCTCGATGGACAATCAATAAGGATGGAACCCATGAAGGGCACCCGACCACGGGGCACAACCCAAATCCGGGATGAAGGCTTGCGGCAACAATTGCTGAATTCAGAAAAGGAGCGAGCGGAAAACCTGATGATCGTCGACATGGTGCGAAATGACCTCGGCAAAATTGCTACACCAGGGTCTGTGAAGGTTGACGAGTTGTTTAAGCTCGTTCCCCTCCCCAGCCTTTGGCAGCAAGTATCACAAGTCTCCGCAAAGACTGACGCGTCTTTAACCCAATTGTTCGCTGCGCTATTCCCCTGTGCGTCCATTACCGGCGCACCAAAGGCCAAGAGTATGGAGCTTATTCATGAACTGGAGGGCCAGCCACGTGGCGTCTATACCGGTGCCATCGGCTATGTAAAACCAGGTCGCGACAGTCGTTTCAGCGTGGCTATTCGCAGTCTGCTGATATCTCAAGCGGATCAGAGTATGAGTTATGGGGTCGGCAGTGGTGTTGTTTGGGATTCAGACCCAGCCAGTGAATGGCAGGAAACTTTAGACAAAGCCAAAGTATTGACGCAGGCCAGCCCAACAGATTTTGAACTACTTGAGACTTTAGCTTACATTCCAGGCGAAGGCGTCGTACTCAAAGAGTTTCACCTACAACGCCTGCAAACCAGCGCCGAGCATTTCAAGTTTTATCTTGATTCTGCGGCGATAGAGAAACTGCTTTCTGACTACACAGCAGAGTCCAGGAAACGTCTTCGGCTCTTGGTTGACCAATTCGGCAACACCTGCATGGAAGAATTTGATCTCATTGATTCGCCGGAAGCAGTAAGGCTAAAGCTAGCGCCTAGCCCCATTAACAGTAGCTACGAGTTTTTGCGGCATAAAACTACCCGACGTGAAGTCTACGATGCAGCGAAAGCTGCTTGTGAAGACTGTGACGATGTCATCTTGTGGAATGAGAAGGGAGAACTCACCGAAACCTCTATCTACAACCTGTATCTGCAGTTCGGTGATCGCCTTCTCACGCCTGCTGCAGAGAGTGGGCTGTTGCCCGGAACCTACCGGCGTCAGATGTTGGAATCCGGCGAGGCGGAAGAAGCTGTATTGACTGTGGATGATTTACAGCGGGCCGATGCTTTGCTGGTTTCCAATAGCGTGAGAGGATTGCGTCCAGCGCTACTGCTTACGCCGGCACTGCATTCCAAAGCTGGCTAACGCCGATAAACAGCAGCACGCTGGCAAGAATGCGATTCACCAGGACACTGCTCTGTTCGAGATGGGTCTTTAGATAGGCACTCGCCACGACGAATCCATACAGTGCAATCAGTTTGCCCACAAAAACGCCTGCCAGAAAAGCGACCAAGTGAATTCCCATATACTCAAACACAAAGTATTGAGAAATGGCGGCCAGAGCAAAGATCCAGAAAGGCACTGCTTGCGGGTTGAGCGCTGCTATCACCAGCCCCTTCATGAAAAAGGATTTTTCTTCTACATCCTGCTGTAGCTTTGGTTTCGGTTTACGCGTGAAAATCACTACTGCCAGTACGATGAATACCAGACCTATTGCTGTTTTTACCAACAGATTGGCTTCCAGGAAATTACTGATGATCATGCCAAAGCAGGTGGCAATCAGTGCCTGGACAATTTCAATAAGCGACGCGGCAACCGCCACTTCTGTGCCTCTGGCGGCGTTGTAGTCCACGGTGGTTTTAACGACGGTGAGGTTGATCGGTCCGAACGGAATGGTGCCTATCAGACAGGCAATCAGTGCCACGATAAAGTAGAGAAAAGGTCCATCCATCATGTTAAGCAATCCCGGTTACTGGTAACCCTGCGCCTGCAATTTAAACAGTGTGGCATATTGCCCGTCACTGGCAAGCAGTTCCTGATGACTTCCTTCTTCCTGTATTTCAGCTTTCTCCAACACGATGATGTGATCGGCCATTCTCACCGTGGAGAAGCGATGGGAAATGATTATGGAAATCTTATTAGCAGTAAGATCGCGAAAATGAGAAAAGATTTCAGCTTCGGCCCGGGCATCGATGGCAGCGGTGGGTTCGTCCAGGATCAGGACATCGGCTTTATTGCGCATGAAAGCCCGGGACAGCGCGATTTTCTGCCACTGACCGCCAGATAGTTCCTTGCCGTCCTTGAACCAGGTTCCCAACTGGGTCTGGTAGGCATCTGGCAGGTCTTTCACAAACTCTTCTGCCATGCCCTTACGGGCAGCTTCTTCAATGCGCAGGTCCTCACCCAAATCTTCCACATCGCCAATACCGATGTTTTCGCCCACTAATAGCTGGTAACGCGCAAAGTCCTGGAAAATGACGCCGATCTTGCTGCGCAGGGTATTGATGTCCCAGTCATTGAGATTCAGCCCTTCCAGATAGATATTGCCTTTAGTGGGCTTGTACAAGCGAGTCAGAAGCTTGATCAGAGTGGTCTTACCACTGCCGTTTTCACCAACGATTGCCAGACTCTCTCCAGGCCTTATGTGGAGCGTGACATCTTTTAATGCCGGGGTGTTGCTGCCAGGATAAGTAAAACTCACCTTGTCGAAGCGAATACCATCTTCGGGGCTTGGGCCATAGGTAGCCTCGCCGGTCTGCTCTGGTACTTTGTGATCCAGATATTCAGTGAGATTGGACAAATAGAGATTGTCTTCATACATGCCATTGATCGCAGTCAGGCTATTGGTCACGGCATTTTGTCCCAGTCGAAACTGGGCGATATACATGGTCATCTGACCAATGGTGATCGCGCCCGCAATCGCCGCGAAGCCAACCCAGCCATAAGCGAAATAAAACGCCGCACTGGCCAACAATCCCAACACGTATCCCCAGAAGCCCCGCCGTAGAACTAGATTGCGATCTTCTTTGTAGATATTGCGAAAGATATCCACATAGCGTTGCAGAAAGAGTTTGCCCAACTGCAGCAATTTCACTTCTTTCACCCCGTCTTCTCGCGTGAGTACCATTTCCAGGTATATCTGCATTCGACGTTCGGCAGATCGACGACGGTGGATGCGGAAGGCCTCACCTGAAAATTTCGCTTCGGCTATGAATGCCGGCACGCCAGCCAAGCCGAGCAACAATACCGCATAAGGCGAAAACTGAAACAGCCATATGCCGATTGTTATAAGCAGGATAAGGTCGCGCACCAGATCAAAAGTTTTAATAACCAGTGACAAGGGTCGGCTGGATGCCTCGCGCCGGGCACGTACTAATTTGTCGTAATACTCAGCATCTTCAAAGTGGGCCAGTTCGAGAGTCAGCGCTTTCTCCAGGATCATCACGTTTATCTTGTTGCCCAGAAGCACGCGCAAAATAGACTGACAGACGCTATTTACCTTCTGTGCACCGGTCATTAACACAACCAGTCCGGCTTCAACCAAAACGTAGAACAAGACATCACTACGCGCCTGCTCGGCCTGTTCGCCGCTTTGTTGTAGAGCACTGGCCACGGCATCAACAAACAAGCCGCCGACGGATGCAATAAGACCTGGAAGTACTCCAGAGAAAAGTGTCGCGCCAGCCATCAACAGAGTCAGTGCGGCGCTAGTGCTCCACACAATCTCAATAGCAACTTTGCTGTATTGAAAGACAGCAAGAAACTTAGCGACTGAATTAGGTTCGTCAGGGGAATTCAAAACGGTTTAGAAAACTGAAACGAGATAAGCCAGCTATAGCCAACTTCATCCCAATACTACGCAGAATTGCTTACCTCAGATTCTATCACAGGCCCAAACAAGGCTTGCGAATTAAGGCACTAGAGTCGAATACAGCACGAAGTGAGCCAGGGATGGCGACATTTGCGAATCCGCAGATTTTTGCTCCTGCAAAATCTGCAACCGTACATCCATGTACATAAATGCGAGCCCTAAAATCACAAGAACAACCGCGTTTTTCGCCAGTGATTTAAGGGCGGCCATCCAATCTGAAAGGTGCACGAAATGAGCCAGGGATGGCGACATCCGCCGCAGGCGGATGCGAGGGTGAGAACAAACGGTTTCGAAGCGCTAGCTTCGAGTGCGGTTCGAACGGCTGCGAGCTGCGCTCGCAGACTGGACGGGAATTACCAGACTAATCGCATTCGTCGCCAGTAATTCCCGACGACCAAGCAAATGTCCATGGATGGACATTTGCGCAACAAACTAGTGCAACCGATGTTCGACCTTCAGCTCATCCTCAAAGAATGCCTTAACCTTCAACAGCTGACTCAAATCACTCTCGTCTTCCATCAAGGGCAGGTGCTGCTCGATGTCGCTGAGGATATTGGTGATACTGCCAGTGTCCAGACTGCTGAGGTCCAGATTGAACGGAAACTTTCTGCCTTTTTTTATTTCCTTAGCCATGGCCTTACTGCTCCCTACTGCTCTCTAATCCTTAGAGTCCCCTGAATTCGGGGGTCATTGTTCGCACAAGCAGTGTATCGACTGACTTTAAGAAATCTTCATAAGAAATTCTAAAATAAGGATTTTTTCACCTTATCCACAGGCCCTATTCAACTGAACACTGTTATCTTTACGAGTTCAGTACCAGCAATTACACTTATCTCACGAAGTTGGTGAAGCTCAGTCCCGCCATGACCGCTGCTTTGCCCAGTCTCTTGCTCAAGATTTGGCAAAATCTCAACTTTTGCACTATTACTATAACGACATGGAACATGGCAGTTCCGGGGAGAAACAGGTTACTAAGGATGACAGCTTTTATTCGTGCCTGGGCCACGTTTGTCGTCTCATTTCGCCTTCCCATCATCCTCATTAGTTTAGGTTTGGTATTGGGGTCAATTTTCACTGGCGGCACCATCGCCTTTGATAACAGCACGCAGCGTTATTTCATTCCCGACGATCCTGCACTCCTGGACTACGACAGCCTGTATGACAACTTTGGCGACAACGAATATCTGATCGTTGGCATCGAGGCGCCTGCTGATGCTGCAGATATCTTCACTCCCCCCATCCTTGACGCATTGCGCCGTCTCAGCGACTTTCTGGATTTCCATCCCAATGTGACGCAACTGCGTTCGCTGACCAATTATCAATACATCCACGGTGACAATGATGAACTTAGCACTGACTATCTGATCGAAGACATCGCAACTCTTGGCGACGACCCTGCAGAGATCGAACGGGTTAAGACTATTCTGGTAGAGGAAGATCTTGCGATTGGCACTCTGGTGAGCGAAGACTTTCGTCATGTGCGCATTGCCGCCCGAATCGAATACAGCCCGGATACTTCGGCAATAAAAGTTGCTGTTACCCAGGACCTATATCAGTTTATCGCAGATGAGAACCTGCAATCTGACGACTATCAGCTCCATCTATCGGGTTACCCACTGGTCAACGAACGATTCGAAACGCTTTCGGCCAATGATACGAGTCTGCTGATTCCAATAATGATCGTGGTGATGATTGCGATTCTGTATTTTTGCTTTCGCTCCATCTACGCCACTGTATTCCCCTGGTTAGTGATAGCTGCCGGGCTTCTGACCTTACTGGAAATTCAGTATTACATTGGCATTCCACATACCACGATAGACAGTGCAGCAATCCCTTCGATTATGATCATTATCGGTATTGGTATTTCTGTCCATGTGCTACTGGAATTTTTTCACTCTTGTATTGATGGTGTGACTGGAAAAGCCGCTGCGCAGAAAACCATCGAAGCCATCTGGTTACCAGCGCTTTTTACGGCAATTACGACTTCTGCCGGCTTTCTTGCCTTATCAGTAACCAGGCTTTTGCCACTACGAGAATTCGCATTGCTTGGCGCTATCGGACCGCTACTTTTGTTTCTGTTTGCTCTCACTGCCTTGCCTGCACTGTTGAGCTACGTGAACCAACTTCCAAAACGTACAGCTTACATTCTATCAGGTGGAAGAATCGCTTCACTAACACAGGCCATTCCGGATTTCGCTTCTGCTAACGGCCGCAGGATTTTAGTAGTCGGAGCCTGCATCATTCTGTTTTCTGCAATGGCGTTACCAACAGTAAGAATCGACACTAACTACATCACTCTATTTAAGGAGAACAGTCCCACCCGACAGGATATCCTCTACTTCGATGACACTTTTAAAGGCATGATGACTTTGGATATCGTGCTGGATTCCGGTGAGACTAACGGAATATACGATCCGGAATTTCTAAGGGCTGCTGAAGACATTCAGGACTGGTTAAGTCAAAGAGAGACACTTGGCCCTATCAATTCTTTGGTTGACTATCTGAAAGAAATCAACATGGCGCTGAACAACGATGATCCAGCGTACTTCCGCCTTCCCGAGACCAGAGAATTGGCAGCCCAGTTTCTCCTGCTATATGACAGTGCTGGTCCAAATGAAGACTTGTCAGATATAAAAGATTTTGAGAACCGTTTAAATCGGCTGGTCATACCTGTGGTCAATATGCCCGCCTCAGAGCTGGAACAGGAGATGGAAACGATCAGGGCCTATATGCAGGACAGCTACGCGGAACTGCAACCGATGCTTACCGGAACCATGGCCCTGTTAACAGCGCAGCAAATCTATACTGCTGAAGGCATGTTGCAATCCTTCCTGGTCGCCCTGGGTGTTATTACTCTGTTTTTTATTGTGCTGTTTCGCTCGGTTCGCTATGGCTTGTTGTCAATCATCCCCAGTGTAGTGCCGATTGTTCTCGCTGCCAGTGTGGCAGGATTCCTGGGAGTCTTTCTCGATCAGAGCGCCGTGGTAGTGTTCGCCATGACCATGGGCCTGGCTGTGGACGATGCCATCCATGTCATGAGTCGCTATCTAGTGAACAAAAAGGCTGGCGCTTCGACTCGAGTTGCCCTGGAACACGCCATGAATGAGTCTGGACGAGCCGTGCTGTTTACTTCGATGGTGCTGGTGTTCGGATTTAGTGTGCTCACTTTCGGAACCTTTACTACAGTAATTAATGTAGGATTATTCGGGTCCATCATCATGACACTCGCTCTGCTTGGTGATCTGGTTTTCCTTCCAGCAATCCTGTATTGGGTTGACGGGGATGAGAAGGCCGACGAGGTGATGGCCAGCTAATTCTGGTAGGCTAGATTTTCAATTGATCTCTCTATCGCACTGAATCAACCAACTGTTTACAGCACTGCTTATGAAGAATCACAGCTCAACTATTCTCAGGCTATGCACGTTAATTGCTTCACTGCCTTTGTCAGTTGATATAGCGGCGGCGGAACTGACAGCTCTGCAAGTCATGCAGCAGGCTGACGAGCGTGATGACGGCGAGACGATGAGAGCCGACTACACCATGGTGCTAATCGATCGGCGTGATCGTCAACGCACTCGAAATCTGTATATCTATTCCAAGGATTACGGGGCAGACACCAAAACACTTTCGCAATTCGAATCGCCTGTGGATATTCGCGGCACTTCCTACCTCAATTTCGATTGGGACGACCCAGATCGTGATGACGACTCGTGGCTCTATTTGCCGGCTTTGCAACGAGTAAAACGTATCGCATCCAGTGATACTTCGGATTCCTTTCTCGGCAGCGACTTCACCTACGCAGACATCAACGGGATAGAAATCGATTGGTTCGATTATCGATTCATTAACGAATCAGAGATGGTCGATGGGTTCGACACCTGGGTCATTGAAGCGACGCCTAAACCCGGATTCAAGGACAAGGCAGAAGACGCGACCGGCTACTCCAAACTCCAAAGCTGGATTAGAAAAGACAACTTTGTGCAGGTCAGGGGCCAGGCCTGGGAATTGCGCGGAAATCGTATTAAATATTTCACTTCTTCCGATATAGAAGAGATAGATGGGATTTGGACCGTACAAAGACTACAGGCTGTGACTACGCGTAGCGGTCGCCAGG
Organism: Pseudomonadales bacterium; assembly: GCA_028281635.1. GTDB lineage: Bacteria > Pseudomonadota > Gammaproteobacteria > Pseudomonadales > Pseudohongiellaceae > UBA9145. The sequence goes on along the minus strand of JANQJM010000055.1, from coordinate 9,882 downwards.
AGCACGCCAGTGTCTTGCAACTCAACGGAGTGGAATACAATGAGAACGTGGAAGATGAAATGTTCTCAACTGAGTATATGCAAAGAGGCCTGGACTAGGGTTCGAAATACTGTTGTTTTGACCCTTCGTGCCCGACTTGCAATCCACCACCTCCTGATTACCAATTGTTTGCTACTCTTTACCGTCCTGTCGGCTTCGAGCTACGCACAGGATGACTTCTTCAATACCATCGATATCGATATCGAAAGCGAACGAGGCGACTCCGGTCCAATTGAGTTCTTTGGCTGGGTTACCCAGAAAGTCGCCTACGGTTTAGAGGCACCTGGCCCCTTGTTCAGTCGCTCTGAACGGGAAATCAATAAGATTGAAACCACGCTATATGGTCAACTGGACATAGCGGTAGACGAACAGACTGCATTTCGGTTCAGCACTCGCTACTACCATGATGAAGTCTACCGCTGGTTCGATGACAATCCACATACCGAAGATGAAATTAATACCTTTCGTAATCTTTATCAGATTCGTGACTTTTATATCGAGCATCAAACCGATAATGGCGTTTACTTCAAGTTGGGCAATCAACTGCTGGTATGGGGGCAATCTGAATATTTGCGGGTAACCGATCTCATAAACGTAGAGGACCAGTTCAACTTTGTGCAACAGGATTTAGAAAACCTGCGACTACAAGTGCCAGCACTGCTGGTTAGTTTCAATGTTGGAGATTGGGTGTTTGATTCAGTGGTGACGCAGGAAGCCGGTCGCAATCTAATCAGTCCAGCAGGCGACGAATTCGATCAATTCATTACCCAGCGCGCCGCTGGATTTCACATTCTCGAACAGGATCCCGATCGTCGATCGGAGTTCTTTTTCCGTGCATCTACTCGTTTAGCCCAGGGTGACCTGCAGCTAGTAGCAGGCGAATTCAATGACAACGCCCCATCGGTGCAACGCATTGAGGCACTGCGTTCACCCAATCCCCGCGTAACTTACCATTTAAACAGAATGCGAGCCTTTGGCTTTTCGGCCAATTGGGTTGAAGGATCGTGGCTCTTTTTCGGCGAAGCTGGTCTCCACAAGGACAAGGCAGTGCGCCCTAATGCGGACAGTTTTCTGCGTCAGGTAGGCGGTTGGGAGCAGAAAGACCAGGTTCTGGCGGCAGTAGGAGCGGAATACAACGGCTTCCGAAACCTGGTGATTACCTTGGAATTAGATTCCATCCATACCCGCACCCATAGCCCGTTTATGTTGATGGAGGAAGACCAGATCAGCGGAGGCCTGCGGATTTACTGGACTCCACTCAATGAGCGGTGGCAGATACTGGGGGTCTGGAATGAACTGGCCAGTGAAACGGGCAGAGTGGTGCGTCTGCAGGCTGATTACAACTGGTCGGATAACCTGGATTTAGGGGTTTTGTATGTGGATTACAGCACCAATATGAACTCCCCGTTCGCTGCGTTTCGATTTAACGATGTATTTCAGCTGCAATTGCGCTACAGTTTCGATCTCTAGGGACAGGAAAAGAAGATGTTTACTGAAGAAGATATAAAAACTCAGCAATCGTACCATCACGGCAATGTCAAAAATGCGCTGATCGATGCAGCGATGGACCTTATTGAGGGCAATAAAGCCGATGCCATAAGTCTAAGAAGACTGGCAAAAGAGGTGGGAGTGACTCCTTCGGCGGTTTACAACCACTTTGCCGATCGCGACAGCCTGATGTTGGCAATTAAGATACGTTTGTACAAAGAGTTGAATCAGTTCTTTGATTCACAGATCTCTCAAACCGACGACCCTGAGCAAGCCATGCTGGAAGTCTGCTTCGCGTACTTCAGATTTTCCCAGGAGCAACCTGCTCGCTTCATGTTTCTTTTCAGCTCAACCCTGCCTCTGGAGCTGTCCACGCCTGAATTTATCGAAGTGTCCGGCCATAGTTTGGTGCGTTCAAGGAAACTGGTTTACGGCGTATTCGAAAAATACAATATTCCCTGCAATGAAGAAGATATCGTAAACACTACGGTACTTATATGGTCCCAGTTACATGGAATAGTGATGTTACGCAACTCAGGATCGATTCCAGCAGCAGTTGCCTATCAGGACTGGCCACCAAGCTGCGGACTCAATCAGGACAGCGAAGTTGAAGCCTTAATTCGCAACCATGTGAAGATGACGGTCGATGCCATTATCAGTAAGCAAGCGATTGGTGGTCAACACTAGTCGTTTGCACAGCAAGAGCTAGTCCAGACCGATAGCCCTTCGCGCTAATTGGTTTTTAATCACAGCCATATTGTCCACGGCGCTCAGACCAGCGTTGCGTAGCCATTGTATGGGTGGCGCTTGCTGGGCAAACAGATGCTTGAAGCCTTCCATCAGCCACATCATGCCTAAATTGTGCCCACGTCGTTTTCTCTGGTAGCGCGACAATAGAATCGGGTCGTTGATTTGCCGGCCTGCTTTTACACCGTTAGAAAGTTCTTCTGCCAAAACTTCCACATCCAACAAACCAAGATTGACGCCCTGGCCTGCCAGAGGATGAATGGTATGGGCTGCATCACCGATCAAGACCACGCTATCTCGATAGTACTCTGTTGCGTGACGCTGGCGAAGTGGTAGCTGCATTCTTTTGTCGCACCATTCGATCATTCCAAGTTTGTGTTCAAAGGCACGACCGAGCTGTAGTCGAAATTCTTCGTCGCTAAGAGTCATCAGTTCTTCGGCACGTTCCGGTACACAACTCCACACGATTGAGCAAAATTTTTGCTCATCGGATTCCGTCTGGCAAAGCGGAAGAAAAGCCAGCGGCCCGGTAGCCATAAAACGCTGGTAAGCAGTATGCCCATGGGGCAATTCAGTACGCACGGTGGTAACGATTGCAGTATGCTGATAATCCCATTCTCGGGTGGTGAAATTCATCAGTTCGCGTACTCGAGAATTCGCACCATCGGCCCCAATAAGCAGTTTGGTTCGGCATTGTTGCCCATCTGCGGCAGTTAACAACACTTGCTGATGGTCTGCTCTCTGCACAGATTCGATGGTAAATGGCATGAGTTTCACGATGTCGCGTTCAGCATTCAATTGATTAGTGAGTGCTGTCAGTACCACCGAATTCTCTGCGATGGTGCCCAGTTGAGATTGAGCGACTTCGCTGGCGCTGAACTGGATGGAACCAGTGCCTTCCCCATCCCAGACCAGCATGTCTTGATAGGGACTTACCCGCATCGCGGTCGCGGCGTTCCAGACATCAAGTTCCGACAATAGTTGCTGTGAACTGAGAGTCAGCGCACTCACCCGGGCATCGAACTGATCTGGGAACTGCGCGTAAACGGTTTGCTGTGGGTCGAATGCCTGACGGTCCGCGACGGCAATTCGTAGATCGTTGTGTCTCAGCCTGTGACGCAGCGCCAGGGCCATGCTGGCTCCTACCAGGCCACAGCCTGCAATGACAACATCGAATTCGGTTTCTGCACTCATGATCGCGGCTACGTATTGTGAGTTTGCTTCCTGCGCTTAAGCTTGCACATTATAGGGGTCCAGGCTCTATAGGTCTTGTTCCGCGTGCTGCGGATTGTTGATAGACTGCGGCGGCTGGATCAAATAGTAGTGGAGAAAAAGGAGAGAGCAGATGGCGCTAACAATCAGTGTGGACCAACTGAACGACTATATTGGCAAAGAAGTGGGTGTCTCTGAGTGGATGGAGATAGATCAGGAGCGAATCAATCAGTTTGCCGATGCCACCGGTGACCATCAGTATATTCACGTTGATCCTGAACGTGCCGCCCAGACTCCGTTTGGCACGACCATCGCCCACGGCTTTCTCACTATGTCACTGATGGTGGAGATGGGCTATGAAGGCAGTACCAAACTGGAAAACAGCGTGATGGGAATTAACTACGGCTTTGATAAGCTGCGCTTCATTAATCCAGTTAAAGTAAACAGCCGGATCCGTGGACGTTTTCAATTGGCTAGCGCGGAAGAAAAGAACCCCAACCAGTGGTTGCTCAAACACAATGTGACCGTTGAAATCGAAGGGGAAGACAAACCTGCACTGATCGCTGAATGGCTGGGTATGACGGTTGTTGGTTAATCCATTGGTTAATCTAATTCAAAGCATACTGCGTAGTATTCTGCGCGAGCTCTCATAGCAATAAACATTAACAAAGAGATACCGAGTTTTATGAAAAAGCCACTGCTCTCCATCATCCCATTCCTTACGGCTTGTGCGGGCGAACCACCGCAAAACATCGGTGTACAAGAGGATCGGCTTACACCCTGCCCCGACTCACCGAACTGTGTTTCGAGTTTTGAAAGTGACGAAGAACACGGCATTCAGCCACTCAATGCAAGCCTGGAACAAATAGAGCAGGTTTTGATTGGCCTCGATGAAGCCAACATCGTCAACTCGGAAGGCAATTACCTGTACGCCGAATTTACTTCACGCATCATGGGCTATGTCGACGATGTGGAGTTTTTGCATGACAGCAGCAGCGGCATGACTCATGTTCGCTCTGCTTCTCGATTGGGTTATAGCGATCTTGGCGCTAATCGCAATCGTATTGAGGGAATTCGAGAGTCGTTGCAGGGTAACTAAAGGCCTTCTTGCGCACTAATTGAGCTTCGCAACAGCCTTCGCTAAACGCTGTTGAAAAGAGAAGAAGATGGTGAATTCTCAAAATTGAGTTCCCATAGCTCGACGCGCAAACTCGTGGCGGAGGGTTGGAACCAAATCCAGACTCAACAGGCCAATCTTTCTCGCTACGACCTTGCCTAACCTGGCAGATGAGAACAGCCTTGTCATTTGATCGGTAAATAGCATCGCCTGATGTTGATCTGGAGTTTGTTGATCCAGATAGTCTTGTAACACCGCCATGGATCCGGGACAGAGATCTGCCCCGATCGCCGCAGCAAGGGTTTGGGATAAACAGGCAGAGTCTCGCAGGGCAAGATTCAGCCCTTGCCCAGCAACTGGATGCAGCGTGTGGGCAACATTTCCCAACAATACTAATCCAGGTCGAATTTGTTCTTTGGCTTCAGTTAAGGACAGCGGGTAACAAAAACGTTTACCAACTTTGAGGATTGATCCCAGTCGATTGCCATAGAGGCTTTCCAGCTGCTTAATAAATTCTTCGTCATCACACTCCAGGAGTGACTGCTCATTGCCTGATTTCACCGTCCACACCAGGGAACAGCGCGCCTGTCCATCAAACGCTTGCAGTGGCAGTACTGCCAAGGGTCCGGATTCGGTGAAGCGCTCGTAGGCGACATTGCCATGGGCAATTTCCACTGCAATATTGGTGATGAGGGCACTTTGCTCGTAGTCTTCCCGGGAATGCTCAATGCCAAGCTGAGTGCATAAGGGTGAGCGACCACCATCGGCGAGAACAACTAGTTTGGCGCTGATCTTGTCGCGCTGATCGACGTATTCGATCTCAACATCCATTCCTTCCGCGCGAGGCGTTGCCGATTGGATTCTGGCGGGTGCCAATAGTTCTATCAACGGTGATTCAATGAGCGCAGCGTTTAGAATCGTTCCTAATTCGCGATTCTCTACCACATACCCCAATGCCTCTACGTCTTGCTCACTGTGATGAAGATGAGTCACTCCAAAGTGACCCTGGTCAGACACCTGAATCTCTTCGATGGGTGTAACCACCCTGGCCAGTTGTTCCCACACTCCTATCGATTCGTAAACGCCGCGACTACTCCAGGCCAGTGCTGTTGAGCGTGCATCGAAACTCGGTTGATTGGTTTGGTCGCTGAGTGCCACCGCTTCAATCACACAGATAGAGATTGAGGAATCAATGCTACGCCGCGCCAGATCCAGGGCAAAACTCGCACCCACCATGCCGCCACCAACCACCAGCACATCATATTCCTTGCGGGGTGATTCTATGAGCATGGTTCAGTGCACAGTGCCTGACATAAAAGCTTCGATTTCAGTGACTGTCTTGGGAATGCCTTTGCTGAGAATACGGTGCCCTGTTTTGGTGACCAGCACATCGTCCTCAATGCGCACACCGATGCCGCGCCATTTTTTGGGTACTTTCGTATTGTCCGGTGCAATATAGATTCCTGGTTCTATAGTAGTCACCATGCCAGCTTCCAACAGACGCCAATCGTCGTCTATTTTATAGTCGCCAACGTCGTGCACGTCGATCCCGATCCAGTGCCCCACACGATGCATGTAGAATTCTTTATAGGCTTCGCTCTTGATGAGTTGCGCAGGCCGGCCTTCTAACAGACCCAACTTCACCAAACCCTGAGTAATAACCTTAACCGATGCGTTGTGTGGCTCGTCCCAGGCGGCACCCGGTTTAACTGCGGCAATAGCCGCTTCCTGTGCTGCTAACACGATCTCATAGATGGCTTTCTGCTCGGGGCTGAATTTGCCGCTGGCGGGAAAAGTACGGGTGATATCAGACGCGTAATGTTCGTATTCACAGCCTGCATCTATAAGTACCAGGTCTCCCTCTTTGACTTCGGCGTTGTTCGTGTTGTAGTGCAGAATACAAGCATTGTCCCCTGCAGCTACGATTGAATTGTAAGCAGGTGCGCGACTGCCATTGCGCACAAATTCGTGTAGCAATTCTGCTTCCATCTCGTACTCTTTAATTCCCGGCTTGCAGATAGCCATAGCCCGGCGATGACCTTCTGCAGAGATTTTCGCTGCCTGCTCCATTAGCTTTACCTCGTTGCTGCTCTTGATGAGGCGCAACTCGTGTAGAAGGTGATCCAGGACCAAGAATTCTCCCGGTGGATGGGCACCCATCTTTGCCTTACCGCGAATCACCCTGACCCAGTTCATGACCCGATCATCGAACTTGTCATCTTTGCCCATCGCATAGTAAACACGGTCTCTGCCTTCGATCAGACCAGGCAAAATATCGTCGATATCACCAATGGGAAAGGCATCGTCTAAACCCAATTCTCTCTGCGCGGCCTCGGGCCCCATCAAGATGCCAGTCCATAACTCTTTTTCTTTGTTTTTTTCCTGACAGAACAACACTGCCTCGCCTTGTTTGCGACCAGGTATTAATGCGAGCAATGCTTCTTCCTCTGGGAATCCGGTCAGATAATAAAAATCACTGTTTTGCCGGTAAAGATATTCAGCATCGTTGTTACGCATGCTCAGTGGTGCGGAAGGAATAAGCGCAATACTGTTTGGCTCCATTTGTGCCATCAGTTCTTTGCGGCGATTTTTCATTTCGCGATAGATGTTCGGCTTGGCGGCCATAGGGTCCTCTTAACTACTACTTTGCTTCAGGCGCACAAGCATATAGTTGTCCCACTGTGGAACCAAGTCTCATTTTAGTCAGTTTTTTTGATTCTTTTACCTAACCCGTTGTTGACCCATTACAGGCGCGGCTCTATAGTTACCGCACTGTTAATGTAAATCCTAAACTTGTGTCAGTAGTGCATTGCGACTACTGGAATTTCAATAATTTCAACACACTACGATATGACTGACGAAAGCTTCGACAATCTTAGCGCTAAGGTGGATGATCTCATCGACCTCTGCGCCGAAATGAAAAGGGAAAATCAGATGCTTAAAGACACTCAGAGTTCCTGGAATTCTGAACGCCAGCAGCTGATGGAAAAAAATCAGGAAGCTAAAACCAAACTGCAATCCATCCTTGATCGCCTCAAGGCTATGGACAATTCCTGAGACTCGAAAGAGAGTGGATAAAGAACAATGAGCGAACAGAGTACAGCCGTACAAGTCAAAATTCTCGACAAGGAATATCAGGTTAACTGCCCACCATCAGACCAGGAAGCACTGATCAAGTCTGCCCGTTATCTCGATGAAAATATGCGCAAGATTAAGGGACGCGGCAATATTCATGGTGCTGAAAAAATTGCAGTAATGGCCGCGTTGAATATTACCCATGACATGTTGCGTAAAAACAAAATGATCAACGAAACCCGAGCAGGAACAGCGCAACAACTTAAAGGCATCGAAGATAAGATAGATTTAGCATTAGCCTCATCTCGTCAGCTAGAGATCTGAAACAGCCTCGTCGCAACTGTGATCTTAAGCCTCTCATCACTATAAGCTGCCATTCAACTTCATTCCTAGGAAGTTTCCTACGTTCACATTCGGAAGGAAATCCGCTGTCAATTTTTCAGTCATGTTGCAAGGCCGTGAATTGCGTCTAGCCTATTGATCTGACTCGGGAAATCCACAGATCACGCGGGTTCCCTGCTGACCCTGCCCAAGCTATACTTGCCTTAGAGTTCCCTAGGACATTTGCCAATCAAAGGTGTTCTTGAGCCGATATCTATAAACCCGGAGGCAACTCGTTAGATGTTGGTGTGCAGGTCCGCAAGTCGGAAAGCCTTATACATCGCGGGAGCCACCACCTGAACCTTTTGGTTCAGGGCAATTTTGGTAGCGGTGTTCCGGGGAGCTTGATTCTTACGCTGGTGGTCCCTGCCCTGATTTCATGAATAAAGAAGAACGGCTGGCTCTCAGAGAGTCTCTCCGAGAGGCACGCAGAAGTCTCAATGATGCTGATCAAGCAGCTGCCTCCGCAGGACTGCTGAGCATTGTTTCAGGCGAAGAATTTTTTACCAGTGCTTCCCGTGTTGCTTTCTATCGAAAACTCGACGGTGAAATAGATCCTCATCCCCTGGTGGAACACTCGCTTAATCAGGGTAAAGAATGCTTTTTGCCTGTTATCAGCAAAGACAACGAAGAGGTACTGACCTTCGCACCTTTCGATAGCGATACCCCCCTCACAGAAAATCATTGGGGGATTGACGAGCCGCCGCTACCTGATGTGATTATTTCACCTACTCTTTTCGATGTGGTGTTTGTGCCACTAGTAGGCTTCGATGCCAATTGTTTTCGCCTTGGCATGGGCAAAGGTTTTTACGATCGCACTTTCAGTTTCAAGATTTTTAATCGACGCAGCCAGCCGCTGCTGGTGGGATTGGCACATGAATGCCAGTTGACTGAACCGTTTCCTACGGAGGTGTGGGATGTGCGGTTGGATGCAGTAGCGACACCGGAAAAAATATACCGCCCCGATACTGCTTAGGGTTTATTAACCCTTCGGGGCGGTTTTATAGAGCGACTTCCCTACCTATCCCTGGCGTTTCTATCCCTTCTGGTTATCTTGGATTCGATATCCGACTGCTTTTTACAGGGGTTGGCTTACCCCGAGGCGTCCCTTCAAGCGCTACATCAATGCGCTTTGTGCCACGCTGCTAGCCAGTACACTCACAACAAACAAGGTGATTACCACAAACACCATGTCTGGCTTCTTGCTCATAGCGGCTCCGTTACAGAGTCAACGTTCTTCTGGCTTAACGGCGTAGTTTGGCAAAGCTTTAGGCTTAATTTTCCTTAGACAACAACGTATTACTGGATTTTGATTAGAAAATAGATAAAGCTTTAAAAAGTAGTTGCCAGAAAAAAACACATGCCTTTATACTGTATAAAAATACAGTATTAGATAGGTGTGGATGTGATATGAACAGTGCAATAAATGAGAGAATGGCAACACTCTCCGGCTCGGTAATAGGGCCAGAGCCCACGGCTGGCGCGGCCTACAGACATTGCGCACAAGACTCCCAAGAGCAAAAAAAGCCTATTGAGCGCTTGCTGCAGCGCAACCCAAAACTGTGGCGCGGCTGCGAGTTGGCCGGGCAAGGTCGGCATGGATACAGCACCGGTTTTCCCGAATTGGATGACATTCTTCCCGGTCGGGGCTGGCCACGCAGTGGTCTGGTGGAAGTGGTCACCCGTCATTGGGGTATGGGTGAGTTACAACTGCTGATGCCATTGATGCGTTCCATGATTGCACAGGGCAAATGGATTCTCTGGGTAGCCCCTCCTTATCAACTTTATGCTCCGGCTCTGGTGCAGGCCGGTATCGATACCCG
>JANQJM010000048.1 GCA_028281635.1 Pseudomonadales bacterium | reverse complement strand
TTCGCCAGGTTCCAGATCACCACTGTAGGTGTATACCGGTCTCTGCCTGTAAGCCCAGACAGCGAGCGAGTCGTCGCCCTTATCTGTGGCGCGCCTTCCCGTGTTCGGATCGATCAACATCACGCTCCACAGACTACTCTCACTACTGGCATTGGCGTCCGCGACAACATAGGGAAATGTCTCACGACACACCTCAGGGTCGCCATTGCCGCATATCGCCATGCGATAGTCCTGCGCCGCATCCGGATGATCGCAAGCGAGCTGTGCCTGGGAGTCGTCGTGGCAGCTATAGTAGTAAATCGTCCTGCCACGACTGTCTGCCAGGACCTGGCCACCAAAGGCTGCATCCTGCACGGTGAATTCATCGGGTGGGGTCACCGCGCGCTGTGTGTATACATTATGCCAACCTGGCACATCACTACCGTCGAAGCTGCGAACTCGAACATCGTTGTTATGGGTATAGAGCGGGCTGGATCTGAAGGCCCATTGATTGATTCCCGAGGGATGTTTGATGATTGTCCACTCATTGCTATCGGTTGCAAACTGAGGTGCACGAACTGGAGTCCAACTGTTTAAACAATCGCTAACACAATTCGAGATATTGGGTTCATCTCCGTCCCAACTGTACACCGAGTACTCATCTTCATTCACGAGTAGTCGCCCGGTGCTACTGGTAAGGATTTGAAACCCCGGAGGGATATCGGGTAGCGGCCCCGCTGGCACACGGGTTACCCCGCCGTCACCGCCCGATCTTATTTTAGTGCCACCCAACACATCCCCTGCTTTCTTATCCAGATGAGAGGTGTATAAGGGAAATCCATCATAGGCCCATTGTTTCGAACCATCCGCTCGCTCGGTAAGGCTCCATTTACCCACCTCTACCGCGTCATCAGATGCAAGCACCGGTGGCCAAACCTGCGAACAGCTCACGCCCTGATCGGCATAGGGCAGAAGCAAACCGGACGGGTACGGACTCATGAAGCCGACCGCTGTGCGAAGCACCTCATCCGTACAATTGGAAGGTCCATCCTTTCTGTCCCCGGTTGAACCGTTGCGCAGCGCTCTCAGTGGCCATCGATACAATGTGCGCCCTTGAGCATCGGCGTAGACAGGACCATCCAATGCAGTCGCCACCACTTGAATACCTGGCGGCAATTCCTCTTCAAAGTAAGCTTCCTGTGCATCACTTGCCGCGGATTGCCAATACATGGTTTCGCTTGGGGTGTCGGCGGCAGCGCTTGCAGTGATCATCGCAGTCACGCTGAGGGCAGCAAAAACAAGAAAGTGTTTTAAGTGCGTACTCATGAATTTCCTAAGGTGCAAAGTTAGCTCCGATTAGGCCAACACATCGCTAATTACTTCAGAGGACTCGTTGCTCAACGTGCCCCACGAAGGTGTGTCCACACCCATGAGTTGCAGGGCGGTATAACCCACCTGGGCAACTGAGTTACCGTTCAGATCGACATGGTGGCCAGTCTTAACCTTGCCACCCGCACTACCGGCCAGGAATACCGACATGCCATCAATGGAATGTGTTCGCGCGTAACCCACGTCCGTCGTACCAAGAATCAGGACATTGTCGAGCAGCGTGCCATCACCTTCGGGAATGTTCTTAAACACCTCTACGAAATCCACCCAGGACTCCATTGCGCGGCGAGTGAAATAGGACGCGTTCTCCTGGTAACCAAGCTCCTCATGAACAGGCTCTTCGTGGGTGCAGGTATGGTGCGGCTTGTCATAGCCCGGCCGAATGGTGGATGCAAACGCCGCCGAATAGGTCATGTTGAAAACACGGGTTTGATCGCAGGCAACCGCCATGGCCATTAGTTCAGCCATCATTTGATGGCGCAGCTTAAGCGATTCTGTTGACTGGTCCATAGGCACATCAGCCGGCGCCTGACCCGGAGGCACGCAACTCGCAATTGGCTCGGGCTTGGTGAGTCGTTGATCAAACTGCCGCTCTAACTGACGCAAACCCGTAAAATACTGATCGAGCCGCTCCCGATCTTCGATGCCCACCGTCTGCATCAGTGAGCGTTCCTGGTCCATGATGCCGGATAGAACACTGCGGCGAGCGATTACACGAGGATCCTTTTCGAATTCGTCTGCATTCGGATCCTGAAAGTCGGAACCAAACAAACGTTGGTAAAAGGACAAGGGTGACCACTCTGGGGCATTGGGCGTGGAGGCGTTGTAGTAACTGTAGGTGTCGCGGGCATCGGCAGTCGCCGTCGCAGTAAGGTTGTTAAAGCGTGTGGCGTTACCAATCTGCTTGGCGATGGTCAGATCGATGGTCTCTGACGGCCCGGAACCGGCCGCCGGTGCAATGCCCGTTCTTGAAACCACCCAGCCGGTGTAATGGTTTCGATTCGGGGAAGCGTCGGGAAAGGCGTTTGCGTTCGTGAACAGATTGACGTCGTTCTGTATTGGCGCCCAGGAGGCGAGCTCTTCGGGCAAGTCGTAGTCGCGCCCTGTTTGTTGTGGCACAAACAACTTTCCAGTGCCGCCAAGGCCGTAGCCCCAGGTGCCGAACCGAACGGGCATCGGTGCCCCCTGTGCCAATGCAGTGCCATTATCGTTTAGAAAGTAGTCAAGTAATGGCAGCGCTACTGTCACTCCCACACCCTTGACCATTCCCTTCAGTACGCGTCTTCTATCCCACTTACTCACGACGATTCTCCTGCCTCTCTTCAGTCTAACAATTCTTATAGGTTTCTTAGATGACGCCACGTTGCTGTCAGCTAGTCTTTGCACGAGCGTAAGCTAGCCATCGCTCACAATCTCTCTGTCTTTTATTTCCCTTCTTACTATCTTTCTTCTTTATATATGCCTCTTCTTACAAAGTCTCTTCTGCGATCAGGCTTTGGATCAGCGAGAAGGCCTTGCTCAATGCTATTGTGCGCAACAGGTTACGCAACTGATAACCCTGAGCGGCAAATTCTTCATTAAAGTAGCTCAGTGCCGGGCGGGCGTCGTTGCCGGGCGGCCCACCGGTGGCGTAACTGTAAACACGCCGCACGAGACAGCGTGGCAATTCCGGATTCTGACTAAGTGCTTCACCCAAGCCGATGGCGCCATCGAATTCGAAGCCATCCAGCGAGCCGGTGGCATCGATTGTTGCCCCATTTTCGGTGATCCGGTAAGCGCCCGCACCGTCAAATTGCTCTAACGATAATCCAATGGTGTCGGTTATTCGATGGCAGCCAGCGCAAGAAGGAGTTTCCAGGTGCACCGCTACCCGTTCTCGCTGCGTCGGATAATCCGCATCGGGGTTCGTCAACACAGAAAAATCAATTCCTGGTGGTGGCTCAGGAACCTTCTGGCACAAAAACTGCTCCCGCAACGCCATGCCCCGCAGCGTTACAGAACTGCGACCGGGATGGGAAGTCCCTGCCAGAAAACTCACCTGGGTAAGCAGGCCCGCGCGCGGGCTGTCCTCTGCAAAGGTATAAGGGGTCCAACCAGGTAGTGCAGGCACACCATATAAAATTGCCAGGGCTGGAGACATAAAAGTCGAGCGTGAAGTAAATAGCTCACGATAGTCTTTGCCCTGAGCGAGCGTGTGATCGATGATCGTGCGCAGGGTTTGTTCACGCGCATCCTGTGCCGTCACACTGGTGAACTCTGGATAAATAGTGGGATCCTTGGCCAGCGTTTTGAACTCGTCGAAGACCAGCATGTCATCGAAGAAGGCCCGCATCCCATCGATCAAGCGTGGGCTCTCCAACATTCTGTCAACGGCCCGCTCAATACCACCAGGGGACTGCAGGTCACCGCTTTCGGCGGCCGCCAGTAACTCATCATCCGGGGAAGCATTCCACAGGAAAAAACTCAGCCGTGACGCGAGCGAATACGCATCAAGACGCAGTTGTTCGGGATTGTCAGGTTCGGGCTCGGCGCTCTCTATAATGAAAAGCACCTCTGGGTGAAGCAAGAGTCCTTCCAGCACCACTTCGAGGCCCGCGTAAAATCCATCCAGCTCCTCTCCTGCTGACTCCGTGCCATCCAATTCCACGGCAGCATCGCTGGCGTAATCAACGTAGGTCGCAATTTCCTCATCGGTCAATGCGCGTCTAAACAGAAGGCGGCCCACTCTCGACACAAATTGAGTCGCGCAAGTCTGATCAGGCCCAGCAACATTCTCTGGCCGACAACCAATCAGGTATTGACGATTCTCGACATCCATAACTTGACTGGCTACGCTGGCCGCCAGGCTTTGGATAGTCTGGACCTGGCCACCGCTTACTCCGGCAGTAGCCAAACTGTTTGCAAGCAGCCCCTCTTCCCGTGCCACCGGTGCAAATTGCACTTCTGCGTCAATGCCGGGACCAAAAATGTAAGCCAGGGAATTGCTGTATTGCTCAGCCGTAATGAGTTTGGTGAGGGCCTGGGTTCCCGCGATTTCGGGCTCAGGATTGGGGTCGGACGGCGAGCAGGCAACCAGCGCGCACAGGGCCAGCATTCCCGTCGCAAATACGCGAAACGTGCCACCTGAACACTGTTCATATTGTTGCATCGAACCTCCCATAAGCAATCCCATTGCCCTAAACCCTGGTCTGGGAGCCAAATTTACCATGAACAGTAATTCAAGAGCTTCTATTTAGCGCTGAGCCGCAACCTGCTCCGGAGTAACTGCCCCTGCATCATGTCCCCAGGTCGAGCGGATGAAACTTAGTAGCGACGCCACCTGTTCATCGTCCAATATCGTGTCGTAAGGATCCATGCGTATCCATGTCCGCGCCGCCCATTCATCCGATGGAGAAGTGTGTGGGGTTTGAGCCCCGTATAAGGTGATGTTAATCAGCGAGGCCGGATCTGCATCCAACACCACAGGACTGCCAATCAAAGGAGGGCCCTGCTCTGGTGATCCTTCGCCCGTGGGTAAATGGCAGCTGCCACAATGAATGTCATACTGTATTGAACCAGCTCGCAGGACATCGTCTGTTGCTGGCGCTTCGCTGTCCGTAGAATTAGCCGGCAAGCTTTTCAGGTACACGGCCATGGCTCGCACATCTTCTCTCGACAGATGTGAAGTGCTGTTCACCACTACTTCGTTCATGGGCCCAAATACGCCGGCGCGATGGCTAACGCCCAGCTTCAGATAATCCGTAACATCGTCGACAGTCCACATTGCCAGGCCGCTATCCGCGGAAGTGAGATTCGGCGCCGACCAGGCCGATAGCTTGCCTTCGACGCGAGTCATGTAGGTGCCCCCAGTCATTGCGAGATCACTATCGTTTGCACCCATGAAATTTCGCGGCGTATGGCACATGCTGCAGTGGCCAAGTCCTTCAACCAGATAGGCGCCGCGATTCCACTCCGCCGATTGCCCCGGCTGCGGTTCAAACGCGCTATCGGTGTGATACATCCAGTTCCAAAGACCCATGGCCCAGCGTTGACTGTAGGGGAAGCCAAGCTCATTCTCTGGTGGCGAGTACCTCACGGGCGCAATCGTCTTTACATAGGCGTAAATCGCCGCGATGTCCTCGTCACTGATTTTCGCAAACGCGGTATAGGGAAAAACGGGATAGAGATTGGTTCCGTCAGGCGCTTCGCCGTGCCGCATCGCGTGAGTAAAATCTTCAAGGCTCCACTGACCTATGCCGGTCTCTGGATCGGATGTAATGTTGGTGGAATAGATCGTTCCAAATGGCGTTTCAAACTCAAGCCCACCGGCAAAGGGACTATTGTCGCCATTCGTATGACAACTCTTACAGTTGCCCGCCCGTGCCAGATATTCACCTCTTTGTTCTTGCTCGGATAAGCTCGCTGCGCCGGCAGTACTTGAGCAACTCAACACAGCTGCAGAAAGAACCATATAAAAGAACATAGGAAGTCTATAGGCACATGTAGATTGACCTGGCCCATTGCGTCTGAGTTGAAACGTCATTTTATTTGGTACCGATATGCTTCGAAGGATTGTTATCTAGAATAAGTTACGTTTACGGAGCCGAAGCTCCGTCATTTTCATTCCTCGAGTATTATTTCTTAAGGCTGGTATAGAGCTTAAGCGTCAACACGCCAGGAGGCATAATGTTAGCGACCGGCTGCAGCTCTGCCCAATCGAATGACTTCATTCGCCTCGGGACCGTACACGAGTAAACCAAGAAAGCCCTGGTTTACACGACGCGCTACCGATTCGGTATTGGCGGTAATCATATCCGCCATTCCAACACGCTGACTTTGCGCCAGAACCTCGAGATTCATTTTCTCGGCTGTCTCGCGATCACCATCTAAAGCGTAAGTCAGACTGCCGATTCCGCAGGCCAACGCGCTGTAGTTCGGAATATTTGCAATTTCCTCAAGCTCAGTAAATACATCAGGGGTTTCGAGCATGAGCATTACCACGATGTCACCATCTGGGTTAGCGGGGGACCACACGTTGCCCCCTTCAAAGAAGGAAACTGCCGTGCGTGCCTCCTCGGCACTGCGCACATGCGGGAACACCACGCCATCCACTCCTATGGCAAGGAGCTCATTGACTCGCTCCCGCGAAGTTTCCACACCTGCCTCAGACATAGGTGGGATACGAACCAGCAAGTCCATCGCTTCGCCTTCTTCTTCACTTCCTGCACCACTCCGGAGGCCCTCTGCCAGATCAAGTGCCGAGTTTATATTGTATTCTTGTTCCAGATTCAGAAAGGCATAATCCAACAGCGGGTTCGCGGCGAGCTCGCGACCCATCTCAACGGTAAAGGGCACTCCTGTCACGTATTGGCCAAAGGCGGTTTGTCCCGCCTCCCATAGCTCAATCAACCCCACAGGGGAATCTGCTACGTTGGTTTGCGCATCAATAGAAAAGCGATCTGAAACTTGAGATCCCACGGCGAATAAAACCAGAACGAAGCTAGCGTAAATCAACTTACTAAAAAGGGACGGAGTTGAAATTTGAAATTTCTCTAACAGCTTGCCCATTTTGGCTTCCTGCTTTTTAACTTATTATTTGATTAAAGAGTCTAGCATAGTGAGCGTTCTAACAAGTTAACTATTCCGAATCCAAAAAAGCTACGTAACGAGTTTAAGGCACAGAATTTCCAATGTAAGCGATATGCAAGCAGATTAAATCAATATAGGTTAGGATTCATTAAACGAGATAAGGATCTAACTCGTCGATATCTATTCCTGAATCAAGCTAGATTAAGGTATATCAAATTAGATCTAGGTCGGGGTAATGGTACTCATAATCCGTCAGCCCCAGATTCGAGTACTGGTGGGCCCACCACCACTTCGTTTTTTCTCTTACCCCATTTATATCCCCATCAGATATTTCTTTTACCTAGCGCAAAATCCTGATCTGCAGCTTCTACTAAAATAGTAGGGATGAGAACGTTGCTACTATTGAGCCTAATCCTGGCGTTTTTGCTGCCTACGTTCGCGTATAGCCAGTCAAACGAGGCCAATCCCGGCAACAGTAGTGGCTTGGTGTGTGAGCAGCTACAGGTATTCGTGCGAAACGGCTGCCCTTACTGCAATCAGGCCAAGCTCTTCCTGACAGACCTTCAACAAAAATATCCAGAGCTTCAGGTCTTAGAATCCAATGTGGAAACAAATCCAGCAGCGCTCGCGCAATTCGTTGGCCTGAATGAGGCAAGACGCATACGTCAGCCCGGCGTACCTACGTTTTCATTTTGTGGTGAGATTCTGGTGGGATTCAGTTCACGAGAAATTACTGGAACCATTATCGAGCGCGTCCTTACTGGGGAACAGGAAACGATAGCCGAAGGACTGACAACGAATTTGCCGGTGCTGGGGAATGTGAATCCTTCCGTACTGGGATTGCCATTGTTTACCGTAATTATCGGATTGGTGGACGGCTTTAATCCCTGCGCCATGTGGATTTTGTTGTTTTTGCTTAGCCTGCTCGTGCACGTCAAACAAAGATCTCGCATCATTATGGTCGCGGGGACATTTGTCATGGTTAGTGGCCTGGTATACTTCGCCTTCATGGCGGCCTGGTTCAACGTTTTCTTATTAATCGGGTTCTCGCGGGCGCTGCAGTTGCTGCTCGGTGCATTTGCTGTCTTGATAGGTGTCGTGCACGTGAAAGACTTCTTCCTTTTAGGCAGAGGCTTCAGCCTCAGCATTCCGGAAGGTGTAAAGCCTTCAATCTACGAAAGAGCCCGCCGTGTAGTGCAGGCCGAAAACCTGGGTGCAGCCATGGCAGGCGTCACGGTTATCGCCATCCTGGTGAACTTTGTTGAGCTGCTCTGCACAGCAGGCTTGCCCGCCTTATATACGCAAGTGTTGACTTACTATCCCTTAAGTATGGCCGGCTACTATGGCTACTTGCTGTTGTACAACCTGGCTTATATTGTGGATGACGCGCTGATGGTCACACTTGCCGTCGTGACGCTTAGGCATCACAAGCTACAAGAAAACCAGGGTCGTTGGTTGAAGCTGATTAGTGGCAGCGTCATTCTCTTGCTTGGTTCTCTACTGATTTTTGCCCCCAACTTGCTTGTTTTCTGACTCTGGGGATTGACTGCATTAGCGAGAGTTTGAAGATAGGATCAGAGTAGAACTACACACATATTGGGCTGAAGCAGCCTGACTTTTGATAAATAGGGTCAGAGCAAAAAATAAGGTACGCTATATTTTACTCTGACCCGATTTTCTAGAACAGGGTGCCTAGTTTGAGACACCCATACCCCGCCCTGAATCAAGCTATGTGCCCAAGCACATTGTGGTACTACAAGGCTCCTTAGAAACTGTAGCTAAAAGAGCCAATAACCCGCCTTTGCAGTTGAGGCACATAGGAACCAAAGAGGGACCTTTGAAATGTTTCAACATCATTGAGGTTTTGCACGTTGAGTTGGAGTTTCACGTTTTCATATTGATAAGCCAGCATTACATCAACCCGAGTGAAACTATCGATTGTATTTTCACGTGTATTCAATCGGTCTCCAAACATATCTCCCTGGTAAAAAACACCAAGTCCTGCTGACAGGCCCGGTATACCGCGATCGAAAGTGTATTGCGTCCAAAGACTGGCCTTCGTCCTGGGATTGTTCGGGAGTTCCAATCCCGCATAATTTATTGGCTCAGAGTTTCCACTCTGTACTATCTCACTGATCACTTCGGTCTCGATTCGGGAAAGAGCAGAAAATATCTGCCAGTTATCTGTCAGTTTTCCGTTGATATCAATTTCAAAACCACTGCTGGAGTGCTCTCCAGACTGATTAGCCCTGAAGTTACCCGGATCGGAAAAACTTCCACTGGGGTCGATTGTTTCAAACTGCAGCACATTGTTCCTATTGAGGTCGAAATAGGAAACAGTTATTCCGAGCCGATCATCAAGAAGCGATTGTTTCAGGCCAATCTCAATCTGGTCTCCGGTTAGCGGTTTTGGATCAGTCAAACCCCTGCCAGGAGCGGGCGCAACGGAACTAAAGGATTCCGCAAAACTGGCATATAAGGAACTACCGTCAACAATCTCGTATGTGAAACCAATCCTTGGCGTAAACTGCGACTCTTTTGTGTCCTCATAGCCCGCAGGTTGTTGTGCTGCCCCACTAAAATCCGTTCCATTGGTGAACTCACTATAGCGACCGCCGATAAGAACATGCAGCCGATCATCGAATAAAGAGATCAAATCCTGAATATTGAAGCCCGTTCGCCGAGTAAATGGCTCCTCATCATCATTTAGAACCGGCACAGAACTAAGGGCGGTCACATTCCAGCTCGGATCTGTAAGGGAGGTACTTCCTTCGATTGGAAAGATAAAGTTAAAGGCTACAGGTCTTTCGATTCTTGATACGTCAAGAGAGAACGTGACCCTGTGACTAACCGCTCCAGTTTCGAAGTCACCATAGATGTCCAGGAAGTTGGAAACAGTATCGGTCTCGCTTAGCTCCCGGTAGTCACCCCAGGCATACTCAACATTGTCGTTAGCCGCGTTATAGGTAGGGTAAACATCGTGAAGAAGCCTCTCCTGATCGGAATAAGTCAGCACATTGCGTATTGACCAGACATCAGAAAACCTGTGAGTGAAGGTGGCAGAAACCGTATTGTTATCCCCTTCAGAAGTCCCATCTGGGTATCCATAGAAATTGGTTGGATCCAACTGCTCGGTGCGTTCAAGCGACAAACCAAGGGGCATTCCCCAATCGATAGTCGCCTCATTGCGCATGAGGACACCTTCTAACAAAAGAGATGTTCGATCTGAGATATCCCACAAGAAGCTGGGCGCTATCATAAACTGCTCATTTGAAACCTGGTCTCTAAAGCTATCGGACGTTTCAAAAACAGTGTTCAATCTGAAATCTACGCTGTCTCCAATCGTGCCTCCCAAATCTATAGAGGGGCGATACAGACCATCCTCACCTACCTTCATTTCGAATAATGCATGGCGAAAGCCCAACGGCTTTTTCGTGACGTAATTGATAATGCCACCAGGCTCAACATCCCCATAAAGAATTGAGGCGGGGCCTTTGAGAACTTGAACCTCTTCTACATAATCCGAATAAGGCGTACGCAGCATCACACCGTTAATGCGATAGTTTTCCGGCCCACCTGCCAGGCCAATGTCGAAACCTCGGATATTTATGTTGTCGCTTAGACCGTAAGATCCGAACTTGGACACCCCACTGACATTCTTTAGGGCATCTTCCAGATTAATAGCCTGCTGTTGGTTGAGCAGCTCTCTGGGAACGATGTTCACTGACATAGGTGTTTGTTCGAGAGGAGCATTCAATCTAAGTGCAGAAACAGTATTTCTTTTCTGCCCATAAACCACCACCGTATCCAGTCTATAACTTGATGGCACAAGGACTATATCGATGCTGGCATTCTGGTTCGCAGAAATAGTGACTGGAATTTGCTGCTGTTGAAATCCAATTTTGTTAACGGAAAGGAAATAGTCACCAGGGGGAATTGCAGCAATCTCATATTCACCGTCCTGATTACTACTGGTTCCATAGAGTTCTCGCGCGAGAAAGATGTCGACATCCATCTGGGGATCGCCGCTTTCACTTGTCACGGAACCTGATATCGATCCGAACGACTGCGAAAAAGCTGGCAGGCTTACCCCCGAAAGAATCAGGAATAACAATGTGAGTCTAAGTTTCATGACTTCTCCTGGTATTTAAGTATTTGTAAGATTCTGGGTCTTCTGTCTTGCTAGATAGGTACAAAAAAGAGACAACACGACCAAATAGGTAAGAAGAATGGCCGTGTCTGTGCCAAAACTTCGTGGTGCTCGCTGATTGTCGAACTGGAAAACAGGTAATTGCCGAATTTCGTCAGTGGTAAAAGAGTGATTAGTAAAGATCCTTTTAAAGACGTATTGCCGATAAGCCTCGGTATATTCCTGGGACTGTCTAAGGTAGCTTCTGTAGAATCCGGCTGACGTTCCTGCCATGTCAGTAAGAGCCGATTGCGCCAACATCGATGGTGACAAAACTTTAAAGGCTTCTACCCATGCATTGCGCTCTTCTACTTTGGCTTCATAATTCTCGGCTACAGGTCTGTGCTTGAGCTGTGCGATATACTCTTTTGCAAGATAGTTGATGTTCCATCCCGTAGAGTTCGACATATCCTTAGTTACAGGATCATCCGACTCCCAGTCAGGATGCGTCCGGTAAAGATTCTGCATTTCTGCATCCAGATTCCCTTCCGTTTCGTTGTAGACAGCCTGGTGGTGGTTGACGATCTCCAGACGCGATGGGATAGAGTTGACCTCTTTAGCCAACAGATTAACCATTGATGGAACTAGAAAAACGAAGAACACCCAAACACTGGTAAGAACGATGAGGCTTTTACCGGAACTGTAACCAGTCAGGTTTACCAGGAAGGCGAGTAAGAACCAAAACCCGCTGTACAGGAATAGCAAAAGAATTAACTGGACTAGCGTCAATGGGTTATTGAGCAGCTCCACGCCGAACACAAACAACAGTGCTATAGCACTCAGTGCCAGTATGCTGAAGATGGTTAAAAAACGAAAAGCCAGTTTTCCAAGCAGCCACAGAGACAGCGTGATTGGTTGAGAGGCTATGAGCGAAAGCCTGCCGGATTCCCTTTCTGCCGATAGCACATTGAATGAGGTAAGCAATATGATAAGCGGCAGCAGATATACCCATACGAAAGTTAGATCCAGTTGACCAAAAAGCTGCTCCAAAGGGCTCACCAACTCCTCGGAGCGCATCTCATACGAATCGTTGTTGTATAGGATGATTTTTCTATAGTTACTGAACAGGTCTCCCTGCCCGATCGCTAGCAATGAGAAAGGAGCGAAAGGCAGCCAGGTGACCCTGTGATTGTTGAAGGTAAGCCGGATTCCACTAGTTGGTAACGTATAGCTGTTCTCGAATGTTTCCAGCCCTTGATTCAAGGAGTCAATCTCGGCGATCAGGTTGGCATCATTGGTTTCTACCAACTGTATCTGAGACCTGGTTTCCTCATATTTCGCGTCGGTGTAAACATCAGTGTTCCACGCAGCAATCAGCATCAGAACAAGCAAGATGCACATAAGGCCAACGTAAGACTTGTTTCTTGTAAGCTGTTTGAGTTCAAGCAGCAAATGAGTTCTTGTATTCATCATGCTACTTTTATTTTCCGGCTAGAAAAAATTGCCAGGACGAAGCTAATGACTGCCCATAAAAGTATGATCAGCATTTCTTGAAGATGACCCTGCAAGATTTCATTAGCCTGCTGCCACTCGTAGTTAAACTCCTGAATACCTGCCCATAGTTCTGTGCCGGCGGTGTACCGATCTATGCCTTTTGCGTTTTCGGCGATATTCATATTCAGGGCAGTATTGAACTCAACCCGATATTGTTCGGCCTGATCTTCAAAGTGCCACTGGAAACCATAGTCTGTTCTGGATATGCCCATGGAAACAAACCTGACAGCCAGCATAGGAGATAGAAGACTGGACCATT
Source organism: Pseudomonadales bacterium (assembly GCA_028281635.1). Classification (GTDB taxonomy): domain Bacteria; phylum Pseudomonadota; class Gammaproteobacteria; order Pseudomonadales; family Pseudohongiellaceae; genus UBA9145. The sequence continues at coordinate 2,198 of JANQJM010000048.1, read as the reverse complement.
GATATACACCTCGCTGCTTGTTGTACTGGCTCTGCAATAGGTCAAAGTGCTTGGTATAAACTTCGGATTCGTACTTCTCACCCTCTGCCAGAAGAAGCCCTCCGAATTCAACTGGCAGCTCTTCTATAGATTCAACTCCATACTCTGCGAGGACTTCATTCTCAAAGTCTTGCGCCGCATCGTTCCAAAAGTTGTGCCCATTCAATCCATTTTCTTGATCCCTGTTTATATTTTCCTGGAAAGTTTGCAGAGTCGGAAAGGGATACATCGAACCAGCCAGATTCGTAACTACCTTGGGGGCTATCAACGTGAAGATGATCCAAATCGTAATCAAGGAGGTCAGGGAACTACCTGAAGAAGACGCTCTTGAAGATACCCAGATAATAAGGTTGATAAAGATGATGAAAAAAAGAAGGTAGCTTCCACTTAGACTCAATACCTCCAGAAGACTGAGCCGGACTTGATCGGCGAAGAAAAAAGTCACAACTAACGTGACTGTAAAGAGTAAAAACCACAAGGCTAGCATCTGGACGAATAACGCGAGCCATTTACCCAGCGCTAATTCCCTGCGGGTTGCACCCTGCACCAGCAACAAGCGCAGCGTCTGTTTTTCATTCTCTTCCGTGAATGCATTAAAACCGAGAAAGATCAACAGCAAAGGAATGACATAGGTAAGTATGAAACCAGGTGTCAACTCTCCAAATCGGAAAACACCCGATTGGTCTTTGGCTTCGTTAAGAGTGCTTTGTTTACGCTCATGGGCACCCAAGTGAACCACTTTCCCGGAAAAGGGTTGAATCCCTTTGTCGATGATCGCCAAGGGATGCAGAGGCTTGATGACATAAGTGCCATCATGCGCGGCATCATGAGGATCTTTCTCAGATTGCTGCTCCCAGTTAACACGCACCTGTTCCAGGTTTTGTTCATACTGGAGACTAGTTAGCTGATAATCCCTGAGGCTAAGAACCAGAGATGCTACTAAAGCCACAAAGACCACGAGAAGCAAGGTGCGAGACCTGCCGTCCCTGAGATACCTTGTTAGCTCGTGCTTTGTTATGTGAGCAATCATGTTAGTCATTCATGAGTTCAAGGTAATTTTTCTCTAAGGCCTGCAGCGAAACTTCCTGTGCATTGAAACTTTCCAGCAGCCGTCCCCTTTTCATGATTCCAATATGACTCCCAGTATCCTGTGCCCGGAATAGATCATGCGTGGCCATCAGCACCGCGATACCGTCTGCACTGAGGGTTTTAAGCAAATCAGAAAACTCATTGCTCGCTTTAGGATCCAGTCCTGAAGTGGGCTCATCCAGGAGTAGCGCCTTGGCTTCCTTGGCCAGCGCAATAGAGATTCCAACTTTTTGACGCATCCCCTTGGAATACCCGGACACCCTCCTATGGATAGCTTCTTTTTGCAGGCTACTTTTCTCGAGAAGTAGTTCCAGATGCCGTCTGTCGTGAGATTTATCTGCCAATCCTGAAAAGTAAGATAAGTTCTCGAAACCAGAAAGATCTGGATAAAGGATGAGATTTTCCGGTATGTAGGCAATGTATTTCTTTGTCTCTACCGGATGGTCAACAACAGAAATACCGTTCACCCTAGCCTCGCCTGAGGTCGGTTCGATAAAGTTAAGAAACAAGTTTATGGTGGTGCTTTTCCCAGCTCCGTTAGCACCTAAAAGACAATAAACATCCCCAGGCGCTACCGATAAATTGAGATCCGTGAGCGCCGCCAGATCACCATATTTTTTATTAAGATTTATCGATTCGAGCATCTGAATCTGCTTCTTTTCAGTTCAGCAGGGTTCTCGACTGCAACACTTGAGTAAGGCGGCTGGAGCTTTAAGCATGAACTTTTGCGTACAATGTTATAACGTAACACGATGCGCTGCTAGCAAGGAATTTGCAAGTAGGTCGCGACTGGATCTGAGCGTGGTATTTGGAGGCTTTTGGAAATCTTGAAGTTGAGGCAGATCAATAAATGGAGTCAGGGTAAAAATTCAATACTTTAATCTTCTCCACCCCAATCACTAACAGGCTAGCAATCACGCGGTCACCACCCGAATCAAATCAGTGCCACCCATCCCAGGCCGGGTGCCATGTGTAACAACCACAGTATCGCCTGAATCCAGATACCCTAACTCCACTGCACGCGCACAACCAAACTCAGCACGCGCCTCATCGCTCTGCGTTGCTTCGCT
>JANQJM010000043.1 GCA_028281635.1 Pseudomonadales bacterium | reverse complement strand
ATGGAAAAGAATCAATCACGGTTCGGCAGCTATTGTCACATCAGGCGGGACTCCATGCGTTTCATCAGAAGGTCGATCGTGAAATCATTGCCGATCTGGATCGGCTTGCCCGAATCATGGAAGCTGAGCGTCCGCAGTGGCCCCCTGGACAACACTACGCTTACCATATTATTTCGCTCGGTTTTTATGAAGGTGAACTCATCAGAAGAGTTGACCCTGAACACCGCACTCTGGCACAGGTATTCCGTGAGGAGATAGCGCTCCCCCTAGACGTTGATTTCCATATCAGAGTACCAGCCGACATCAATGACGATCAGTTAGCAAAACTAAAGATGCCGGGTTTTGTGAAATCCATACTTGGTCTACCCACTGGAATGCTGTTTCCGGTCTTGAATCCCTGGTCTCATGTATTCCGCTCAACGATGGTCAATCCAGGGACTACGATTGTCCTGGACAAGGACCGAACAGTCGCACGAGATCTTGAGGTACCCGCAGGCGGAGGAATTGGCACCGCTCGTGCGCTGGCAACTATGTATGGCGAATTCGCGGCAGGTGGGAAACGTCTTGGATTGCGTCCTGAGACCCTGGCTGCATTGAGTGCAGAGCCCATCTGGCCAACTGCAGGTTGTTGGGACATGTGTCTCAAGGAAGATGCTGCGTATTCACTTGGATTTATGAAACCCAATGCTGCATTCTCATTTGGTGAACCAACTGCTTTCGGCATGCCGGGTGCCGGTGGTTCTATGGGTTATGCCCGACCCGATGTGAAACTTGGCTTTGGCTATGTGATGAACTCCATGGGTACAGGTATCAACGCCGATCCAAGAGAAGTAGCGCTTAGGCAAGCGCTGGCAGAATCGTTGAAATAAATGGGGTCAGAGTAAAAATACAGTAGTTTTGGTCATGATGGGTTGCTGCACTATTCTGTAGAGGACTTCTCTAACAAATTGTGGGAGGGCAAGGATGCCCAGAAGACTACGTCTTTGTCCCGCTGGTTATCCGTTGCATGTGGTCCAAAGAGGAAATAATCGTCAGGTATGCTTTACGGGCGAGTCTGATTTAAAGGCTTACGCACATTGGTTGCGTGAATCAGCGCAGAGATACAAAGTTCAAATCCACGCATGGGTGTTTATGACCAACCATGTGCATCTCTTGGTTACTCCGCTAGAGAACATGGCTGTTGCTCGCATGATGCAACAAGTTGGTCGCCATTACGTGAGGTATTTCAACCACACCTATCAAAGAAGCGGAACCTTATGGGAAGGCCGCTATCATTCTTCCCTGATTCAGGCGGATCGTTACTTACTCGGATGTATGCGCTACATTGAGTTAAACCCAGTCAGGGCTGGAATGGTAGAAGATCCCGCCGACTACAGCTGGTCCAGCTATCGAGTAAACGGGATTGGAGCACGTTCCGATCTTGCCACACTCCATGCAGCCTATATCCAGTTAGGAAGTAGCAAACGAGAACGATTGTCTAACTATCGAGAGTTATTCCAAAGCCAGGTTTCGACCGAATTGATGCAGGATATTCGCTTTAGCTTAAACAAAGGTCTAGTACTGGGATCAGACCAATTTCAGCAGGAAGTGGAAGAGCTCACTGGTATTCGTACGAAGCCAAGAAAACGGGGTAGGCCGAGGGCTTAAACTACTGTATTTTTACTCTGACCCCATTTATCCAGACAGGAAGCTGCCATGCTGAGAAGAGATTTCTTAACCAAGTTACCTGGCCTTGCGGCGATGCCCCTGATGCTGCCGCAGGCTGCAAAGGCAGCGCAGGCGGCGCGCCTGAAGATCACTGATGTTCGTTTGATCAGGATAAAGCTGATCGAAGACAAGGGCATCCTTGCCAGGCGCGTGGACACTCCCCGTGGTGGGCTGCATGTTCAGATTGGTAATTTTACTGTGACTGAGGTGCACACGGATCAAGGCCTGGTGGGCATTGGTCCCGGGATTCCTCCAGAGAACATCGAGTATGTAAAACAACTGCTCGTTGGCAAAGACCCTTTCGACATCAATGAACATGCTTCGGCACTCTACCGCCCGCAGCGCAGATGGGGCGCCTCGGTTGAGATCGCGCTTTGGGATCTGCTGGGCAAAGCGACTGATTTGCCGCTCTACAAGCTATGGGGTGGAGGGCGCGATCAAGTCCTGCCCTATGCGGCTATGTGGGGCATCGGCACAGTTGAAGA
>JANQJM010000032.1 GCA_028281635.1 Pseudomonadales bacterium | reverse complement strand
CCGGCATGGGTGTTATGCCATTGCAATTCGAGCCAGGTGTCTCACGTAAAACTCTGCAGCTTACCGGCGACGAAAAAATTTCGCTCAAAGGCTTAGGTACAGTTAGCGCAGGCATGAGCGTCAGCATGCACATTGAATACGCTGATGGTCGTCAGAGTAAGTGCCAGTTACTGTGCCGCCTGGACACAGCGTTAGAAGTAGCCTATTACAACAGCGGTGGCATTATGCCTTTCGTTGTGGAAAAAATTGCCTCGGAATCCGGGTAGAGCAGTAAGCACCCGAAATTAGTCTGAATTATCTTCGGTTTGAGGCTGGCCGAGAATCTTTCCATAGTGGTCGGCAAGTTTTTCCCAGCCATATTGCATTGCGACTTCACCAAGCACAGGTCCAATCGGGTGGCCATCCAATAGTAGTTGTGCGAAATCGAGACACATATGCCAACCAGCGGCTGACGGTGTGATCCAGACAGGATCTTCTACGGTATGACGGAGAGTAAGCCTGGTGCCATTTGCACTCGGTTCCAACAACCAGGTCAACACGCCACTGTCACCCCAACTGTAGGTTAACTTTTGCTGGGGAATAACTTCAAAGACTTCCGATTCATAAAGTTCAGGCTCACTGCCATCAACCATTCTCAGATTTACTGGCCCCAGGGAATCCAGATCTCGATCAGGTTGATAAGGCGCCCACTTCGGCAGTTTCTCCGCTTCGGTCATCGCTGACCAAACCCGATCGGGTGAGTGGTGAATCTCTCTGATGAAGACGAGAGTGGATTTACCCCCTTCTGATTCGCAACTTACCTCCGCTGGCGCAGAAGGTATGTAGTCTTCTATTCGCATTGTGTCCTCCGCACTATTCTTGTTGTTTTGCCTCAGCGTCTAAGAAATCCTCAAGTCTATCGAAGCTTTTCGACCAGCGTTGCCGATAAGGCTCGAGCCACTCATCGATGGCCTGCAAGGGTTGGTCATTCAACCGGTAGATGCGGCGTTGTGCATCGACATGACAGCGGACGAATCCCGCTTCGCGCAGAACCTTAAGATGCTTGGACACAGCGGGTTGAGTAGTTCCCAACTCAGATACCAGATCACCCACTGCCATATCTTCAGCCTGTAAGGCATTAAGAATCTTCAAGCGGGTGGGCTCACCAATGATATTGAAGAGTGCTGCGTGCATAGCCCCTATATTCCATTTTACGTATATACGTGTCAAGGAATATTAAATGTAATTGGACTCATCTGTAATTCAGCCCGATTCCGACTGGCTGAAAGCCAGAGAATTAGGGGGTTACAGTACCTGCTGTTTTTCTGCTTGAGTGCATCCTAATGCCACCAATATGTATCTTTGGGAGCTTAGGGCAGGACATGGTATTTGCCTCGACATGGAGCACCGAGATCTTTGCTATAGGCGACGGCGCAGTTGTCTGGATGCTCACAACGGTAAACAACCTGGCCACTGTGTTTCTGATTATCTGGAGGTTGTTTCGGTTCAGTTGGAATAGAGCGACTAATCTGTCCTAAGTTAACTAAGACCAGATTTAAGACGCTTTCTTTGACATCATGGCATGAATCAAGCCCGGCAAGTCTTCCGTGTCATAAGGTTTGGAAATAAACACTGCCTGACTCGTTGCCAACATGCGGTCCTTCATGGATTTTTCCGTATATCCCGTCGCCAACAGTATTGGCAGGTTGGGCGATTTCTCCAGCATCCTCTCGGCCATGTCTATACCGGTAAGCCCTCCTGGCATGATTACATCGGAGAACACCGCATCGAGATCTGGATTACACTCAAACACTTCCAGCCCCTGTCTACCGTCGGCAGCCGACAATACATCAAACCCGGCTTCACTGAGTGCATGCACCGCGACTTCCCGCACGTTGGTACTGTCTTCGACCACCAGTACTTTGCCGCTATAGGAATTGGGTTCGGGTAGATTGGCGGGTTTTAACTTCGCGCGCCGCGGTATGGCCACGGTTTCGGCAATAGGCAAGTAGATCTTGAAGGTGGTCCACTCCCCTAATTCGCTGTCCACAATGATATTGCCGCCAGACTGTCTAAGGAACCCATAGACTGTAGCCAGACCCAGACCGGTTCCGCTGTCTTTCTCCTTGGTAGTAAAAAACGGCTCGAAGATTTGCTCCAAAATCTCTTCCTCAATGCCCTGGCCGTTGTCCGTAACGCAAATTTCCAGAAAATCCCCTTCCCCGACGCTGTCATCACTACGCACATAGGATTTCTGCAGACGCACTGAGTGCGTCTCGATTTTAAGTACACCTCCTTCCGGCATAGCGTCTTTGGCATTGATGGCCAGATTGAGCATGGCGTTTTCCAACTGCGCCTGATCGGTCAACACTACCGATTCGTCTGCAAGTAACTCCATACGTAGCTGTACGTCTTCTCCAACCATGCGATCGAGGAATAATTCCATGTCCCGCAATATCGTATTGATTTCCACCAGATCAGTTTGCAAATCCTGCTCTCGGGAGAAACTCAATAAGCGATTGTTCAGTTCGGCCCCTCTTTTAGCGGCAGCCATCGTTTTGTCAACGAAATTCAGTGAGCGCTCATCGCTTTCAATCTGTCGCTTCAAGAACTGCAGATTACCCAAGATCACAGTCAACAAATTGTTGAAGTCGTGGGCCACACCGCCAGTAAGCCGCCCAATAGCCTCCATCTTCTGCGCCTGCACCAACATGGCTTCCATGTCTTTCTGTTCGGAAACGTCAGAGAAACTGATTACCGCACCATCCACCACACCACCTTTCACGATAGGTGCACAGGAAAAGCGGATAGGGATTTTGACATCATCTTTACCCAACAGGTCACATTCCATGTTGTGCACAGGCTCGGCATTTTGAAAGCTGCGATTAATCGCCAGAAATGCTTCCACATTGGTTGCTGACTCATTCCCGGCAGCGCTAATCAAGCGCAGCGCACTATTGCCCAATACATCGGATTCATCCAACTGCAGATGATTCAGCGCCGTGGAGTTGATGAAAGCGATATTGCCACGATTATCCAAACCGATAATCCCTTCGCCAACGGTATCCAGAAGTAGCAGGCGCTCCTCGGCAGCTATTCGTAATTTTTCATCTGCAGCGGCTTTCTCTGTTTGCAAGGCCTGATGGCGACGTTTCTCTTCCTCCAATTCTTGCTGATTCTGCACCAATCTCTTTGCTTCAGTATCCAGACTGTCTTTCAATAGCGCGTTATTGGTCTGCAAAACCAAAGTTCGATTGAACGAACCTCCCGTTCGCCAGGCGATTGGTACGATGAACCCCAGATACATCACATAGGCGCCCATTACCTGATACGAGAAGTCAGCGCCTAGTAATAGCAGGTAAATGAAATACACCAACGAAGTAGCGGTGGTATAGGCAATATACATCTCCTTAATAATGGACATGGTGCTGGAAGCACCGGCCTGCATTCCTGCCAACCAGACAGCAACAAAGATCACCTGGTTAAATTCTGGTTCGGCAGGAAGCAGCAACCATGAGTTGCCCCAGATGAATCCCCCCAATCCACCACTAAACACCAGGAACCACCAGCGCATAGACATGCTTTCCTCGCCGGTGAATTTAGACTGGTGGTGGCGAGCTATGAAATAGCGAATGGTAGCGGTGCCGGTAAGAAACCCATACCAGAGATAGGTGGACAATCCCGTCTCAGCATTGAACAGAACGAAAATGAGAAACGCGCCGGCAACGGCATCGGCAGTAAACATCAGCGGAAGCTGACGATACATCATCTCTATCTGCTCTCGACGAAACGCCTTGGGATCGTGCGCTTCGTCCAGGAGTTTAGGGGTAGCTTCTGACATGTCAGGCTGTTCTCAGACGACCTCAGGGGCGACTTCAACATCAAGTTTTATTCGCCACCACTAGAGACGAGGGAAGTCAGTCAAATTCCTACAGGGCCTATGATCGCATGAAAACACCATCGCGAATAATGCGTAATCAGCAAAAATGAGTGTTGACTTTAAAATTGACTATAAAAGGCAAGCTATTGAATGTCCAACGGATTTCTTATTACAAACCGATTCAATCAAATATATTTAGAAGCGCCAAGAATTTCGATACAGCCTGGTGAAATCATTAGTTATAATCAATGGCAGTTAGGAAATCTCTATGCCAAATGATAACAGTAATGGTCATACCATCCTCATCGTAGAAGACGATGAGAGTGTACTGGAAGTGGCCGTAAATATGTTCGAGTTCACGGGTTACACAGTGTTGACTGCAAACAATGCTGCCGGAGGAATCGAAACTTTCCGCACCCATCCTGAGATCGATCTCATCTTTTCTGACCTGATTCTTCCCGGTGGCGCCACCGGAATCGAGATGGCGAAAACGATCCTTAAAGAAAAACCCGGCACGCTGTTTTTGCTGGTAACTGGCTATTCAGACAAAGGCAAGGCGCTTCTGCAAAAGACGCAACTGATGCCCAATGTGGAATTCATTGCCAAGCCCTACGATATTGACGTGGTAACTGAGAAAGTCGACGCAATGATCACTGACCGTCGGGTTACTGGGATCAACTAAGCCAATTCTTCAATGTCCCAAAGAGAGATCGCCCAAGCTCCTCCGCTTGTGGTAGCTTAAGCTCGCAATGCTCCCAAAAAACCCTTGTGAAATCGACGTAACATCAGCAATTAGCTAGCATCGTTCCCTATGGAAAAATTTGGTATAGGACAGGCCGTCAGCCGCTTCGAAGACAATCGACTCACCCGGGGTGAAGGTACCTATATAGAAGATCTCGCGTTGGACGATCAAACCTGGGCCGTCTTTGTCCGCTCTCCCCATGCCAACGCGCGAATCAACGGTATTGAACTTAGTTCTATCGAGGATTTACCAGGCATTCTCTGTGTATTGACCGCAGAAGATCTGGAAGCTGAGGGAATAGGCAATGTTCCCTGTTCGGCAGACGTAAACAATATAGACGGCTCTTCCTGCGTTAAGCCACCGCGCCCGGCGCTGGCAAAAAACCAGGTCCGACATGTGGGAGATGCGCTGGCCCTGATCGTTGCGGAAACCAAAGCGCAGGCGATTGATGCAGCAGAACAACTCTGGGTCGACTATGAGATTCTGGATGCAGTGGTGGACACCCATCTGGCGACCGCAGAAAACGCGGCCACAGTCTGGGACGAGGCCAAAAACAACCGCTGTTTTCATTGGCAGGACGGGAACAAAGAGGCTACCGAATCAGCACTTCAGAACGCCGACAAAATTATCGACCTTGAACTGATTAACAATCGGGTGATTCCTACCTCGATGGAAACCCGGGGTGCGATAGCCGATATCGAGAATGAGTCCGGCCGTCTGGTCCTGCATGTGTCCTGTCAGGGCGTCCATGTCATTCGACGACTGCTCGCCGCAGAAATATTCAACTGCGATCCAGAGGCGATTCACGTCAAATGCCACGACGTTGGTGGCGGCTTTGGCATGAAGATATTCCTCTTCCCTGAATATGTCGCGCTGTTGGTTGCTGCCCGTCGCCTGAAGCGACCAGTGAAATGGATTGCAGAGAGAAGCGAGGCTTTCGTTGCTGATTCCCATGGGCGCGATCACATCACGCGGATGCGACTGGCTGTGGATAACCATGCCAGAATTCTTGGACTACAGATAAACACTACCGCCAATCTCGGCGCCTATCTTTCAAATTTTGCACCCTTTGTTGCCACTGCTGCAGGCGTCTCTATGCTAGTGGGTTGTTATTCCATTCCAGCGGCCCACGCCGAAGTAGAAGGTGTGTTCACCAACACAGCTCCAGTTGATGCTTATCGCGGCGCTGGCAGACCAGAAGCAATCTATGCCATCGAACGGCTGTTAGACGTTGCTGCCCAGGAGTTGGGTATCGGACCAGATGAAATGCGCCGCCGCAATTTTATTGCTGCAGATGCCATGCCTTACACCACGGCGTTCGAACTCACTTACGACTCCGGAGACTTTGAACAAAACCTGGATGATGCTCTGGTGCTAGCTAATTGGAGTTCATTTGAGGAGCGCAGAAAAGAATCCACAGCCAGAGGTAAACTCAGAGGAATCGGATTGGCTTGCTACATTGAACGTTGTGCTGGCGGCGCTCCTGAGCAGGCCAGACTGTCTGTCGATAAAAACGGTCACGTTACCCTCTATATTGGAACTCAATCCAATGGCCAGGGGCATGAAACCGCCTTTCGGCAAATTCTCAATGAGAGACTGGGCGTCGCTTTCGAAGACGTCACTATCGTCCAGGGAGATTCAGACAGAATCGAATCTGGTGGTGGAACCATGGGTTCCCGTTCGGTACCTGTCGGCGGGGCAGCTATCGGTGCTGCGTCGGAGAAAGTAATTGAACAGGCCCGTCAGCATGCCGCGGAGCTTTTGGAGACCGCGGTGGCTGACATCGAATTTACCAACGGCGAATTTCGTATCGTGGGCACTGATCGCGTACAGAGCTTTCAAAGTGTTGCGCAGGCTGCTGCTAATTCAGAGGGCATTAGCTTTGATGAAAAAGAGAGCTTTGCACCGGGCGCACCCACCTATCCCAATGGCACTCATATTTGCGAACTGGAAATTGATGAAAATACCGGCCATCTGGAAATCCTGGACTACACAGTGGTAGATGACTTCGGCAAGGTTATCAATCCGCTGTTATTGGAAGGTCAGGTTCACGGTGGTATTGCCCAGGGTTTAGGTCAGGCACTGCTGGAGCGCTGCGCCTATGAAACCGAAACCGGCCAGCTACTCTCAGCCAGCTTTATGGATTACACCGTGCCGCGGGCTGACGATCTTCCGATGATCAAATTTCAACGCAATGAAGTCCCCTGTACGACTAATCCTTTAGGCATCAAAGGTGCGGGCGAAGCGGGGGCAATTGGCGCGCCTCCCACTATCGTCAATGCCATCGTCAATGCCTTTCAAGGGCAGAATCTGCGCCATGTCGATATGCCAGTGACCACCGCTAAACTGTGGCAATTACTGGCCAAAAAAGCAGCCTAGCCACTGTCCTGACCCATTTTTGGGCTTGAGCTTTTGCGCCGAAACGAGAATGCACTGAATTGGTGCTTTTATAAGGTCGCTAGCACCTGGCGAGTCACCAAGAACAGCTTATGGAACTCAACCGGCCCCTCGGGTTACCGCTTTTTCTTGAACTTTATCAGTAGTTTACTCCATCCCTTCAGCAGTGGAGTCAATGCCTATGCTTAATTGAGAAAGCTGGCGTGAATATTGAAAAGTAATGCACCAGAAAAGAAACTATAGGAGCACGCGCTCGATTTGTGACCCAGCCTGGTACAAATGACGAAATTGATGATCTTCACCGACCTCGATGGCACGCTGATGGAACATGAGTCCTATTCCATCGAGCCAGCTATGGGCGCTCTGCAAGAATTAGCCACGCGACACCTGACGCCAATCTTCAACACCAGCAAAACCCGGCAGGAGATTTCAGCCATTCAGCAAGGGCTCAAACTCGACGCGCCATTCATTTGCGAAAACGGCGCAGCGCTCTACAACTTTCGGAATCACCACAATGGAATTACAGAAAAAATCTTTGGCCAGGCAATCTCAGGCTGGCTTGCCCGGGTTCACGAGATCAGAGATCGGCAGCACTTTAGATTCGAAGGATTCTCTGACTGGTCTGCGGCTGAAGTTTCTCAACTCACTGGCCTGAACGAAGGGTCGGCAGAGTTAGCGAAGCAAAGAGAATTCAGTGAACCGATTTTATGGCGTGATACAACTGCCGCCCTGAATCAATTCGAAAGTGCTCTTGGTGAACTCGATCTGCAACTCATGGAGGGAGGTCGCTTCATCAGTATTCAGGGCAACTATGACAAACGAACAGCAATGGACTGGTTGCGAGAATCATCAGATGAAGAATTAATTACGGTTGCATTGGGTGACAGCCCGAATGACAGCTCGATGCTCGAAGCCGCAGATATTGCAGTAGTCATCAAGTCAGGCAAATCCGAGCAGATCGAGCTGCAAAATCCAAAGCACATTATCCGCACTCATCGTCCAGGACCCGCCGGATGGCAAGACGCCATTATGGAGATCCTTGAGATGCTGGATTCAGACCAACTTTCAAACGAATCAATTTCCAATAAAAGGTAATCAACATGGGCGACTTTCACCAAAACGGTATGGTCACAACCTTGCACAATCTTGGGCAACGTCCGATCCAGGAAATGGAAGAAGAACTCAATCGATTTAAATCCACCCGGCCAATGGGTCTGGTTTTACCCTCTCTGTTTTCCGAACTAGAGGGACCAGCGCTATCCAATATCGTTGCAGAACTCTGTGACGTTCCCTATCTGGATGAAATCGTTATAGGGCTGGATCGCGCCGATCTGGATCAATACAAGTACGCACTGGAATACTTTTCACGCTTACCTCAACACCATCGAATCTTGTGGAACGATGGACCACGCCTGCTTGCTATTGATGCTCAGTTGAAGGAATTGGGGCTGGCGCCCACTCATCTGGGGAAAGGTCGCAACGTGTGGTATTGCTATGGCTACATGCTGGGATCAGGAAAAGCAGAAGCGATTGCATTACATGATTGTGACATTCTCACCTACGATCGTTCCTTACTGGCCAGGCTCATCTACCCAGTCGCCAACCCTAATTTCAGCTACGCTTTCTGTAAGGGCTACTATGCAAGAGTCGCGGAGAACCGAATTAGTGGCA
>JANQJM010000024.1 GCA_028281635.1 Pseudomonadales bacterium | reverse complement strand
AAAAGGCAAAGCCGGCGGCGCCAAGGGTAAATCCAGCGCCAAGCAGGAAAAGCCCGAGGATGGCCCAAAAGTCACCCCCAGCGGCCATATGCTGACCGCGCACCTGTTGGCTATGCTCAATGGCTGGTCAGCTTATGGCTACGAATTGGCCCAGCGCCTGGAAGAAGCTGGTCTTGGCAGCTATAACAAAGGTTCTATCTATCGCATGCTGCGACAGATGGAAGATTCTGGTTTGGTATCGTCCACCTGGGATACCAGTAAAGACGGTCCAGCACGACGCATCTACGATCTCACCGATATGGGTTCCATGTTTTTGAAGAATTGGATGGTGATGGCTGACATGCATCGCAATTTCATCGCCAGCATGTTAGAGATGAATCCCTTGATGCCTTCCATGTCCCGCGCAGGTAAATCTTCAGACAAGGCAAGGGACGCAGACGAAGAAAGCGACGAGTAGCGACACTAAAAGCAGAGAAAAGGGGGTTATGGTGAAAAACAAAAAATACCAAGACGACATTCTGACTCTCAACCCAGTCGTTGGCCTGTCCATGGATGATGTACAGAAGGCCAGTCGTGAGGCCATCCGCCAGAGCATGTTGCAACCAGCGATTCTAATCGAACAAACCACCAAACTGTGGCGCGACTTTTTTGAGATTGGCATGAATCAGTCCGAACTCAAACCTTCACCTCGAGATAGACGCTTCGCTGACAAGTCATTCAGTGAAAATCCCATCTACGCCAATATGCTGAAAACCTGGTTGGCCTGGGAAAATCGTATGCTGGAGTGGGTGGATGCTCTGGATATAGCTGATATTGATCGCGAACGCACCCGTTTTATCGTTCAGTTGTACGTGGATAGCATGGCACCCACTAATTTCTTGATGGGTAATCCCTCGGCCTTACGCAAGGCTTATGAATCCGGTGGGACGAGTTTGCTTAACGGATTCAAGCAATTCGTTGGGGATGTCAAAGACAATGGCGGCATGCCATCGCAAGTTGATAAAAGCGCTTTCAGTGTAGGCGAGAATTTGGCTACTACCGAAGGATCGGTTGTGTTTAAGTTGCCGGTGCTCGAACTGATTCAGTATCAGCCGGTAACGGAAAAGGTCAATGCACGACCTGTATTTATCGTGCCGCCGCAGATCAATAAGTTCTATCTTTACGATCTATCTGAGAACAATAGCTTTGTCCGGTACTTATTAAAGGAAGGCTTCCAGGTCTTTATTGTTTCCTGGCGCAATCCAGGCGCTGAGCATCGCGACTGGGGTATGTCGGATTATGTTGAGGCTTTAGATCAGGCAATCGACACCTGCCTGGCGATTACCGGTCAGGACGCAGTGAATAGTGTGGGCGCTTGCGCTGGGGGAATCACACTTTCTACGGCACTGGGCTACTTTGCTGGTAAAGGTACGTTAAATCGTGTGAAGTCTATGACGCTGATGGTAAATGTCCTGGAATCGGAAGGGGATGATTCCGTTATCGGACTATTCGCTAACGATGACACCATTGAAAATGCTCGCAAACAATCCGCCTCCAAAGGGGTGCTGGACGGACAGGAAACGGCAAAAGTATTTAACTGGATGCGGCCCAATGATTTGATCTGGAATTACCATGTCAGCAACTACCTGCATGGTGAAAAACCGCCAGTGTTCGACGTGCTGTATTGGAATAACGATACCACACGACTACCGGCTAAGCTTCATAGTGACTTTCTGGATATCTTCCGCAATAACCCATTCAGTAAACCAGGCTCATTGGAAATCAATGGTGTGCCGATAGATTTATCTAAGGTGGATTGTGATGTGTTAATTACGGGCGGCACTACAGACCACATAACACCCTGGCAAGCCTGTTATCGATCCACCAAACTATTCGGTGGCGATACGACGTATTTACTATCAACAGCAGGCCATATTCAAAGTCTGCTGAACCCGCCCACTTCGTCGAAGCGCTCGTATTACTTGAATCACGATGTGTCTGTGTCGGCAGAAGAGTGGGTTAAAGCTGCAGAAGAACACGCGGGGTCCTGGTGGCCGTTCTGGTCAGGATGGTTAGCAGAGCGGGCTAATGGAGAAGTTGATGCGCCTGCCCAACTGGGCAACAAGAAATTCAAAGTTGAAACTACAGCGCCAGGAACTTATGTTTATGAGTAGATAACTTTTGAAAACATAAAGAAAAATCTAACTAATAGAGTCACCCAATAATCTATGCAAATTTATTCCGATCACGTTGGTCGCTTCGATCTTCGCATTATTCATTCCCTGGACGATCACGAAGGAACCCCGCTTCTTATATTCAATGGTATAGGCGCCAGCATTGAGTTGCTGGAGCCAGTGGTTAGAGAACTGCAGATGCCAGTTATCGCTTTCGATATGCCTGGTACCGGCGGCTCACCTTTGACCTTTGTTGGCTTCGGTATGTCTGACTACGCCTGGCTTGGAGTCAATCTGATCGACAAGCTTGGCATTGATACTGTTAATGTCATGGGAGTGTCCTGGGGCGGCGGGGTGGCCCAACACTTTGCACGACATCATGAACACCGCATGGGTAAACTGATTCTTGCTGCTACTTCCACGGGTCAATTAATGGTCCCGCCGAGTTTGGAAGTGCTTATGCATATGGCGTCACCTCTGCGCTACATGAGTTCCTCTTATTTTAAGCGCATTGCACCAACAATTTATGGTGGAGATTTTCGCAGTGACGCCAGATTAGCCAGTAGCCATTCAGCTAAAATGACCCCGCCGAATCCGTTTGGCTATATCCAACAACTTTCAGCAATGTCTGGTTGGACCAGTGCATTCTGGATTCACCAACTCAAACAGGAAACACTAGTGATGGCGGGGGAAGATGACCCCATCATTCCCCTGGTGAATGCCCAGATCATGGCTGATCGCATTCCCAATGCTACGCTTGAGTCATTCGATTGTGGCCACTTGTTTATGTTGACACGTAAACAAGAGACGGTGGAAAGCATCGAACGCTTTTTGGTGCACTAGCGATTGAATCAAGTTTGCTATAGTTGAGAGTAGGGTCTAATTTTTTTTTCTTTTAAGTTCGAAATTGGTGTGTATTGAATTGAGGGATACAGCTTTACACATTAATCCATCAAGATCTCAGCAAGTCTATCTATATCGTTTTCACTATTGTAGATAGCAGGTGAGATTCTGATTTGGTTCCACTTATCGCCCCCGATGCCCACATTGATACCAGAGTTTCCGAGTCGGTCGCGGAGCGTGTCAAAGTTGTTAGCGGCCAACGTCAATATTGGAGATTGCTCCAGATGAGTAGACATGATTTCAAAATCACTATTACTTAATAGGTCTAGTAGCTGACGATTCAATTTAACACTGTGATTCTGAATCCGAGCCACTCCAAGCGATTCGATAAATTTCAGACCCTCATAGGCAGCGCAATAGCCAAGGTAGTTGATATGCCCCGGCTGATAGCGGCTGGCAGACGAGGGTGCTCTGAAGGCAATGTCGGATTGCTCCGTATCTGTCTCGATACGGAAAGGGGGGTAATTGCGAATACCGCGACCTGGATACAAAGCATCTGGTAATGATGTTCCCTGGTGCTCCTTGGCGACATAAAGAAACCCAGCGCCGTGTATTCCAAATAGCCATTTGTAGGAAGAGCAAGCAGCGATGTCGATTCCCATGTTTCTGACATCGATTGGCACTACGCCTGCAGCCTGGATGATATCGGCGAAAACGAGTGCTCCGTGCTCATGGGCGAATCGCGCTATTTCGGCAATGGACTCTATGTGTCCCGATATATTCGAGACCAGGGACAGAGTTACCAGGGCAGTATTAGAGTCGATTTGATCAACAATGCGTTGTGCGGAGACTGCAAAATCTTCGCTCTTCACAATTCTGACATCGCGATCTGCCCGGCGTTGGCCTTCGAGATTGTGTAGTGAGCCAGAAAAATGCAAATCGTTACTTACGATATTGCCGCCCCGATCTAGTTTTTCACCAACTCCATCAATGGCTATCTGTTCTCCACGTTTTGTGCACTCCACGAATCCGATTTCATCGGCTTGTGCTCCAATCAGACTGCTAAACTTTTCCTTAACCTCATCGAGTACAGTATCGAAGTAATCGCGAGTGCCTGCCTGCGGTCCTTCCCTGATCAGAGTCAGATACTTTTGCATTCCTGCCTCAGCAAATCTGCCCAGGGGCGTTCCACCAGCGGCGTTTAAAAATACTTCGTTTTCCAAACGAGGGAACTGGTCGCGGATATCTTTTGGTTGCCGCGATGTAGATTCCGCACTGAAGCTAAACGATGACTTCAAAGCGGCGATTCCGCCCACAGAGGTGGATATAAATTCTCTACGCTTCATTTTCCAGTGTTAGTTATTGTCCGAAGTCGGAATGAAAAAAGGCGCAATTGATTGCGCCTTTTCTCTACTCAATGTGGTTGTGAAAATTTCTATTTAACACGCTTCATTGTGGTCAGGCGATAAGAAATAACTTTTCCTCCAGCCCAGTTTTCAGTTCGGGTTTCGTAGGTATCTTCATCGATGATGCGCATCCAGCTGTGATGGGCGTGGGGATCTGCACTGACATCCATGTTGGTGCCTTCGGTGAATTTAAAATCGATCACACCGGCTTCGCCGGTTTCAACAAAAGCCATGGAAGGTTGATTGCCGATGGCGCAGTAGTGCGTATGAATCAATTCATTCTCGCCATTCTGGTGATACATGCTCACCATTTCAGCGGGAGTGCCAGCCGCGAAAGTCTGCATAACAGTGGAATTACCGATATTCTTAAAGCTCACTGTGGTAGGGGCAGCTTCTACATCGTCCTTGCTCTGGCCTACCGGGACCACACGAGCCTCGCCAGTCCATGTACCCTCAAGCTTGAGCATTGTTTTAAAGGCCTGGTCAGGGGTAAAGGCGTCTCCCGCAATAGCCGCTGAACTTAGACAAGCGATAACAATGAGGAATGGAGCAAGGAGTAGCTTTTTCATTGGTTTTATCCTTTTTCGGTAGCGTCAGGCCAGACTAGTTGAGGTGCAGGGGGCTGTCAACACGCGGCAGCGCTGGACAAGTGGCGATCCGCTAGCTAGTTTTAGAGCTCATTCTGGATACCACTATAAGAAGAACCCAGTCGGAGGCACCCATGACTCATCGTCGCGAATTTCTGAAGTACCTGGCGGCAAGCCCACTTCTCACTAATTACTCGGCATTCGCCCAGGAAGTGGAGGAAACTCTGGGGGAGAGGCTTACTGACCCTTCCGATGTGATCAATGTCTTTGAAATGGAAGCAGTGGCGCGCACCAATATTCCACCTGCCCATATGGGATATTTAAATACAGGGGTCGATAGCGACGATACCTTGCGTGCTAACCGCGATGGGTTTTCGCGATTTCAAATCAAACCACGTCGACTGGTGGATGTAAGTCGGACCGACACTAATGTGAGTTTCCTGGGCGCAGATGCCAGCTCACCCATCTTTCTTTGCCCTGTTGGTAGTCAGGGTGCCTACCACGCTGAAGCCGAACTCGGTTCAGCCCGTGCGGCGGCTGCCAAAGGCCATCATATGGTGCTGTCCACTCAATCATCCACGGCGGTAGAAGCCGTGGCCGAAGCCAAAGGTCAACCCATCTGGCATCAGCTCTATCCAACTACGCGCTGGGAATACACCGTTGCCATGTTGCAACGGGCAGAGGCAGCAGGTTGCACTTCAGTTTGTTTGACCATTGATCTGCCTGGCGGACGCAACACTGAAACACAATCCGTCATGACTCGTGAAGACGATCGTACCTGTTCCAATTGTCACACCGGCAGGTCGAAGCCTATCTTCGATGGATTGGACATGCGCGGGGTTGGTTTAAATAATCCTAACCTCACCTGGGATGTAATCGGCCGCATGAAAGAAGTCACCAACATGAATGTAATTATCAAAGGTATTGAAGTAGATACTGATGCAGCACTTGCCGTGCAGTACGGTGCAGATGCAGTTTGGGTGTCCAACCACGGAGGCAGGGCAACCGAAACGGGTAAAGGCAGTATTGAGTGTTTGCCAGAGATTGCGGCTGCAGTAAATGGTCGCGTACCAATAATTATTGATGGTGGCTTTCGTCGTGGCACAGATATCTACAAAGCGCTTGCATTGGGTGCAGATGCTGTGGGTATAGGACGACCTTATTGCTGGGGTCTCGGTGCTTTCGGTCAAGCGGGTGTTGAGAGAGTGTTGGATCTGCTGCAGCGCGAACTGCTCATCACTATGCGCGGCAGCGGCACACCAACCCTGGATTCCATCGGGCCAGAATACATCCATGATGCCGGCACCAGGGTTCCGAGAGGCACACTCGGCAGAGAACTATTGTAGCGGTAAATTGTGCTAATTCGTCCATTGAGTCTACTACCATATAACGACATTAGTGGCAGAACTCACTCTGTTAACTGCGCTGATTTATTCGTTGCTATTCAGCAGTATATACGCTTTAACTCGCTTTGTTTCGCGATGTAACTCCATCCAGATTTCGCGTGTATCGTCACATCTGGATTTCTTTGCTCTGACCAGCGCAAACAGTTCGAGGGGGTTTATATCTAGCTCCTTGGCTACCATTAGGCACTTTTCATCACTCATCGTGCCTTCTTTTCTAATGCGACTGATGTGCTGTCTGGAGATATCTAGGTACTTGGCAAGCTCTGCATCTGAATTGAATCGCTTCTTTTCAATTAGCTGATCCAGATATATGCCTAAGTAGCTCATTAGTCGTCCTTGTTTAAAATGTAGGGAAAATACCTACATTACTGTCACCTAGATACGTGACATACATAGCCCTATCGTAGATCCCACGTTTGTCAGCTGTTTAAGTGACAACATGGCAGTTAAAATTCTTAAGAACTTTAAGATGCATTTAGCATGAGTTTGTAGGAATCTGGACGGCAAAGTACGCAGTTCTATCTCACACCTATATATTAATGCTCCTATAGATTAATGCTCCTATAGTAAGCCCTGTTGTTTTTGTCTACTTTGAAGGTGTACACAGAAACTGAATGCGAATTGTTTCACAGAAATAGCAATCAGTTAGAGATAAGGTGTGTTTTACTTATGCTTACTAAGGTAAACAGGATCAAGCAGTACTTGTTACCTTCCAAGGCTGTGGGTAAAAAGAATAAGAGAAAAGTCTTTTCCAATTGGGCGATAGCTCGTGTCCAGGTTTATTCCGTAATCAAAAAACTGCCGCTGATTCTGCTTGCAGATATGCTGGTGGGCACTTACCTTTTTATTGCACTGTTTTTGATCACTGAAAGTTGGTTGCCGGCATTTTGGTACGGCATTCTAGCGTCAAGCTGCCTGGTTCGGGCTCTGTTGGTCTATGGCCACCATCGCTATCCAGAGACTGTGCTTGCTAGCTTCCGTTCGCGCTGGAACTTTGTTTTTCTCGGTGCGCTGGCTGGTGGTTTGGTTTGGTCCAGCATTTGGTTTTTTCTACCGGCAAATACCGGGCCTGTTGAGAATGGTTTGGTAGTACTGTGGCAGTGCGGCGTGCTGGCAGGTGCCGCGGCATCGTTATCGATTCTCAAGCGGGTATTTTTCGCTTTCATTGCGTCTCCCATTATTGTCACTCTCCTGTTTCTATTGGGCGAAGGCATTGCAGCAAATTCAGTGCTCGCCGGTGCATTCGTCTCCTATGTGTTTTTCATCATTCCCATGGGACTGCATATCGGACACGACTTGAACAGAGGAATTTCGCTAGAGCGGGCAAACACAAATTTGGAAAAGGACCTGAAGCTCGACCGCAAGCGACTGGAAAATCAGGAGTTGCAGCTAGTCCAGCAGCAAATTCGTGAAGAAGGATTGATCTCAGACAAAGCCCAGGCAGACAAGAAGCTGCAGGCAGCTGCTGAAGAGCGGCTGTTGCTGCTGGAATCAATCGAAGAAGGCATATTCGGTATTAATAGCATAGGTAAAATTACTTTTATAAACACCTCGGCATTAAAGCTACTTGGTTATAACGAAGACGACGTCGTTGGTGAAAGAGCCATCAGGTTAATCCGACGCCGTGGTGTGGATGCAGATTCATTCATCGAGTGGTCAAGCGCCATTACTGCTTGCTACCAGGACGGTGCTTCTTCCACAGCAATTCAGGGAGAGTTTGCTGGCAAAAACGAGAAAATACTACCAGTCAGATTCTCATGCTGGCCTATTAACAAAGAAGGAAGAATCATTGGAGCCGTAGTCAGCTTTTCGGATATCACCAAACAAAAAGAAATGGAATCACTGCTGATGCAGTCACAGAAGATGGAAGCCATTGGCAGAATTACTGGCGGTGTTTCCCACGACTTCAACAACCTGTTGACAGTGATAATGGGTAATCTCCAGTTCTTGCGTAAGCTTGCCAAGTCTGACGATCGGATGCTTGATCTCATCAGCAAAATAATGAATGCAGCGCGCAGCGGAGCAGATTTGGTGAGCAGGTTGCTGGGATTCTCAAAAGAGCAAAATCTTACCCTTGAGACTAATGAAATCAATGCGCTACTGCTGGAAATAAAGAGTTTCCTGACACGAATTCTAGGTGAGAACATCCAGTTTCAACTGAATCTCTACCATGGAGAGTGTTATGCAACAACTGACAAAACGCAGTTGCAAAACGCTCTGCTAAACATCTGCGTGAATGCTCGCGATGCAATGCCAGATGGTGGCAAACTGATTATCTCTGCATCGAAGGTCGTACCAGATTGGGCAGGTGCAGATGGTCGGCCCGGGACTGAATTTGTAGAACTGAAGATAGAGGACACTGGCATGGGTATGACACCAGAAACCCAGGCCCATGTCTTCGAGCCATTTTTTACAACAAAAAGTCCTGAGCGCGGAACTGGTTTGGGTCTAAGTACAGTTTATGGATTTCTCAAGCAATCCGGTGGAAACATCACTGTTAGTAGCAAACTAAATCAAGGCACCGTGTTCCGTCTCTATGTTCCGGCCGCAAGTCCGAAAGGTGTAGCGCCTACCGTCCCGCCTTTGCAGGCACCGGATAAAAAATATCAGGGTACGATTCTTGTGGTTGAAGATGACGACAATGTGCGAAGTGTTGCTGCCCACATGTTAGTAGATGCTGGATTTGAAGTAGTAACTGCAAAAGACGGTCCTTCTGGCTTGCAACAGTTCAATAACAATCCCGAAATCGATCTGGTTTTTTCAGACATCATAATGCCTGGCGGTATGACTGGTATCGAAATGGCAAAACATATACTGAAGAAAAAGCCTAACGCCCCGATTCTGTTGGCCACTGGATACACAGAGCAGTCTCTTAAGGACAGCATTCCCAAGACTGAGAATGTGATTTGTGTGCCTAAACCCTACGATACTAATGAACTGCCCCGAGTTGCATCATCACTAATAGACAAGGTTGCCTCATGAATGTTTCACACCTAAAGCAGCAGACTCCGAAATTGCTCGTTATCGATGATGATGAAGGCGTAGCTGAGTTGATAGAAGCGATCTCTGAAGAGTTGAATTTTTCTGTTAACTGTATTTACGACTATGAATCCATCGGTAGCACCTATAGGAGTTTCCAACCGGATATCATTTTTCTGGACCTCAGGTTACCAGGATATGATGGTGTTGAGGTGCTGCATTTCTTAGCGGAGGTCGGTTGTACCTCAAAAATCGTATTGATAAGCGGTGTGGACAAGACAACTCTGGCCGCAGCAGCCGAAGTTGGCAGGTTGAATAACCTCAATATCGTAGGTAGTTTGAAAAAGCCCTTTATGGTTGAAGATGTGGAAAAGGCGCTGCTGAACGAAGCCGATACTTCCTGTCGATTTACTTCAGCCGCTTTTCAGGAACTGTTTGGGCAGGGTGAGTTTCGACTGTTGTTCCAACCTTGCATGGCGATCAAGACACTGGCTGGACAAGGCATGTCCGATGTGGATGTTTCTGTTAACTGGTATGGCCAGGCTGGTATGTCATTTCTTGATGCTTCCCAATACATGCCAAAAATAGAGTCTGCCGAGCTGGTTTCCGAGTTTGGTCATGCTGTTCTTGAAATGAGTCTGGAAATGTATAAAACCTGGGTGCAGCGGGGATTGGACTTCGGTCTTTGCATACGATTAGAAGATGCACTTTTCCATGACAATAGTCTTCCAAGCTACATTCTCAACCTGGTCCGTAAGTGGGACCTGTCTCCGTCACGTTTGACTATCGGTATTTCCGAAACTGAGGTGCTAAGTAATGCCACTATAGTTTTGGATGTATTAACTCGACTCCGAATTAATGGATTCAATGTGTCGGCAGAGGTGAGTAATCCAGAGACGTCTGAACTTGAGCGACTTCTGCATCTACCTGTGAACGAGCTACGGCTGAGTAAAAGCCTTGTGAGTAGTGTGCCAGGTAACGCTGAGGCTGAGTTCAACGTCAGCACTCTAATATCGATGTGCGACAAGCAGGAACTTATGACGCGAGCGGATGGGATAGACAATCAATCTACGTTTCAGTTTTTATATGATTGTGGTTGCACATCGGGATTGGGAGAGTATTTTGTTGATCCACTAAAAACTCATGAGTTGGACAATTTCATCACCGAAGGTGAGAAGGAAATCTCCACGCCAGCTTATGGGTAGGTCGAATGAATCAAAACTATGATCAATATTTCATGTTGATCATGATTCCCGACCCAAGCCATCGAGATCGGGATATAGCTCCTTCCACAAGAGCGAGAATAAACCTCGACTGTACCCAATAGCATTACGTCTGATTCCTGGCTGGGGGAGCCAATAGATGGCGAACTTTGGGTGGTTCGGTTCCTATATGAAAACGTCTTACGGCTTCCTGGACATCTTTGTCATGCATCGTGACCCTCTCGTGTTGTCTCAGATGCTCTTGCCAACTGGGCAATAGAAACCATTCAGTCCAGAAACCAGGGTTTTCCGAGTCTTCATAGACGCCCCAATCATGAGCCCCATCGCGGAAGCGTTCCTGAGACAGCTGGTGGATGGCTGCCAGGAATTCATTGGTCTGTTGCACATCGATTTGATAGTCGATGCTTATCATGACCGGGCCGCGATCCGGTGCATCCGAGAGATCAATGTTGACGATTGGCTCGGGCCAATAAGAGGAAGGTGACAGGTCCAGATTTTCGGCTGCACCAAGCTTCGCGTGCCAGGTTATCGGAATCAAAACGATCAATCCGGTGGCAGCTATCAATAGTGCTATTTGAATTGATGTCAGGTTTGCGACTTGTCCCCAGGATGCTGCACCGGCCGACATACTGCCGAAGAAGAACATCATGTAAACTGCAAGCCCTCTCGCTCTTACCCAGTTAGGGAGAGCCATTTGTGCCGATACATTCAAACTTGTGAGTACGGTTATCCAGCTGCTTCCAGCGAGCAGCGCATTAAAATAGAGCACGCTTGCGGATTGGCTGGTCGCGAAGAGCATCAGTGTTATGGCAGTACCAGTGGTTCCATAGGCAACAAGATGATTGCTATCAATCTTGCGTCGTATCTTAGGCAAGGTGACGGCGCCAAGCACTGCCCCGGTTCCAATCAGTCCAAGCAGAACGCCATAGACTTCCGCGCCGCCACCGTCAGCGGAGCGCGCGATGAGAGGCAATAACGCCCAGTAAGCACTGGCAAAGAAATAGAAGCCTAGCGCCCTGATCATGGTATCGCGCAGTGGTTTATTATGGTTTACGTGGCGCAGTCCGGTAAGCATTGAACCCAGTAGTGGTTCCGGAGGAAGCTTGCTCCCTGCTAAAGTAGGTTGTTTCCAGATAAGCAAGGCGACGACGATAGCCACGTGGCTGATTGCATTGGCAGCAAAAGGAGCTGCCAGGCTAACTGTTGTGATGAGAATGCCGGCTAGAGCGGGACCAATGGCTCGACTGATATTTATACTCAGGGAGTTTAAAGCTACCGCTGCTTTCATCTGAGGTTTTGGAATCAGGCTGGGCACTATGGCTTGCCAGGCAGGAGCCATAAAGGCTGCTCCCGTACCTATTAGCAACGTGTAGAGAATTAAAATGGGTGGCGTGACCCTTTCCATCTGTACCAGGACTGCCAGACTGGCAATTACCATAGTCAAGATTACGTTCACTGTGAGCAGCAGTGTCTTTTTGTTGACTCGATCTGCTAATGCGCCTGCAAATAAGGCAAAGAGAAAAATTGGTAAAGTGGTGGCCGCCTGTACTAGAGAAACCGTGGCGGGAGATGGATTCAAATTGGCCATCAGCCAACCGGCACCAACATCGTGCATCCAGGTTCCTACATTGGAGATCAGCGTTGCTGTCCACAGCAACGTGAATCCCCAATTTGAAAAAGGTGCCCAGGCGGAAACCTCTTTAGTCCGCTCTTGTTCTGTGTTCATCAACTAAAAGGCGAAACAAGAGCAGCCAAGAGCACCCCAGAATGCTTTCTCGTCAGACGCATCAATGGGGATGTTCCAGGAAATCGCCCGGTGGTCACCGTGTATCGAACAACCACCATGACAGTCACTATGTTGATGAGTGTGTCGGGCCATGGGCTGGGAAGAATTGAAAGCCCCATCGTAGTAATTAGTCGGTGACCAATCCGGACTGGCGGGTGGTAGCTCAGGAGAATCGTCTGAAAACTCAGATGCGCCGTAGACCACACGTCCATTGGTTACAGTGAGCACAGACTCGATAAACTGAATCTCGTCTTCAGGAACCGACATGAGATCGCTGGATAACACCACAAGGTCTGCGTATTCACCTTGGTGAATGTGTCCTTTGAGGCCAGCTTCGCCTGAGAACCACGCTGAACCCTTGGTCCAAAGTCTTAAGGCTGTTTCCCGGTCCAGAGTATTAGCCTCCGGGTAGAGGCGTGTGCCACCCAGGGTTCTTCCAGTGACTAGCCAATACAGCCCAACCCAGGGGTTGTAGGAGGCAACCCGTGTCGCGTCGGTGCCCGCACCAACAGGTACTCCCAGTTCCAGCATCCGTCGAATAGGCGGGGTCTGTTCTGCGGCGGCTGGGCCATATCGATCTACGAAGTATTCCCCTTGAAATGCCATGCGATGTTGGATGGCGATGCCACCACCTAGAGCAGCTATGCGCTCGATATTGCGGTCACTGATCGTTTCCGCATGGTCAATAATGAATCGCGTCTCAAACGGAGCACGACTATTCACTCTTTCAAATACAGATAAGAATCGATCTATGGTTTCATCATAGGTGGCATGGATGCGGAACGGCCATCGGTTAGTCGCTAGCAACTCAACGATGGGTTCTAACTCGGATTCCATGACTGGTGCCAGATCGGGTCGGGGTTCAAGAAAATTCTCGAAGTCTGCGGCTGACCAAACCAGATTTTCACCCGCACCATTCATTCGCAACATGTCGTTTCCTGCGCCTGGTGAGGTCATGTTGACCCAGTTTTCATAGTCGTTGAGTTCGCTGCCCGCATTCTGTGCGAACAGATTGTAGGCAACCCGCACCGTGAGCAGATCATCGTCATTCAGACGTTGGATCACGTCATAGTCTTGTGGGTAGTTTTGACCGCCTCCGCCGGCATCAATCACTGACGTAATCCCCAACCGATTCATTTCCCGCATGTAATGGCGAGTGGAATTGATCTGGTCTTCCAGGGGCAAACGCGGTCCGCGCGCCAATGTGCTGTAGAGAATCAAAGCTGATGGTCTTGCTATCAGCAAGCCTGTTGGTTGGCCGTTACCATCGCGTTCAATAACGCCACCTGGGGGATTCGGCGTATCACTATTAAATCCCAATACATTCAGGGCGGCACGATTTAATAGTGCACGCCCATATAGATGGAGGATGAATACCGGCGTATCAGGGGCAGCTGCATTGATCTCTTCCAGAGTCGGCATACGCCGCTCGGCAAACTGGAACTCAGACCAGCCACCCACAACCCGCACCCACTGGGGTGCAGGTGTGCGGTCCGCCTGTTCACGCAACATGCGTAAGGCATCGGCGAGAGAGGGTACACCTTCCCAACGCAGTTCCATATTGTAATTCAGGCCACCGCGAATCAGGTGTGTATGACTGTCATTGAGTCCGGGGATAACCCTGCGACCATTGAGGTTGATGACCCGCGTTGTGTCGTTTGCAGTTGGCAAGACATCAGCATCTGACCCGACTGTCGTAAACCGGCCGTCTTTCATCGCTGCCGCTGTGGCGGTTGGTTGCTGGGGATTGAGCGTGGTAATCCTGCCGTTATGAACAATCAGGTCCGCCATCAGAGTTATCCTCGCAATGAAGTTAGAAGTTTATTTTGCAGGCACAGGATCCAGGCGTTGGCCATGCTCTACACGTTCGGGTGCCTTGTGCACCAAGGTGTAGCAGTAATCAACTCCCATGCCATAAGCGCCAGAGTGCTCTTTCACAACATCCATGACCGCGTCATAGGTGTCGCGCTTCGCCCAGTCGCGCTGCAATTCAAGTAATACCTGTTGCCAGGTAACAGGAACTACACCAGCCTGGATCATGCGTTGCATGGCATAGTCATGAGCCTCCATGGAAGTGCCACCGGATGCATCCGCCACCATATAGATTTCATAACCGCCTTCTGCCATGGCTGAGAAGGCAAAAGCGATATTGCAGACTTCAGTCCACAGGCCAGAAACAATCACTTTCTTTTGGCCATTGTTGGCCAGTGCATCGCGAATTTTTTGATCGTCCCATGAATTCATGGAAGTACGCTCGAGTATTGGCGATTCCGGGAACACTGAAAGCAATTCGGGGTAGGTATGTCCTGAAAACGATTCGGTTTCGACAGTAGTAATCGTAGTCGGTATATTGAAAATTTTTGCTGACTTGGCCAGCGCCACAGTGTTGTTTTTGAGCGCCTGGCGATCAATCGACTGAACGCCAAACGCCATTTGCGGCTGATGATCAATAAAGATCAATTGGCAATTGTCTGGGGTGAGAAGTTCGGGTTTGGCGTTTGCCATGCTGCTGTCCTCCGCAGTAAAAGTTAGTTAGTAAAGTGTGGAGCCGGCCCGAACCGGCTCCGAAATAACGAGCAATTTGAAGTAAAGTGTGAAAGTTGCGGTCTCGGCTAGCTATCCAATGGCAGATCGAACAGTAGTAGTTCCGAGTCCTGCAAAGCGAGAAGTTCCAGATTGGCTTCATTGACAATGGCTGCCCCATCACCTTCTCGCAGTGCATTACCGTTAACAGTGAGTTCACCTTTTGCGATTTGTAACCACACACCACGTCTGGATTTGGGAGCAAACTCAACTTGCTTACCAGCTTGGAGCTTGCTGACAAACAGCCGGGCGTCTTGATGAATCTTGACTGCCGAATCCGAACCCTCGGGGCTGGCGATCAATTGCAGTGTGTTCACCGCCGATTGCGCGTCAAATGTTTTCTGCTCATAACCAGGATCGAGTCCTTCGTTGTCGGGGTGAATCCAGATTTGCAGAAAATGTACAGGTTCTTCCTTCGAGTGGTTGTACTCGCTATGGAGAATGCCGCTCCCTGCAGTCATACGCTGAATTTCACCGGGGCGGATTACGGACCCAGTGCCGGTGTTGTCTTTGTGTTCCAGGGCGCCATCCAACACATAGGAAAGAATTTCCATATCCCGATGGCCGTGGGTATCGAAACCCGCGCCGGGAACGACCTTGTCTTCATTGATAACTCTTAGCGGACCAAAACCCACATGGGCCGGGTCGAAATAGCTACCAAAGGAAAAGCTATGCTTCGACCGCAGCCAGCCGAAATCAGCCTTGCCGCGTGCTTCTGAAGCTCTAACTGTAATCATGTTTGTACCTCCTCAAGCGATATGGCTGCTAGTTTAACTGTTGTTTTTGGCAAAACAATATAGAAGAATTAAGACTTAATGTTGCGTATAATGCGACAATCGAAAGGGAGATGTTCACATGGATAAACTGGCTTCGCTGACCGCATTTGTCACGGTGGTGGAACAGGGCAGCTTTGCAGCGGCTGCCCGGGAGCTGGGCATCTCCCGGTCACAAGTCAATCGGCAGGTAATTCAGTTGGAAGATGATCTTGGTGTGCAACTTCTGCACCGCACCACCAGATCTGTCTCAGTGACACCTGTTGGAGACAGCTATTACAAACGGTCTCGTGCCATCCTCGATGAGTTGCATGACGCAGAACGGGATGTGCAATCCGAGCACTCCGAACCGAAAGGTGAGATCCGTATCAATGCACCTCAATCTTTCGGAGTGAGACATCTGGCTCCGGCCCTGGTCGAGTTCCTCAAACTCTACCCACACATCTCTGTGCAATTGGCGTTGAGTGATCAGTTCATTGATCCGGTAGCGGATGGCTTCGACGTTACATTGCGTATCAGCGCCCGGCGCGACAACCCGTCACTAATAGAACATGAGATTATCGAAGCCCACCGCGTGCTGTGTGCCTCACCGGCTTTTCTCAATGAGCATGGCGCGCCCAGCCACCCGCGGGATTTGGCAGCCCTGCCGTGTCTGCACTATGGCAATCTGCCTACGGGCAATAGCTGGCGCCTGATCAAGGGTGAAGAGTCGGTAGATGTACGAGTAAACGGCATTCTTTGTGCGAACAATGCAGATGTGTTGAACGATGCTGCCTGCGCAGGTCTTGGTATAGCCCTGTTACCTAAGTTCATCGCCAATGCCAATCTCAGGGACGGCAAGTTAGTTACTCTCCTGGATGGCTATTCTCCGCCTGCTATCTTTCTGTCACTGGTTTATGCACCCAGTCGTCATCTTTCCTCACGTATACGTCTGTTCGTAAAGTTTATCCAGGAGTGGTTCGAGTTGAGCGACTTTTAACTGTCGTCGATCAGCCTATTCTAATTTTCATACTGATCGTGACGTCGAACCCAGGCCATAGTAAACGGGAGCTCTTCTTCGTCACGGCCCCTGGGCGTCATGTCCATGATGTGATAAGCGCTGTTGAAGATATCCAGGCCACGAGCATAAGTGGAGTAAGTATAATAAACAGTGCCGTCTTGCGCTTTCTCGAACACACTGAAACCCGGGCCTTCATCCATGGAGAAGGGGATGGTGCCAAAGTTATAGTTGGGTTCTCCCGATTGTTGTTGTTCTTCAGTGAACGAAACGGCGAAGTCGAAATTGAAATCGCTGCCTGCTGAAGAATACCAGTCGAAATTCCATCCCATGCGGTTTTTGTAAGCCAGGATTTTTTCCAGCGGTCCTCGAGAAACTGCCGCAAGCTTTATATCCCGGTGGGCAAGATGAATCTGAGTACCGTTGTAGTTGTCTGCCCAGAACGAACAACTTGGGCAGCCTTCTTCCCAGTCCGGGCCTAACATGAAATGGTATATGACCAGTTGGGACTTACCATCAAAGAGATCGGCAAGAGTCGACTCACCGTCGGGACCTTTGAATCGATAGTCCTTCTCGATTTTTACTTTGGGGAGCTGCCGCCGGGCTGCGCTAAGTTCATCCCGAAGCCTGGTGAATTCTTTCTCTTTCACCATGAACGCTTTTCGCGCCGCCAACCATTGTTCCTGTGAAACGACTTCCTGACTCATAGTGTTCTCCCAAGGTGGTCTCTAGTTTTCGGTTTCGACAACGAGGGGCTTGCCTGTCTCCAACCAGGTTTTTAGTCCAGACAGAATTGTTGGCCAACCTTGACCAACACTGTCATAAGTTACGTCTTCAGTTTCGAATTCGTCGTGAATTACCGTTAACTTGCAGGCGTTCGCACTCAATTCTTCGATTTCGAAACTAACTCGAGACGTGGGTTCCCGTTCGCCTGATTCCAGCTTAAATCCACGAAAGCTATGCACCAGTTTAGAAATAGGCCTGCACTCAATAATTTCGCCTCGAACGATGTCTTCACCTTCTTTATTTAAGTAAACGATATCTGAGTTGGCTTGCCAGTCTGATTGCACACGCATATTGAAGAAGTAGTGTTGGGTGATTTCCGGATTGGTAATGGCATCCCACAGCAGGGCGTTGCTGGTTTGAATGACGATGGTATAGACATGTTTTGGTTTCATGCGCTTGTCTTTGCCTTTTGTTCGATGCCGTCCTTCAGATCGATCAGTCCTTTCGCCCACGGAGCTGCGAATCGTGAAATCCAGCGATCAGCCAATTCTTGTATAGGTACGGCATTCAAGTAGTGGTGTTTACAGCGTCCGACCCGATGGGTGGAGACCAGTCGAGATTGCTCCAGTATTTTTAGATGCTTCATCACAGCGAAGCGGGTGATATTCGGAAACTGGGACTCCAATTCACCCAGAGTCTGGCCATCTTCACTTTTGAGCGAATCCAGAATTTGACGTCGGGTGGGATCGGCCAGCGCTTTGAATACATCGTCCATGGCAGGTCACTATATGTGACTTAAAGGTCACATGTCAATTGATTTGTTGATTAGAGAAATGGAAGCGCCCGTTTCCGTTATTGAAAATTGCCTAAGCAGGTTCCAACACACATTTGTGCCTGTGATCGACGATGGCGGCTCGGTCTTTGGTGTTGTCACGGCGCTGGATGTCATCAATTTTCTTTCAGGTGGAGGTAGTGCCAGTGGCACCAAAGCCTGGGAAATATGCAGTCACAATCTCGTGCGTTGCAAGTCTGAAAGCTCAATTAATGAGATGGCGAGGCTGATGATAGAAAACAGGGTCCATCATCTGTTGATTGAAGACGATGACACTATCATTGGGGTGGTTTCGTCGTATGACCTGATGAAGCACCTGGCGCAGGCGCAGTAGAGAATATCCCATCATCGCTTTAGCGGCTGCTTGGTACAGCGAATTACGAGTGGGTTGATGCCTCGGTTAAAAGAGAACTCTAATTACTAGCCTGTTGCCGCTCTTTGGCTCGCCCCGCACTTAATATATTAGGGATAGCGTAATTCCCTTCATGGCAGGCGTACTCATACATGATGTATTCATCATCGCGGGTCAGGGGCATGGAGATAGTGAAGGGAGAAGAAAAATTTTCCGGATCAGTTACCCGGGCTTCCCAGAGAATGGTGCTGTCGCTGACTCGAGTGAAGCGTTCGACGACATGCAGATTGTCACTGGCTGGAACTCCTTTTAGCCGGCCGCCAGCAGAACTATTAGCGATCATACCGCGATCATTGAAGTTTTTGGTTTCAATGACCAGAGTGTCGCCCTCCCAGCGCGCTATCGAATCACCCATCCATAATTTTACGTTGTCATCGATGTGTTCGGTCTTGGTGAGATCGATGGTGCGCACATCGTGGATCATCTCGTAAACGATGGTGAATGTATCTTCTGTCTGAATGAATCGATAGGCATTGTTATAGCCGGCGGGCAACATGGAACCGGGTACACCACGGGTAATGCAGCGATCCCATACCGTATGATAGATGTAATGATTTTCTACGTTGGCGAAATAGAAATCGCGTTCCGCAAGCGCGGACTCGCGGATTGGTGCCCGACCATTAGGTGGATCGACGATCATGGATGTCTGACCTGTGGAGAGCACTGTATCACCTGAGTCCAGCCAGATTTGGTTGTAAGCGCCGATGCTGCCTCCGGCTTCGACGACAATGTTGTTATCCGCGTTCTCCCGGCGGTCGGCAATACCCTGCTCCATCGCCGCAATTTCGTCTTCAGTCAGAAACTCGCGATCGCCAAGTGAAGCAGGACGTTCAATCGGAGTAATGGTGTCGTTGGTCCAGATGCCCTGTAAGTCAGGTTGGCCATTAGCGAGACGCGGTGGGACGTAATCCTGGGCGACTACAGTGCCAGTGACTAAGAGCGAAATTGATAGTAGCAGGGGAGGGGAGAACTTGGTCATGTTTGACTCCAGTTACTGGGAGTAAAACAACAAGCTCCCGCGAGTGGAATTGCATTGTTCTTATTGTATCTCTGGCTGCAATCATGGATTACAGCCAGAGATTTGGCAAGGGACTACAGTCTAGCGACTACTGCTGTCTTCCGTTAACCAGGAGAAATCATCTTCACTCTGATCGAGAATCTCAGAGCGTTCGCGACGTAGCTGTTCGGTACGGCGCGCTCCTTCCAACACGTCAGGCGGCAGGTCACGACCAACAACGATGCCACGGGGTGTGGTAGGCGCATAATAAATGCGCGCGTTCGCCATCTCGTCAGTAGTAGCCGGACCATAAACCACATCAGCAGTTGGGTCTGGGTTCCAACGATTGCCCTCTGAGTTATCGAACCACCAGCTCATGTGCAGGGTGGACCCCTCAGGCAAAAACTTGGGCGTTTCATATTCATAGAGGAACTGCCAGTTGAAGTCGTAGTTTGGCACCCACAGCAATACTTCGCGTTCACCATCCGGGTATTCCACTTCATAGCGCATCGCCTTACCGCGATAGTGCATGTGTGGACCCATGGATAGCAGATAAATATCTTCTTCAATTTCGAACGTGTTGTTCACTTCGTAGTTGGGATGACCCGCAGGAATCGTCCAGCCACGATGAGGTAGAAGATTGGTTTCGACCACATAATCGATAACATCGCCATCTTCATAGAACTTGAAACCAGCTCTAGTATTGTCCACCACACCAGTGCCTTCGCCGGTGTCCTTGTGGTAGTGCATGTTCACTGTGATGAAAGGATCATCGGGTAGCAGGACACCCCAGCCTTCCGGGTATTCGAAAGGTCCGCGACCTGGAACCCCTACCCCCATATGACTGGATACAATGTGATGCACCCAGGGGCCACCGGGATCTAATTCCGCTTTGGAAATCCATTTGGGATTTTCATGAGCACCCTCGGGAACTGGCATATGTACAGTGGGTTGCCAGTCTTCGATTTCAGGTCCAACATAAACAGGCTTTTCGAAGCCGACTACCAGATCGGGTTCGCCAATCCACCAGCCTGATTCGGGCATTGCGGTACCAACACTCGCTGTCTTCAGTGCTTCGTTGGCCTTGTTGGGGTCACCTTCTAATGCACCGCCATCGACCCAGGCAATTAACAAGTCTTTGTCTTTCTTGTCGATGTAACGTTCGCCTTTGAATTCGCCGCGGTGTCTCTCATGAGCACCCCAGGGTGGCATGTAATTGGTCGCCAGAGCATTCTTGATCAGCGGTGCCCAGATTTTGGCTTCCTCATAGTTCATCAGCGA
>JANQJM010000017.1 GCA_028281635.1 Pseudomonadales bacterium | reverse complement strand
CTGAATCCTGATCGTGAAAAGGCGGACCCCAGTCGCGGGTTTCATCCCCTCGTGGGGGCTCAATCTTGATGATCTCGGCGCCATGGTCACCCAGGATTTGCGAACAGTAAGGTCCACCCAGCACCCGGCTCAAATCGATAACCAATTTACCATCTAGGGCACGAGCAATGGATTCGGGGATCATCGGTTTCGCCTTCCGCTGTTTGCAAAATGAGCTATGCCGGTGGTACCCAGCAAAGGGCGAGAAGAATAATGCAGGCCCCAGAGGGGTTCAAGCGAAACCAGTCAGTGCAACTTACTCGATGGCAATAAAAGATCACGAGTGAGACCCTCTTTGGCCACCAGACGGCGAAGGATCTTCAGCGCTTCTATCTGAATCTGGCGAACCCTTTCTCGAGTGAGACCTACTTCTTTACCAACATTTTCCAGGGTGTCACCATTAAAGCCGAACAGACCGAAGCGCCTGGCGAGTATTTCCTGTTGCTTGGGAGTCAGTTTACCCAGCCAGCGTTTCACACTATCTTCGATACCGGCAGTTTCGCAGCGTTCTTGTGGTTCGTTGGCAGCTGCACTAAACAAAGTCTCCACCAGTGGTAAATCAGATTCATTGCTGGCAGGCACATCCACAGAAGTAATGGGTTTGTTCAAACACATCATGTCTTTTATTTCACTGACCGGCTTGCCCATGGCGGCAGCTAGTTCATCCGGGGAAGGATCTCTGGATTTGCTCACAGCCAGCTTCTGTTCTTCCCGCAAAAAACCGTGCAAGGCCTTAACCACATGCACAGGCAGGCGAATAGTTCGGGTCTGGTTCATCAATCCGCGTTCGATGCTCTGACGAATCCACCAGGTAGCATAGGTCGAAAATCGAAAGCCTCGTTCCGGATCAAATTTTTCCACGGCATGCATCAACCCAAGGTTGCCCTCCTCTATCAGATCCAGTAAGGGCAATCCTCGATTGATATAGCGGCGCGAGATCTTTACTACCAGCCGCAGATTGCACTCAATCATTCGCTTGCGAGCCGATTCATCGCCACTCAGAGCAAGCCTGGCTGTTACCAGTTCCTCCTCGGCGCTGAGCAGAGAGTTGTAGCCTATCTCTCTCAGATACTGCTGGGTTGGGTCGGCTGTCCAGTTTGTTTTCCGAGAAATCGACTTACTAAGGGTTTTAGCTTCGCGTTGGATTGAACATCGCGCTTGTGTCTCTGTGAACTCAGCGTTATGAACCGAATTTGAGCTTGCAGGGAATAGATTCAGAGCCTGGCAGGCGTCAGCGTGAACATCAGATGCATTAGCAGTATCACTCATATCCAGAACCTCCATGTTCTTGCATTGAGCGTTTCTTGTTATGGACGCCGCGTTAGATGCCGACGCCGTAGCTGAAGAGACTGACCGATACAGTCTCTACTCAGTATAGGCGCTTTGTGGTGGAATACCAGCGACCGTTGATAATCAGATGACTAGCTCGCTTTTATTGATTCTTTCCCAGAAACAGTCTGGGAAGTCTTGGCCGTCTCAGCGTTAGCGATAGCAAAGAATTCAGCAGTGAAGAATTCCGCCACCATGATGGGTTTATCATGAAGGAAGAACAGACTGCGCCTGCCCCAATGCCCACTAGCAGACCGACAGAGCTGAAAGTTCGCGCGCAGCAAATTGGGCTGCTGAAACAAGTATTCTCCCAGCGGTTTATTGTTTAGAGAAAAAACTGCAGCTAGTGGCCCTTCAGCCCCATGGGCAGGCAGCAGAGTATGAGCAAGAATCCAATCGCTATCCTCTATTCCCATGGCTATCTTCCGGGACCAGAATTTGTGTCCATGAGCGACCGGGCCAAACTGCGCACGCAAAGAATCGGCTTCCAACTCACGCCAACACTGCTCCCGAACCTGCAGCTGAAAACTCTGACCCGCAAGTGCTTTGACGCGAGCAGTCAGGGAGCCATGCTGCAGCAACTCAGATTCGATAGCGGACGTTAATCTGTTCTGGTAAGCAGAAGGCGAGTCCCAATCCAGATCGGGACTCGCGATGTCGATGGTATCTGGGGACTTCATTGAAACAGCGCTGCCTGGCTTAACGCCTGCCGTTCAAACCTCCGTGATGCTGTTTCTCTCCGACTATCGTGGCTGATAGTTTTGCAGAGTTTTGATGATAACTGTAATCACCCGACGATTCTGGGCACGACCGGCATCGGTGTCATTGCTGGCGATCGGCTGGCCTTCGCCAAAGCCCCTGGCGGTGATGCGACCGGCACTGACTCCGAATCGATCAATCATAACTTGCCGCACTGCAGTCGCTCGTCGTTCTGACAGTCCCTGATTGTACTCCTCAGTGCCTCGACTGTCGGTATGGCCTTCCAGTTCCACCACAACATCAGGGTACTGTTCCATGAAATCAGCAACTTCTTCTATTTCATCGAAGTATTCGGGCTTCACTTCAGAGCGATCGAAATCAAAATTTACCAGCAGCTCGACCCGTGCAACTTCTTCCACAGGAATAGGACATCCACGTTCATCCACGGCATAGTTGCGCGGTGTATCCGGGCAGGCATCACCTGAATCCGCCACGCCATCGCCGTCGCTATCACGCACTGGTACGCTTTCACTCACCTCTTCTCGAGCACGCGCAGATGTGCTGGGGCGAGCGCTAGACGTTGTGGCTCGCGCTGGTTCCGAAGCACGGGAAGGAGAAGACTCCCGATTTCCGAAGAAATAGAGGAGAGAAACATCGATGCCGTGGTCCCGATCTTCAAGATCGCGGCCCAGGTACGCGAAGGTGCGCGCGGCAATACGCCACTGCCAGTTGTCATTAAAGTCGTATTTGAGACCAGCCCCCACAGCGGCCAACGTGTCATTGTCATCACCGAATTCGGTATTGCCGATGCCACCAACAACGAAAGGCTGCCATTCCCCAATAGGATCGCCGATGTCGTACAGTAAATCGAAGCGATAGTGATCCAGGTCTACATCGCTCCCCTGCGGATTCTCCGGGTCCATATCAAAAGTGGCCAGCTCAATGCTCCAGCGTTCTGCTACTTGAAATCCAAGTCCCGCCGAAAAACCGGCGTCATTATCTAACAGCGCCTCATCGTCGAAATCCAACCACTGCAGACCGGGTGCTATATAAAACTGCCCTGGATCTGCCTGGGCGACTGAAAACACTGAACTCAACAAGCTGATTTGCGCCAGCCGCATGAACCCTGATTGAAACTTCATAATCTTGTCCGCGAATAAACAAATGACGAAACGTGAATTTAATGGCACGCGATTATACGCGGCCGTCTCCAGGGAGTGGAAGCTATCGGCCGATTCTTACCACTGTTTACCTGAGCGAAACCAGACAGTATGACTATGTCCGGATGATTTGGAATTGGCCTGCCTTCCCACAAGGATTTACAATAGATTCTTCTATCGGGATAGTTCAATTTCCCAAAGCAGACCGGCCTCTTCACGGGGCCACATTCGGAGTATAGGTCCTTGTATACCTGGCGCAGCGAATTCAAGCGGTATCTCCTTATCTTCGCGGTGGTGGGTGTCGTCTGCTATTTTTTTGGCGTCTTGTTACCTGGCTTGCTGGTGCTAACACTGGTACTTCTGGGTATTGATCTGATGCAGCTGCATCGCCTGCAAAAGTGGTTGGCCATCGATCATGCCAGCGATAAATCTGCGCCCCCTGAAAGTTTCGGTGTTTGGGGCGGCGTATTTGATGGTATCTACAGGCTGCAAAAACAAGAACGCCGGGCCAGTGCTCACCTGGAAAGCCTGCTCAACAAAGCGCAGGAATCTTCCGCAGCTTTGGAGATGGGGATCGTGATGATCAATCGTCACAATAATCTGGACTGGTGGAACAGAGCCAGTGAAAGCCTGCTGGGATTGCGCCATCCGCAGGACCGGGGACAATCAATTACTAATCTTATTCGCGATCCGCAATTCTACGAATATTTTCATAGCGAAAAATATGACGAGCCGCTGAAGCTAAATGCCCCGGGCGATAGCACACAAATACTGGAGTATCAGATAGCGACTTTTGGCAAGCATGAACGGCTTATGATCGTACGCGATATCACGCAATTGCACAGGTTGGAATCGATGCGCAAAGACTTTGTCGGTAACGTATCCCATGAGCTCGGTACACCTATAACAGTCATTAAAGGGTACCTGGAAGCGATAATCGATAATATGCAGGACCTGGACCCGAAGTGGCAGAAGCCAATCCAGCAAATGCACCAGCAATCCACACGCATGGAAAACATCGTACGAGACTTGTTATTGCTGTCGTCTTTGGAAACCAAGCACAGACCGAAACCTCAAGATTCATTTTCCCTGAGCAGTTTGTTGTCAGAAATTCGCAACGACACCTTGCAAATCTATAAGAAGAAGTCACACAACTTTACTTTGGAATGCAAGGAGACTCTGGAAATGCTCGGAGATCGGGGTGAATTGTATTCCGCTCTCTCCAACCTGGTGGTTAATGCCGCCAAATACACGCCTGCTGATGGCACTATCAATGTACGTGTGGAGCACGACGAAGAAACTCTGACAATTGAAGTTGAGGACAACGGCATCGGTATCGATGTTCAGCATCTCCCCCGACTCACAGAGCGTTTCTATCGTGTCGATGTGAGTCGCTCATCGGAAACCGGTGGCACCGGTCTGGGATTGGCGATCGTAAAGCACATCCTGATGCGACATGATGGCGAGCTGAATATCGAAAGTGAGATTGGCGAGGGCAGTCGCTTCATTTGCCGTTTTCCGCAGACTCGCTTTCGCCTCGGCGAGTCAGCCGTAAAAACCCTACCTCAGGAACCCTCGGTCGACGCAACTGGTTCCTCCACTTCCACCACGCACTAAGATGACAGATTTATGACATTTTGATCATAACCGTCTAAATGTTATCCTGATTGTCTTCCTGCGGTAACGTCTAACAAGCTTGAGATCATTGCTGAGTATTCGGCTCGGCGATGGGGGTGCTTATCCCCTGCTGCTAGGAAAATTGGAACCACGGGCCAGAGCAGGGACAGACAATTCCTGCATACTAGCTGGCGTTTATCAACGAATTAGAATCATTTACCGAAGTCAGTGGCAAAAAATCCAGGCAATGCAGTACTGGAGCTGGTCAACCCCGAGCAGCTCAGCAATGCGCCAGCAGAAGGCGAAATCGACCTCGATAATCATGAGTTCTATGAGAACCGTGAACTTTCCCATCTGAAGTTTAATCTTCGTGTGCTCAGCCAGGCGCGCAATCAGGCGCATCCTTTGTTGGAACGCCTGATGTTCCTGCTCATATTCAGTTCGAATCTGGATGAATTCTTTGAGATTCGGGTTTCCGGCCTGAAGAAGCAACTGGATTTTGGCCGGCAACGTCCAGGGCCTGACGGGAACTACCCGGAACAGGTGCTGAAGACTATTCACAGTGAAGTGCGGGAAGCCCTGGATGAACAATATCGCATTCTCAATGAAGAACTGTTTCCGTCTCTGGCTGAAGAAAACATCCACTTCCTGCATCGCAGTGAATGGAGTGACGTCTTAATTGAGTGGACAAAGACTTACTTCCACGACGAAGTGCTGCCGGTAATCAGCCCGCTGGGGCTCGATCCGGCCCACCCCTTTCCACGTTTGGTCAACAAGAGCCTGAATTTCATTCTCTCCCTGGACGGAAAAGATGCATTTGGGCGTGACAGCGGCCTGGCAATCGTGCCTGCTCCACGCTCGCTACCCCGATTAATCAAGGTACCAAAAGAAATCATGGCCGAGGGAGATAACTTCATCTTCCTGTCATCGATAATCCATGCCTATGTAGATGAGTTCTTTCCTGGCATGACCGTGACTGAATGCCATCAATTCCGGGTTACCCGAAACTCCGATCTGGAAATGTCCTATGTAGAAATCGAAGACGTGGCCAGCGCACTGCAGGGTGAACTCCACAGCAGACGCTTCGGTGCCGCTACCAAGTTGGAAGTAAGCCTCGGCTGCCCTGCGGAGCTTACCGACTTTTTGTTGGAGCGATTTAATCTCTCCGAAGACGAACTGTTTCGCCTGGATGGACCGGTAAATCTGCAACGTCTGACTGCCATGCTGTCCATGGTGGACAGGCCGGATTTACGGTTTCCGAAATTTTCTCCAGGCACACCGCCCGCCCTGGAAGAAGATAACGATATCTTCGCCGCGGTAGAAAAAGAGGATCAGCTTCTGCTGCATCCCTACGAGTCATTCATTCCGATTATCGATTGGGTACGCCAGGCAGCCAAAGATCCAACGGTACTATCAATCAAGCAAACACTGTATCGAACCAATGAATCTTCGGAACTGGTGGAAGCCCTGGCGGAAGCTGCCCGCAACGGTAAAGAGGTCACTGTAGTTATCGAACTACGGGCCCGCTTCGACGAAGAGGAAAACATTAACTTCGCCAGCATACTGCAAGAAGCTGGTGCGGTTGTGGTCTATGGCGTCATGGGCTACAAGACCCACGCCAAAATGCTGCTGTTTGTCCGCCGTGTTGGCAATAAATTGAAGCGCTACGCGCACCTGGGAACCGGTAATTACCACCGCAAGAACTCCCTGATCTACACTGATTACAGCCTGCTCACGGCCAACGACGCCCTATGTGCTGATGTGCACAAGGTATTCCAACAGATCACTGGTATGGGTAAGAAGATTCATCCGAAACTGCTTATTCATGCACCGTTCAATCTGCGTAAGACGACGATCAAGATGATTGAAACTGAGGCACAGGCTGCGCGGGAAGGCAAACCTGCCCGCATCATCGCCAAGATGAATGGCCTCACGGAACCCAGCGTCATTAAAGCCTTGTACAAAGCCTCACAAGCAGGAGTAACAATCCAGTTGATCGTGCGCGGCGTGTGCTGCCTAAAGCCTGGCATCCCTGGAGTTAGCAACAATATTGAAGTGGTTTCAATTGTGGGACGCTTCCTGGAACACTCTCGCGTTTACTATTTCGAAAACTCCAGCTATCAGGTGTATTGCGCCAGTTCCGACTGGATGGAGCGAAACCTGTCCCACCGCATAGAAGTCTGTTTTCCCATCATCAAAAAGAAACTGGCCCATCGCATTCTTGAAGAGATGGAAACCTATCTGGATGACCAGGTACAGAGCTGGAGTATGCAAGCCGATGGTAGTTATCTGCCAATTGCTAATAACGAAAGCGAGTCGCTCGGTGTACAAACCGTCTTCTTAAAATCGTTAGCGAGAACCTAGCGTCAGGTAGCACTCATTATAGATTTCATTAGTGTTTGGCGAAGCTCACGTCTGGGAGATCGGACTTGGTCATGGCACTCAGTGTTTTTTCATTCTTCACCATAAAATCAAGCATCCCTTCACGCAGTGCCGTAGCACTGAATCGTAATTCGTCTACTTGATATGTCTCCATCAATCCGGTGAGTACACTCCATCCCGGCAGTGCCAGATCTCTGCGCGATTCCTTAAGTCCTTGCAAGTCTTCGCCCTCAGCAATTGCCTGCGCAATTTTTGGCTTAAGCTCGTGTAATGCTTGTAAGGAAATGGTAGCCGGCGGATAACCCTGGCCCTGACAAATATTGGCGAGCATCTTCACCGTACCTGAAGAGGCATGGGCCTCACTCCACCCTGCCCGTTTCACGCCCGCTGCCACACTGGCGAATACTTCATGGGCGGCCTGCTTGGCTGTGTCCATTGCCGCCATGATTTGCTCCTTATCGGCACCAGCACCGGTAAAGAATCGGTCTCGCCAGGCCACGCTACCAATGACCAGGCTTTCGGTAAGAAGTCGGTCATGATGGCTTCCAATGATCACTTCCGTACTGCCACCACCGATGTCGACTATCAGACGATTTGACTCGCTGACTGGGAGATCGCTGATAACGCCAGCATAGATCAGCACTGCCTCTTGCACACCACTGATGATAGAAATATCGATCCCGATTTCTTTGGCGCGATGAATGAAATGATCGGAGTTGTTGGCAACGCGAAAAGTGTTGGTCCCCAATGCCCAGTACTGCTGCAGTGGATACTGTTTCATCAACAGCTTGAACCGGCGCAGACAGTTCTCCCCCCGCTTGAATGCTGCTTCGGATATCTGCCCGGTAGCAGCTACATTTTCGCCGAGTTGCACTTTCTCACTAAGGCGTTCAACGATCTTGATTTTGCCCGCCTGCCATTCGCCGATCAGTAAATGAAAGCTATTTGAACCGAGGTCGATACAGGCGTGCATAGTTTGGGGCTATCTCGTTCTCACAGTGACTTGAGTACGCCAGTTCCAGATGAAGGATCTGTTTCTAGATTTATCGACTAGTGGCAAATGATCGTGAATGTTACCGCCCGACGCCGGGCGGTAACAAGCAGAGTAAAAATGACGTTGCAGAGCAGATGTAGCCCGGGATGACTTACATCATGGATTGTTGGTAGTTCTCCAGCCCAATCCGATCAATAAGAGAGAGTTGGGTTTCCAGCCAGTCGATATGCTCTTCCTCACTATCGAGGATATCGCTTAACAAATCGCGGCTGACATAGTCCCCAACGGATTCGCAATAGGCTATGCCTTCTTTGAGATCCGGGCAGGCAATCATCTCCAATTTCAGATCGCACTCCAGCATCTCGCGGGTATTCTCGCCAATGAGCAGCTTGCCGAGGTTTTGCAGATTGGGCAGGCCTTCCAGAAATAAAATACGTTGGGTTAGCTGATCAGCATGTTTCATCTCGTCGATAGATTCTTCATACTCTTTTTCGGCCAATTTCTTGAGCCCCCAATCGTCGTACATTCGTGAATGTAGAAAATACTGATTGATGGCGATCAACTCATTAGCCAGTGCCTGGTTTAAATGTTTGATGACGGTTGCGTCCGCTTGCATGTGTAACTCCTCAAGTCAGGTTTGCGCAAGCTTCCGGTTTTTCCCGCTGCATGTCAAGAAAAATGTTGCGTAAGTTATTGATATAAATAGTAAAAATTAATGAGAAGCAAACTCATTTCCATTTACGGCAGGCGCGAAAAACCCAAGCGCATGGCTCGAGAAGAACAATTAGGTCGGGATAATGGATTGTGAGTAACTGGTTAAAAATCAGCCAGCGTTCACGAAGGGCGTCGAGCGTGCATACTCTTTAACGATACTTTGCGCGAGCTTGCCGCATTTACCACATTCGCTGGCCACACCTAGACGGGTGCGCAAATCAGTCATGGAACTCGCACCATCGCGGCACAAGTCCTTAATCTGGTTATCGGTGATTTGACGACAAATGCAAACGTACATAAATCAGCTCTCTGCAATGAAGCTAATTTAAATCTAAATGAGAATGATTGTCAACTAGATTTGAATCTGCTAGTTTAAGCCTTCAGATAACGCGCTCTTCACACAAGTAAGTTTCTGATAACTAAGCAGATTTTCGTAGTATGAATGCAACCAGTCTGTCCCAAGCCAAGTCCGGTGACCGCTGTGTGGTCCTGGATATTGCCCCTGAGCCTTCCGAAATGAAGAGTCGCCTGTATGCCCTTGGCTTGATTCCTGGCTCTGCTCTCGAAGTCCTGCGGTTCGCACCTCTGGGTGATCCTATGCAGGTCAAAGTAGGAGGCAGCTTCCTGAGCATCCGCCGCTCCGAAGCTGAAATTATCAGCGTGGAAATCCAGTAGGCATGTCAGAGTCCAAGCAGCAGTCGATAGCCCTAATCGGGAACCCAAACAGCGGTAAGACTACCCTATTTAACATCCTTACCGGATCGCGACAAAAAGTCGGAAACTGGCCAGGAGTCACCGTCGAAAAAAAATTCGGTTTTTGCGAAA
This sequence comes from Pseudomonadales bacterium, assembly GCA_028281635.1. Lineage (GTDB taxonomy): Bacteria > Pseudomonadota > Gammaproteobacteria > Pseudomonadales > Pseudohongiellaceae > UBA9145. The sequence continues at coordinate 10,453 of JANQJM010000017.1, read as the reverse complement.
TCGGAGACACCCGCTTCGAGGTCGTTGACCTGCCGGGCATCTATTCTCTGGAACAGGAGTATAAAGGCGTAGACGAACAAATCGCCTTCGACTACCTGCAACAGGGCAAAATCGATCTCATCATCAACATCATCGACGCCACCAATCTAGAGCGCAGCCTGGTCCTCACTCAGCAATTATTAGAAAAAGGACTGCCAATCGTCGTAGTCCTGAACATGCTCGACGTTGCTGAGCAACAGGGATTAACGATTAATCCTGCATCGCTTGAGACTAACCTGGGTCTACCGGTAGTAACCATGGTGGCCTCCCGGAAGCGGGGAGTTGAACAGTTATTCAAAACAATCCCTACTCTACTCACAGACCAAACAATCTCGCAGCCGGGCTTGAATGAAGAAGCTTCAGACGAGAGCGATCCGCTGCTGCGGCGCTACCACCAATCCCGACGTTTGGTGAATGGTGTAGTTGAAGTCGTGCCAGGTCAGCACAGTTTATCGGAACGCCTGGATGGCATCGTACTCAATAAATGGCTTGGCGTGCCCATCTTTCTGCTCATGATCTATCTCATGTTCACCTTTGCAGTGAATGTTGGAGCCGTCTTCATCGACTTTTTCGATATTTTGTTCGCTGCAGTCCTGGTGGACGGAACCACCTGGCTACTCGAACAGGTCTCGGCGCCGGACATCATCACTACCCTGCTGGCCCAGGGTGTGGGTGGCGGCATTACGCTGGTGGCTACCTTTATTCCAGTTATCGGCTTTCTCTATCTGTGTCTATCCTTTTTGGAAGACTCCGGCTACATGGCCAGGGCCGCATTTGTCATCGATAGACTTATGAGTGGTATTGGTTTGCCAGGAAATGCCTTTGTGCCGCTAATTGTCGGCTTTGGCTGTAATGTGCCAGCGGTGATGGCAACCCGAACTCTGGGCCGAGATAGTGATCGTCTTATGACGATTGCTATGGCTCCGTTTATGAGCTGCGGAGCAAGGCTGACAGTATATGCGCTGTTCGCTGCTGCTTTCTTCCAGAGCAATGGTCAAAATATCGTGTTCGGTCTCTATTTGCTGGGTATTGCACTTGCCATTTTTACTGGTTGGATATTCCGCAAACAACTGTTCACTGGCGAGATAACGCCTTCCTTTCAGGAGATGCCGGCCTACCATGTGCCAGTCACACGCAATATCTTGCTCACTACCTGGTTTCGCCTGAAAGGATTTGTGTTTCGCGCAGGAAAAACCATCGTCGTCGTGGTGATTGCGCTAAGCTTTCTCAATTCCATTGGTACCGATGGCAGCTTCGGTAATGAGGATTCGGAAGAATCGGTACTCAGTGCTATTGGCAAAACTATCACACCCGCTTTTGCACCGCTGGGAATTCAGCAGGACAACTGGCCAGCCACAGTAGGATTGTTCACTGGCATGTTCGCCAAGGAAGCCATCGTTGGTACACTGGACGCGCTGTATACGGAAAGCGAGGCTGATGATGGTGCCGGAGAAGCACCTGATCTGATTGCTGCTGCGCAAGAGGCAGTAGGCACAATCGGAACCGAGCTGATGGCACTGGGTGGAGCATTGGCTGATCCACTGGGAATCTCAATAGGCGATGTCAGCGATGTTGAGGCTGTAGCCGAAGAGCAAGAAGTACAGAGCAGCACTCTCACCAACATGGCAGCACTCTTCGTGAGTCCGTTCGCTGCCTTCTGCTATCTGGTATTTATTCTTTTGTATGCCCCCTGTGTTGCTGTCCTGGGTGCGGTGAATAAGGAAGCTGGCTGGCGTTGGACAGTACTGGTGTTTAGCTGGAGTACTGGCTTGGCCTATATCGCCGCTACCGTGACATACCAGATTGGCACTTTTACTGTTAACCCCTTATTCTCCTCAATCTGGATATTGGCCATGCTAAGCATTCTGGCCGCTTTCATTGCCAGTCTGAAACGGCTTTCCACTAAGTTGGTGCCCAATAATCTGATTCAGGCGGTTCAACTTTAGGAGTTCACCCAGTGCAAGACGCTTCAACCCAACCCTCTCCGATTATGGGTTGGTTGACAGCTGCCTTCGTTCTTGTGCTACTCCTCAAATTGTTTCTCGCCACTCAACTAGATCTCTACAGCGACGAAGTTTTTTACTGGTGGGCATCTACCAAACTGGCACTAGCCTATAGTGATCTGCCCTTCATGACTGCCTTACTGGCGGGCATCGGCAGTGGCTTTGGACCCAGCGATGCTTTTGCAGTGAGAAGTCTCTTCTTACTGCTTGGGACACTATTGCCGTTGCTGATTTACTGGTTGGCAAAGCCAATCAGCAATCATCAACAAGCCTTAGAATCTGCTGCCCTGACGCTTTGTCTGCCATTGGCTGGGTTCATGGGCCTTCTCGCTGTGCCCGATGTGCCGCTGGTCGTATTTGGCATTCTATCCATTGGCTTCTTTCAGCGCGCGCTTAGTGAAGACCAACTCGTGTATTGGGTAGCAACCGGTTGCAGCGTCACTTTGGGCTTAAGTACACACTACCGTTTCTTTCTCTATCCATTGGCCGCCATTTTGTTTCTCACCCTCTTCACTCCTGAGCACAGGCAGTGGCGCAATGGCAAGTTTTGGCTGGCAGTAGCTATCGCCAGCCTCGGTCTGATTCCGATTCTCTGGTTTAACTTGAGCAATCAGTTGAGCAGCGCAAGCTTCTATCTGGTTGAACGCCATCCCTGGGAATTTCAGGCAGCTGGCTTGCTGCACTTATTTAAGCAAGCTGGATTGGTGACGCCTCCACTCTACTTTGTTTTCATTCTGACCCTGGTCGGGCTTTACAGGAAAGCGCGACAACGAAACCGAAATGCGGCCTTATTATTAGCTTTTGCCTGCACTAATTTGGCCGTGTATTGGGTACTCGCTCCCTGGACCGACGCTAATAGCACATCGATACATTGGCCACTGTCTGGCTATTTTCCGCTATTGGTGGCGGTACCTTTAAGTTTACGCAGTGCATTCAAATGGTGTTCTGTCCGCTGGGGAGAGGTGAAGGCCCGGCGCTTGGTATTAGCCATACCGGCTATCGGTTTTATTGGGACCTTGGTTGCATTCATCGGAATAGGCTCACAGGCCTATCAAATGCAACTGCAACCCTTTCTCGGAACTGGAGTACTTTCCGACAAGATGGCTGGTTGGAAAGAACTCGCTGAATTTACCACCAGGCTTGCCGACAATCAGTACTCTGACTCAAATCCCTTAATAGTTACAGACAACTATTACACTGCAGCTCAGCTGGAACTTGCCGGGCTTACAACCATTGCTATCACCATAGATAGAGACAAAGCTATACGAGATGGTCGTATTACCCAACTTCGACTGTGGAATAAAGGCGAAAACGGCTTGAGTGATTTTGTGGGGTACCCGGCACTTTATATCAACGAAGACAGCACTCTAACTATCGATGAAAAAACTTCGCTGATGGCAACCATGTGCAGTATGTCCACAGCGATATCTCCCGTCTCTGCACTCTCACTGTATAACGGAGATAAAGCCTTCAGCTTCTACTCAGTCGAACAGATAACGCCTGCTTCCTCTTCACCCGCGTATCCCTGTCCCTACCCCATGCAGGCCTGGATAGATTCGCCTGCTGCCGATGCCACATTGACTGGCACGATTAATGTATCTGGTTGGGCCTACAGCGAAGACAACGGAATCCAGCAGGTGCATGTCTTGCTTAACGGTGAAAGATTCGCTAGCGCTGATTACGGAATCAGTCGCATCGATGTGGTTGATGCCAGACAGGTTAGCAGTGATCCCAATGCGCCTAATCTGGGTTTTGAATATTCGCTGGATACTAGAGAATTAGCGAACGGGGAGCATACTCTGGCAGTCGAACTGATCAATCGGGCTGGCACCACACTCGCGTATGGTGAGAGGCAAATTAGAATAGACAACTGAGTGCGTTTGCTAGTGAATCGATCAGTTGAAAGTCGATTATCGACTAATTGCCAATTGGATCCAGCACTTCCACTGCAATTCGCCACTCGTTACTGCTGGACAAACGCCATAGTCGTAAGTAGTTACCGCGAAAACCCTGCTGCACTTCCTCAGGATTGGTGGACATTACACCATAAGTGAAACCCATCTCTTTTGACTCGCTAAGGTAACCGCCCATGTGGTTTACGTTAACCGGAGTAATAGTCTCCAACTCGCTATCCAGGAAAGCACCATAAACTGAGCTGGCCACGTCCGCACCGACTGCAGGGCCCATGCCCGGCAAGTAGACTCGAATGTTTTCCATACCATAACGTAACAAAGCTCGTTCACCACCGCGGATATTGATGGATCGCCCAAAGGTATTGTCGGCTTCCACCAGTCGCTGCATGGTATTGGTCTCAGCCTGTGCCATAACAGGATGCGCCGTCTCTTCGAAGATAGGTTGTGTATCCGTAAAAGCAGGCTCAACGCCAAGACTCAAAAAGCCTGGAATTAACACAGCCATATCAGCAGCAAGTTTCCATTCCCCGTCCTGCTTCTTCCACACAGAGATCAAATGGCCGAAGAAGTCGCTGCCCTCATCCGCATCAGGACTCACAATTGTCATAGGCCCGGCGGACAGACCCAGATCTCCAGCCCGCGAGACATCAATATAATGTGCCTCCCAGGTAAGATCATTGGGTGAATACCCCGGTGATGAATAAAAAGCCAGCGCATCCAAAGGCCCGTCGCGGAAGATGACAGAACCTTCTCCTAAGAACTCCAGAAAGGCTTGCTTTCTACCAACATTGATTGCGCGATCGGCGTAGGTCTGGTCAGCTGCCGCCAGGTCGAGCCAATACTGATACTGGCTACGTTCCTGTGCCGCGGACAGAGACACCAGTGCCGTCATGCTGATTGCGGCTAGATACTTGTTGAAACTGCGATGGCCCATAATTCAGGTTTTCCTGGTGGAGCTTGGCATCTTAATTGACTTTCAATACGGAGAGTAGATTTTGCTGCCAATTTTACGCTTACTATCAGCTACATGCCTGAATTCCTTGAGCAATCTCGAATTCTCATTATTGTTCTCGCTGCGCCGAGTGGATAGAATCTGCGCATTACCTACAGAGAGAATTCGAGTGAATGCCGCTTTCCTGCGAGAACGGTCTTCTCTAAAACCCAACTCCAACGTGACATTCCCTACCACAGCTCACTCTTGCCTTTCATTGACCGCAAGTGCGGCAATCCGCAACAGGCTGACTAGCCTGTTTGTGCTGGGATTGGTAATGGCCTGCGCGTTCTCCGTGCAGGCCCAGCCTGTAGTGGTATCCCCGGTTATGGATTCAATGGCACTCACCAGTGCTGTGGAATACTACGAAGACAGTTCAGAGACTCTCGCTATCGAGGAAGTCCTGGCACCTAGCTTCGATGTAAATTTCATTCCCTATAATCGTGATCTCTTACACTTTGGAATGACTAGTGCCGCCTATTGGGTCCGATTCGAACTCGATTGGTCTGAAATGGCGCCAGGCGCCCAAAAGATAATTGAGTTTGGTCCACCCAAACTGGTTGCCGGTGTGGTACGAGGCGGTATTGACCTCTTTGTGATAGATGACCAACGCGAAGTGAGCAATCATTACATACTTGGCACACTGCAAGACGAACGGGAAATAAAAACTCTGAATCGAGGCTTCGCACTGGTCGTGGATGAATCATTCGGTGAAGAGTTTTATCTGCGAGTCACCAGTGCGCGCCCATTACGCCTGCCCATCACGCTATGGGATGAAATCGCGTTTCGACAACAGAGTGTGCAATCTGACACCGCTCTGGGTTTGCAATATGGCATTCTTTTGGCCATGGTGTTTTATAACCTGTTCCTGTTCTTCTCTATTCGCGAATCCAGTTACATCTTCTATGTACTAGCCATTGCAACCCAGACGTTTTTCATCTTCCTGGATTCCAAACATTTCCGATATTTGCTGGATAACTTTTACCAGGGCGAGTGGTACGTCGACCTGGCTGAAAGGCTGGTCTATCCCATGCTGGTTATCACCGCACTTTTGTTTCAGCGTTCCCTACTGAGAATTTGGGAACACAACATCAAACTGGACAATGTAGTTAAGCTGTTTATCGCTGCGTTTGGAGTGGTGATTCTGCTTACCCTGGTCCCCAACGAGAAAGTTTTCCAATATTTGTTCATATTCCTGTTGGCATTGGCCATTCCCCTGGCCTTTTTCACCAATGTAGACGCAATACGGCGTGGTAATGTCACTGCCGTGGTTCACATGGGGGCCATCGGTGTATTCCTGGCTGGCACTATCGTGTTGATGCTGCTGCAGCTATGGCCCGCCTTCCCAAACAACCAGTTCACTGTCAACGCATATAACGTTGGGTTGATTGCGCAGGCACTATTACTCTCGGTGAGTCTGTCCTATCGATACAACCAGATTAAACAGGAAAAGGAAGACGCCCAACTGCTTGCTATCAACAATCTCGTGCGTTCGGAACAGATTAAAGATGATCTGCTTGCCAACGTATCTCATGAACTGCGCACGCCTTTGTATGGCATCAATGGCCTAGCTGAAACCGCGCTGGCTGAGTTCGAGAAAAGGAATCAGAACAGTGAGTTAATTACCCGCAATCTGGAACTTATTAGTGCCAGTGGTGATCGACTGACCAAGCTGGTAAATGACTTGCTGGATTTTTCCGCGGCCCGTGAAGAAGCCACCTATGTAAAGTTTCGGCCAGTTGACCTGAATAGTCTGGTGACATTGGTTATAGCAATTTGCAAACCGTTGGTGGGTGAGAAGAAGATTGATCTGCGCTCCGAGGTCGATCCTGATTTGCCCTTGGTCGCGGGGGATGAAGACAGATTACAACAAATCCTGGTCAACCTTACGTCCAACGCCGTCAAGTTTACCTACTCTGGAGAAGTCGTAATTTCCGCCGAACTCACTTCAGACTACAACGTGACCGTGACGGTTCGAGACACGGGCATAGGCATTCACAAGACCGACCACGAAACTATATTTAAGACATTCGAAAAACTACCTTCGCAACAAATGAATGCCAGCGGGATCGGACTGGGGCTGCCGCTGGCCAAACGTATGGTGGAGATGCACCGAAGCAAACTCAAAGTAACGAGTGAGCTGGACCTGGGCTCCAGCTTCAGCTTCGACTTGCGTGTTTCGCTGGATCAAACCCGAGCCATTAAATCTCCCAGTATTCACAAACAGATGATTCGTCGCGCCGATTATCTGCAAGAAGCAAATAAGAAAGAAGAAGTTCCCAAACTGCGCAGCGAGCAGGAAATTACCATTCTGGTCGTCGACGACGATGAGATTAATCGGGTAGTTATGGGACAGCAGCTGGAAGAATATAATGTGGTCAAGTGCTCCAATGGACTGGACGCGTTGAATCTCATTGAGGAAGACAAGCCTGATCTGGTGCTGTTAGACCTCATGATGCCCGGCTTGAACGGCTACGAGGTGTGTCAAAAGCTGCGGCAGAAATATAGCCAGATTGAGCTTCCGGTCATTCTGGTGACTGCAAAAAATCATCTAGAGGATCTTACCCAAGGCTTTCGCACTGGTGCTAACGACTACCTGGCCAAGCCCTTCCACAATGAAGAGTTGAGGTCCCGGGTCGAGAACCAATTGCGACTGAGCATGCTGCACAGGGTTAATGAAGACAATGTACGCCTGCGGGCGCAGATAGAAAACTACGTGCAAGCTGATGCTGAACTACGCAGCTCCCGATTGCGCTTGCAACAGGTGCTTGAATCTATCGAAGCAGGATTCATTGCCTTCGAGTTGCCCGGTCGCATTTTCAGTCTCAATCAGCGTGCAGCGGAGTTATTGGGTACAGAGAAAGAAACATTGATGGAAAAAGAAGTCCTCTCACTACTGACGGATTCTGAAATCAATGCCAATTTCAAACAACTTTTATCACGGTGGGAAGAAGGAGAAGAACTGTCCGATGGATGGTCTGACTCGGAACAAGATACAACCAGTCATAGCGTGGAAATCGAAGCGGTATTCCCTTATGCCACCAATACCCGATCATCAGCGAAATCCACCCAGTTTCATAGCAAGCTGAATCTTTTCGGCAGCGACGAAGGTACTGGCGTTCTGTTTTTGGAAGACACGGAACCCCTAAAGAAAGTCACTACCTCGGACATCGCCCGAGATACTGTAGAGTTAGTAAGCTTCCTGGGCCAAGCTCAACAGAACATTCGCCGCATCGGCACCAGGCTCAATGTCTTAACCCCAACGGAGATTTCCGATCATCCCCAACTGCTGGATAAACTTGCTGGCATTGAAGATCTCGTTAACTTCATCGATGAACAACTACCCGCAGTAAGCAGTGAGAGTGAATACCGGCAACAACTGGTGACCTTGATGCGATCGGCTTTGCATACCTGGGAAGTGACCACGCAAAAATCCAAAATCGAGCTGGCGGAAGAAAGCAATATCTGGGCAGTGAGTATCGACGATGGTCGATTGCGCACACGGACGTTTGACCGGTACTTGCGCCTTGAACAGCTACCGAAAGTACCGAGATGGCGTGAAGTAGTGAGAACTGCATACTTTGTCCTGTCCAATCCCGCAATCGAACCGGAAACTCGCACCACTCTCGAAAGCGAATTGGAAAAAACCAAAACGATTCTTAAAAAAGCAGCAATCAGCTAGCCTTTCAGTTTTGAAATCACCTCAGCGGCCCATAGCAATTCTAGCGTTTTTCAACTGACTGTTGTCGGCTGACCTGGGAATTCGATACTCTACCTGGGGAATTCCAGAGTACATTTTCCACGACAGTAGTGGGATTACATTCACCGGTTAGGAATAGCGAGCATGTACCTCCAGCATTTTGGTTTGGCGCAGTATCCATTCTCGCTAACACCTAACACTCGCTATTTTCTTAAACTCCCCAGTCATCAGCAGGCTTTTGACTCATTGGTTGCAGTGCTTAATGAAGAAGGGAATTTCAGCAAGATAATCGGCGAAGTTGGGACTGGTAAAACCATGCTCTGCCGCAAGGTACTCAACGCCCTGGAGCTTTACCCAGATAAATACCTCACTGCCTATATTCCCCACCCGATTCTCAGTGAAGAAGCAACGATGCTCGCCATTGCTGAAGAATTACGTCTCGATGTTCCTGCCGGAGCCAGGTACCGTGACTTATTGAAACTTATTTCTGAATTCATCTTGCAAAATGCCGAACGCAATCGGCAGGTAGTCTTGTTCATCGACGAAGCACAAGCAATGCCAGAGGAATCACTAAAAGCTATTCATCTTTTAACACAAGCGTTGCCAGCCAGCGCTCATCCCATGCAGGTAATCTTGTTTGGACAACCGGAACTGAACGAAGTATTGGAACGACCGATGCTGAAACAACTCAATTCATCAGTTTCTTATTCTTATGTATTGCCAGCACTGGATAACGAAGGCGTGGAAGCCTATGTGCAGCATCGCCTTTCCAAAGCGGGCTATAGCGGCAACCATATGTTCACTACTGAAGCCCTGGATAACCTCTTGAAGAACAGCAGAGGCATACCACGCCTGATAAACATCCTCTGCCATAAAGCCCTGATGGTAGCATTCGGCAAAGGGGAAAGAACCATCGATGAAAAACACATGCAGGCGGCGATCGATGACACTGAACCGGCGCAACGCAGTCCCAGCTGGGCGGAACGATTGTTTGGCGCCTAGAGCCGCCGCAGAGCTGGCAAACAGCTCAACACCAGGTCCAAAATACTGCCAACCTTAGAGCGGGTTCATGCTTGTATCGTAGTTTACAGGTCGTATAATCTGCACCCCTTTTGCTACTACCTGGAGAGGAAGCAAGTGATGGTCAATGCAGTATGGCAACAGCTCAGAGACGAAGCCGAGCAGGTTACTAGGAAGGAACCCCTTCTTGCCAGTTATGTTTACGCTTGTATTCTTAACCATAAGAGCCTGGAATCTGCGCTAAGTTTTATTCTCGCCAATAAACTGTCAGACGACGTAATGCCCGCTGTGACAGTGCGTGAACTCTTTGAAGGAGCATTTACTGCTTCACCGGAAATCATCGAACACGCCGCAGCCGATATAAAGGCCGTGTTTGAGCGCGATGCCGCAACCTGTTCTTTCTTGCCTGTCATTCTCTACTTGAAAGGATTTCATGCGATTCAGGTACATCGTCTCGCTCATTTCCTGTGGACCACAGATCGCATGGAACTCGCCACCTTCATCCAGAGTCGTAATTCCGAAGTTTTCGGGGTGGATATTCACCCGGCTTGCGTCATGGGTAAAGGCATTATGTTTGATCATGCCACCGGGATAGTGGTCGGTGAGACATCTGTGATAGAAGACAATGTGTCTATCCTGCAACAAGTTACCCTGGGCGGCACCGGCAATGAACAAGGCGATCGACACCCAAAGATCAAGTCTGGCGTGCTGATATCAGCCGGCGCAAAAGTGCTGGGCAATATCACTATTGGTGAGAGCGCAAAGATTGGCGCCGGATCAGTGGTAC
>JANQJM010000257.1 GCA_028281635.1 Pseudomonadales bacterium | reverse complement strand
AGTCCCCAGTCTGTGGTTCAAGACCGGAAAGATCGTCCATGTGGGAAACCCAGGCGTAAACACGTGGCGCGACTTCCAGCGTCAACGCCGTAGAAGTCGGGTCAAACTGAGCGAGTTGTGTGAGTTGTCCATAGAGCGCAAAGTCTGAAGCGCCCGGGCGATCGCCCATCAGGTAAGCATAGTCTTTCAGATGGTCATTGAAACAGGACAAAAACCGCTGGTAACTGCTCTCAATAACTGCTGCTGTTGTGTCATTGGAACCCACCACATAGAGCCTGCCGATTTGACGTTCTTTAAAGGCTGCAGACTTGACCGCAATTACTTCGTCCGGGGCTGTCATATCCCCGGAGTAAGGCAGGATATCGGAAGCCTTCTCAGCGTCTGCTGCAAAACGCCAACGATAGTGAAACATCGCCTTGGTCATCCATTCGTCAGCATAGTCTTCAATCAGGTAATCGAGAAATCGTAATGCCGGATTAGTGGGAATGACTGATCTTTCTTCGTATTCGGCTTCGAGACGGCGCAAGATAAAGGTGGAGTCAACCTGCGCTTCCAATTCGCCCTGCTCATTCTCAAAATAGAATACCGGAATCAGATCCACTTTCGGCAGCGGAAGATCTTTATATTTGCCATGGCTGTGCTGGATAAAGCGGTAAGGAATCCGTCGGTATCGCAACAGACTTAACATCTTGCGTGTATAGGGAGAGGCAGGTACGCCCTTGAATAACAACATTCTTTCTATTCTCTGTAGAAAATCGGGGTATTGCTAAGCCCGGCAGTGTCCTAATTTGAATTTGAGTTCCCGAAAAATCGAATCATATAATGGCGATGACCCCGCCGCACCTAGGTCACGTTAGCACTTGGAAGGCTTAGACCGTTTATGTGCTGGTACACGCACGGTTTTAGGCCCTGGCTTTGGTGATGTGCGCACTCGGCGCGTTACACGTTTACATGCCATAAGCGTTACCTCCTGCAGCCCTGATTAACGTCCTTGTGGGCAAATCCATGGTTGAAGGTTAAACACAACGGCGGGGTCATCATTACTCTATTGCTTCTAGCAGCTCCTGAATGGTCCAGATGTGAGATGAGATTCCAGCTTCCATTGCTGGCGTCACTCGCAAGGACTTGTGTACTCGTACATAGTTATAGTGGGCAAAGTGAAGCGCTACGGCAGCCTTCAAGTTGTCCAATTTTTTGCTGAATGCATTTGTTAGCCGGGTAAACCTGCGCATTCTCATTCGCATGGTGAGGTTCTGGCGCTCGACGTGGCTTGTGCTGATGCGCTTAGGGTCTGGGTTACCGGACGCGGACCAGCTTTCCACATTGGTAACTTTCGGGGGAGAGTAGCGACCCGGTCCGATTTGCTCAGCTTCATAGGATTTGACGATCTGGGCGAAATCCACGCCAGCGCCGAAGGACTTCTCCGTTGCCTCTACGTAAGACTTGAGCCCATCGGAAGAAAGCTGCACTCGATTTGCAAGCCGCCCGCGCAGGTCTTGGATAAATTGGGTTGTGCTTTCTTGGGTACGTTTATCTATAAAGAAGGATGGATCCAGCTTTGTATCACGGTCCAAGGCCACGTAGGTCCACTGGTCGCCAACCAGAGCGGGATTATCTGAGAGGGGCTAACGTGGCGTTGCTTTTTGCCAACGTAGGCCCATATCTCATCTACTTGGATGTCTTGGCGGGGAAAGTCGCGCATTTCCCGGTCCAGAAGGACCTTACAACCCTCCCCGACACGGACGCCAAGACGCATGATTGTGTCTCTGTGGATGCCAGTCATACGCTCGATAGAGCGGATACTATTGCCCTCTACGAGGGCAGAAACTACGCTAACCTGTTGATCTAACTTTAATTTGTTCATTCATACCACCATCTATGTTACAGTTGGTGGAGTGCTGGGGGGTCTAACCCCACGGTCCTGAGTGTCAAGTTCTGGCCCGGGAAACTCTCCGCACCCCTCAAAACCCCTGAAAGCGACTGTTTGGCGACGGAAACTTGAAGGGGTTTTGCTTTAGTACGGTACCAGATTATTGCAGCTCTCTTTATTGGTCAAGAACTATTTTGTGTTTGGTCACATAAAAGTTCTTTTAGTCTCTTGACGCATTCAGGGCATGGGCGTAAGATGCATTCTGTTGATAAAGGAGGCGCAAAATGGCTGCATCTAATAGAAGCCCAAGGTTCCCCTTCATACCCCTGAAAACTGCAATTCAGCGGGCTAGCGAGCTATATGAGAAAGAAAAACGCCATGGGGTGAATGCGAGTATTGCTGTTACCCACTGGGGCTATAAAGAGACCAGCAGCGGAGGCAAGCAGACTATAGCGGCTCTTAAAGCATATGGACTGATTGAAGATTCTGGAAAAAGTGATAGCCGCACAATCAAGGTGTCTGATCTAGCTCTACGCATATTGCTTGATAGCAGAGAACAATCAGAAGAACGTAGTCAGGCACTGAAATCTGCTGCTTTAAAACCTAAAATATTCAATGAGTTATGGGCGAAGTATTCCGAAGAAGGCTTGCCATCAGACGAGAGTATCAACCATTTTTTAATATTCCAAAAAAACGTAAACGAGAATAGTGCTGGCGACTTAACCAAGAACTTTAAGAGCACAATTCAATTTTCTGGACTTAATGAATCTGATAGAATTCTTGACGAAGACGATAATGAAGATGAGGCAGGTGGCGATAATTCAGCTGAAAACACGCCACCTCCTCCGGGCAGGAATGAAAACCCTCCTGGAGCGCTAACTCTAAGGAGGCAGCCAGGAATGACACAAGCTACTTTCCCGTTAGACGAAGGACAAGCCACCTTCCAATGGCCTGAGACTTTGAGCCAAGAAAGCTATGAAGACCTAATAGCTTGGATTGAGTTGCTTAAAAACCGAGCTAAACGTTCCGTGAAAAGGCCGCTAGAGGACAATAGTGACCTCATCGAATGAGCTATGTCGCCATGTTGAGAACTTACTCTCATGCAAAGCCGAATATTTAAAAACCGAAGAAGTAAAAGAGTATTTTAACAATCAGCTTGCTTGGGAAGGCGATGTCTCAGTTTTTAAGATAGACCACGCAGAAACAGATACTTTTTGCTTGGTCATCTTCTGTTGAAGGATCGGATAACAGGAAGTTCTATACAGTCCTAAAACTGCCACCAGTTGAAACACCTCACGATGCTGTGCGGGCTTCCATTCTGGCAGATAATCGGGAGCAGAAATAAAGAGCACCCCGAAGGGTGCTCTAGGAATACCTGGCGGGATTTGCACCCGCGACCTTACCCTTAGCAGGGGTATGCTCTATCTACTGAGCTACAGGTCCAGTGTATATATTGAGACACTTTGGCTTAATTCAAGCTGAACTAAAAGCAATTCAAATTAGGACAGTCCCCTAAGCCCTGACTGGTGTATTGTGCTCACGCTCAGCAGTATACTCTGAAAAAGCAATAAGACAGGCAGAGGTGCAACCCTTGCAAGCTTCGACTGATAACACCCTTCGCTGGCAACTACTAACCCTGGCTCTGTTTGCAGCCGTGTCATGGCAACAGGCTTTTGCCGCTTCCCAGGAGCGGGATGAAGCAGTTGTGCAAGGTGTGAATTACATTGGTGTGGCAGTGGCCGATCTGGAGCAGGCAACCGACCTCTATAGCTCCGCCGCGAACCTGGAAAGCGTCAATGAAGACCCGCTAGCCAGTACTTTACTGCAAGCATTCGGAAGCCAGGACGGGCTGCAGGCAAAAACCCGGCTCATGCGAAGTGTAAATGCGCAACTGCGCTTCATGCAGTTCGCACCTGGTGGCCGCCCTGCTACCAATTTCTCCCCAGTTCCGGTGAATGGACCCGGTATTGCCCACATCTGTTATCAAGTGGCGGACGAAACCCAGACTTATCAACGCTTCTTACAAGGTGGGGCCAGTCATATTGGTAATCCTGATCCGGTGCAACTCAATCCTCGCAATCCCGTTGTGTATGCCTATGCCCATGATCGCGATGGCATCATGATTGAAGTGGAGCACATCGATTTCAGCAAAGTCAGCCGCCCAAGAAAGAATGACTATCGCATCCGGCACGTCTCGCTTGCATCTCCTAACATCGAACCTATGGTCGAGTTCTATTCATTGTTGATGGAAGAACCTGATCCGCGACGGTCGGGGATTGGCGGAAGCTTGTCCGGTTTACCCTTCGACCAGGTATCCGGACTCCCGGGCACTCGGATTGAAATGGCCTGGTTTCAGGTACGTAATCTGGAACTCGAATTGATTCAGTACCACAGCCATCCCACAGAGCTACCATCAAATCCCAGACCGCTGGACGCACCGGGTTACAACCTGATCATGTTTGATGTGGCAAGCCTGGATGGCGCCAGAGCCCTGTTGCAGGAAGCTGGTGCCACTTCCATTACCGAACCGATGAGTGTAGATGGAGGTCAGGCAATCTTCGCCCGGGATCCGGATGGCAACTTGCTCGGCTTTCAACAAATCGCAGCGGATTCGCCATTCTCATCGAGGAATTTCGCCGATAACGGGACTTGAGCAGTCCCCCTCCGAGTTACTGTTTAAGGCAGTGGCGGCGCGTTGGCATAGTCGCCAGTGGTGAGAAATTGTCTGGCATCAATGGTCTGCCGTTCACCCCGACTCAGTGACTTGAGACCGTTCGCACCCTTTACCATTTCGAAGTAATCGTAGAGCTGATCATCGGCGGTGTAAGCTTCATAGACGAGTTGGGAATCTTCGATTGAAATAACCTGATAGAAAGCTGTGTTTTCAGCAGCACGCTGCAGCCTTACTCCATGCTCGGCATAACCGTCCCAGCCATCCGGTTTCAGGGGATACATCTTGGCACCGGAAACGGAATTCACAAACATGACTTCTACGCCATTGCCTTCACCAGTAGCCATACGCTCTGGCGACTGGCCAATGGCGCCACGGGCATAGGTATGATCATGTCCCTGTAATACCAGATCGACCCGATGCTTATTCAAGATTGGCAACAGGGCATCACGGCGACTGGCACTATCACGGCCTTCCGCTGACGAAAAGATGGGATAGTGCATGGTGACGATACGCCATCTCGCATCAGTCTCTTCCAACTTACGATCCAGCCATTGCCCCTGCAGTTCGAATTCCCTGGACAGGGAATTAAGCACGAACAGATGCACGTCTTCGTTATAGCGCACATCGTATACAGTTTCATGCAAGCTCAGTGGCAAGCTGTTATCGACCGGCAAGGTGAACTGCGGTCGCCACAAATGTGTCAGCACCCGTTCCGAAGTCCGATCGCCAATACCGTAAGACTGCACTTCGTGGTTACCCACTACAACCACTGCTGGCACACTGCCGTGAACGAAACCGCCGGCTTTAAACCATTCGGCCCATTCAAAATCTCTGGCAGCACGATTGACCAGATCACCGGCATGCAGAAAGAAACGAGCGTCCGGTGCGCGCATGAAGGCGGCCCGAACTACTCGTGACCAGTGCGACAGGATACCGTTTTGTGCATCACCAAAATAAACGAACTTCACCGGTCCGGATTCTGCGGCGGTGCGAGTCTGGTACCACTCACTCCAGGCCCCATCGGCGCCCTGAACACGATAGGCATAAAGCGTGTCCGGTTCCAGATCGCGGAACACTGCGGAATGGTAGTGCACCACGCCCAGCCCCATATTGTCTGGTGATGCCAGCGAGACACCATCTATCATCGCCGAAGAGAGATAAACCGGTTCGGTCACAGCGGCGATGCTGCCTGCGGCTGCATCGAAACGGGCATCGGGAGTCGCCAGGGCAATCTGGGCAAGGGTATTCTGCACACTGCTATCCGTGCGCCAGGTGACCGTGATCGTGCGTGCAGGATCGTCACTGAAATTTTGAATAATACGATCTGGCCAGCCTGAGGCCATCTGCCAGGGGGGTGTACCCAGGGCAGTGTTGTTCTGCGCAACAGTGTTGCTACAGACAAGCAGTGATAAAAGAAGGCAAAAAGATTGAAGGCGAGTGAACATATCCATCTTCCCTTTGACAATCGAAGTCGGTTAAAGGCGAAAGTCTAGCAGCCCCTTGCAGCAGAAATGTGACAGTTACTCAGCTATTCAGGCTTCGGTCACACAGCGGTCTGGATCTGCTTCTGTCAACACATGAGTCATGTGCCCGGTGCGGATGTAATCGGCAGCCAACTTGCCTGACATGGGTCCGCGCCCAAAGCCTGAGGACGACAACCCACTGACAATAAACAAATTGTCCCGCAACGAAATCTTGCCAATGATGGGCGCACCGTCGATGGAGAATGGCATCAAACCAGCCCAGGTGCGTCTGATTGGTAAGCTCGCCACGAGAGGAATCACCTCGGCGGCATGTCCCCGATTCACTTCGATGCCATCGGGGTTAGGTGTTTTATTGTAGCCCAGGCTCTCCCGGTCACCGCCGAAAATTATCTCGCCGTTCTTACGCTGACGTCCATACAAATGCCTGATCACCCGCCGATTATTCTTGTGCGTCAAGTTAGGCGGCGTCACCGCATCAGAGCCATTATCTTTGCTCCAGGCATAACTGGATTCCGCAGATCCAATGGTATTGAACACGCGCATGGGCATGCTTTCTGTTGCCCACATCTGTCCGCGTACTGGAACGATAGGTATTTTTAATCCCAGCATCTCTCCTACCGGACCACACCAGGCACCAGTGGCAAGCACCAGTGTCTGGCAGCGATATTCTGTCGACTCTGTTTGCACGGAATAACCGCCACGACTTAAAGCTGTGATACCAGTGACGTTTTGACCGGTCGCGATAGTTGCTCCTGCAACTTCTGCCGCATGAGCAAAGGCGCGTGTCGACTTCACCGGGTCCGCTTGCCCACGCTCGGTAGCATGCACATAACCCAGCAGTTCATTGCTTGCTTCCGGCTCTATCGCACGCGCCTCTCTAGGGGTCAGTAACTCCACCTGGTAGCCACCGGCACGTAGTCGGGTTACCTGATCCTGGTAGTACTCGAACTGATCTTCAGTATGAATTGCCGTGAGGGTACCCGAAAGACGAAACTCCATGTCGTAACCGAGATCCAGTTGCATGCGTTTGAAAATTTCCACACTTCCGGCGGTGATGTAGGACAGGAGGTTTGGGTTATTGCCCCAACCGTTTCCACCGAGGCCACCCATATTCTGCCCGGAGGCTTCCGACGCGATTTCGCCGCGTTCCAGCAGCTGGACATCCTGGCCCTGTTCCGCCAGATGAAAGGCAGTGGAAGCACCGGCGATTCCACCACCAATGATGAGCACATCCACATCATTATTCGCACCCTGTGCCGACAGGCGTTGTGGTAACAGGCTGGCGGTTGCGAGCGCGCCGAAGCCAGATAACACCCGGCGACGGCTGGTGGTGTTTTTATTTGCAGACTTGCGATTTGTCATAGCAGTTTCCGAATAACTAGTTTCTTACATAACGATTAAACCAATCGATGGTGCGTTGCCATGCTTCCGTTGCGGCAGCATGATCGTAACGCTCCGGTGTGGCGTCGTTGAAAAAACCATGAACGGCATTGGGGTAGATATGCCCTTCGTAGGTGACATTGTTGGCAATCAATGCCGCTTCATAGTCTGGCCAGGCTTGCACCAGCCGCGTATCCAACTCGCCGTGTTGCACCATTACCGCCGCGCGGATGTTGGGCACATCGGCAGCACCAGCGCCGCCACCGTAGAAAGGTACCGCAGCCGCCAGGTCATCACCGAGCTGTACTGCCAGCCGATTGGAAATACTACCGCC
>JANQJM010000234.1 GCA_028281635.1 Pseudomonadales bacterium | reverse complement strand
AAGAGCGCCTTGGCTGCTGCCGGTGTATCAAACAAACCATGTAAATAAGTCCCGAGAACCTGACCATCGGAACTTCTGACACCGTCTGTGGTTCCATCTTCGAATTCGACTAAAGGCCTACCAAAGTCGGGACCTTCAGAAATTCCACAATGAATTTCGTAACCTTTGATCTGGGGTTCGGAATCAGCGGACAGCGCAAGCTTGCCATTTCTTTCCACCAGTTGTTTCTGATTTTCTAACACCGTACCGAAGTTGAGCAGGCCTAATCCCTGGCTAGTGCCGGGCGCAGACTCTATGCCCTGCGGATCAGAAATTTCCTGCCCGAGCATCTGTAACCCGCCACAGATGCCTAATAGCTTGCCACCGTAACGTAAATGTCGGCGAATGGAATCAGCCATCCCGGAAGCATTCAATTTTTCCAGATCTTCACGCACATTTTTGGTACCAGGGAGAATAACCAGATCGGCTTTCCCAAGCTCTTCGTTAAGGGTGATGTACTTCAGATCGACTTGTGGATGTAATCGAAGTGGATCGAAATCGGTGTGATTACTGATTCTCGGAAATACCACTACTACGACACGTAGTAAGGAAACTTCGTCATCGATAATCTGCTCTGCATCCAAAGCATCTTCTGCATCGAGGAACAGATGCTGCAAATAGGGCATCACTCCCAGGACAGGCTTCTTTACTCGTTTTTCTAACCAGTTTAATCCCGGGATAAGCAACTCTATATCGCCGCGAAACTTGTTAATAACAATGCCCACGACTCTCTCGCGTTCGGTTTCCGAGAGTAAATCCAAGGTGCCAGTAATAGTTGCGAATACTCCACCACGGTCGATATCAGCTACCAACAACACAGGGCAGTCCACAGCTTCTGCAAACCCCATATTGGCTATGTCATTGTCCCGCAGGTTAATCTCCGCAGGACTGCCCGCACCCTCAACTACCAGTACTTCATGATTTTCTTTTAGACGACCGTAGGATTGGAGTACAAAATCGAGCGCTCGGGCCTTGTAGCTGTGGTAGTCCTGTGCATCCATTGCCTGCAGTGCTTTTCCGTGCACGATGACCTGAGCACGACGATCCGACTCCGGCTTGATGAGAATTGGATTCATATCAGTGGTGGGAAGGAGATTCGCGGCGGCGGCCTGCAGCGCTTGTGCTCTGCCTATTTCTCCACCGTCCGCCGTAACCGCGCTGTTTAGCGCCATGTTCTGTGGTTTGAATGGGGCGACATTGACGCCATGATTTGCCAATAGCCGGCAAATACCAGCCACCATCAGGCTCTTCCCAGCATCGGAAGTCGTGCCTTGCACCATGAGGGTCAGCTTCGCCATCGCACACCAATCAATGAAATATTGAAGAGGGGAAATGGAGAAGTCAGTGGAGGAGGAAAAGACTGACCGATCCAGATTAGCCCTCCGCTAACTGCGTCAATTGCCTCTGGCCGGTATCGGGCTTACATCAAAATCGATGCTTACCGTTGCGGGGGCAGCCCAGGATTACTCACCTGTGTTCCCGTTTACCCTTTACCCAAATTTACCCAAACCTGGACAAAGGCACCTGAAAGCACACTGATTATAGTGAGGGGACACAAACACTGTCAAAGCAACATTTGACAGCTTGCAAACTACGGACAATGATTGCGCCTCTAATGGTCGGCGGTACCTTGGCGGTACTACAGTTGCGCAAGAGTTGGGCAAACTGATGAACCAAGACCATTGTTATCGCGTAGTTCGCACTCAGAGGTATTGAAATTTCATATGGCGACTTCAGAAGAACGCAAGGTACGGCACAAAAAGGCCATGCAGCGTAAGAAAGAACACATCGACAACAAGATAGAAAAAGCCACTATCGACAAGGGATTGATAGTTGTGTTGACGGGCAACGGCAAAGGCAAGAGTTCCTCCGCATTTGGCATGCTAGCGCGCAGTGTTGGCCATGGCCTTCACTGTGCGGTAGTTCAGTTCATCAAGGGTGTTTGGGAAACAGGCGAACACCTGATGTTTCAGGATCACCCTCTGGTGGAATTCCATGTTATGGCAACGGGCTTCACCTGGGATACGCAGGATCGAGACAAGGACATTGCCGCCGCAGAAGCCACCTGGAAAGAAGCTGCGAGACTTCTACAGGACGAGAGCATCGATGTCATTGTTTTGGACGAGCTTACTTACATGCTCACTTACGGCTATCTCGATAAGCAATCAGTCCTGGATACCCTTACTAGCAGGCCCGAGATGCAGCATGTCATCATTACCGGGCGTAACGCCTCTCCGGAGCTGATCGAAATTGCAGACACCGTTGCAGAATTGGAATCTGTGAAGCACGCGTTCGATAGCGGCGTGAAAGTTCAAAAAGGGATTGACTATTGATTAGTCAAGCGGTGGTACGCTCTGACATTCGGCGCCGTTATGGAATATCAGCGCTGAATTCTCGCCTTTTTTATTGATCTCTATTTGCACCCTGCTGAGACAGGCAAAGGGAATGTAAAGCGGAAAACTCCGATTCAGAGGCATTCCCAACACGGTTGGTAAGATCACCCGCAGCACCCCACCATGAGTAACGACCAATAAATGAGATCCATCCTCATGGTCTGCCAACTTAGTCCACGCAGTTAATACCCGATCTCGAAAATCCAAATAGGTTTCACCGTTGGGGGGAGCGAGCGCGGCAAGGTCGTTTCTGAAAGCTTTGAATTGATCCGCCGCCACTTTGCGCCACTCGCTGGCCGGCATACCGTCCCAATCGCCGTAGTCGATTTCCTGCCACCGCTCGTCAACAATAAGATCGAGGTTCACTTCTTGCGCAGTCCTTGCCGCGAATTCGCTGCAGCGAGAGAGTGGAGAAGAAATGATATGAGTCCATTGGGGTGTGCTTGAAGAGGGAAGATGATCGTCGGTCAAAGCGGCAGCTCGTCGCATCTGTTGCCAACCTAGTCCGGTTAACGCAGGATTCACCCGCCCGCGCACAATATCGCCACCTTCTGGTTCACCGTGGCGAATAAAATCAATGGTGATGCGTTTGTTTGATTCTGCCAAGAAGGTCGCCAATGAAGTAACGACTACTTCATATGCCCCATCTTATCGACTTTAACCGCAAGATAACTTTCGTTATGCGGGTTTGCCTCGGTATGTATGGGAACAATCTCTTTCACTTCGATACCCATGTCGGTGAGTGCACTCACTTTCCGTGGATTGTTTGTCATTAACCTCAGCGATGAGATATTGAAATGCTCGAACATTGGCTTACAGAGATCATAGTCGCGAAGATCAGGATCAAATCCAAGCTGCACGTTCGCTTCGACTGTATCCGCTCCCGAGTCTTGTAATGCATAAGCTCTGATCTTGTTATGCAATCCTATGCCGCGACCTTCCTGCCGCAGGTAGAGGATCATGCCTCGCCCTTCTTCCGCAATTCTCTGCATGGCTACCTGCAATTGAGGCCCACAATCACAGCGTAGACTGAACATACAATCCCCTGTTAAGCATTCAGAATGTACGCGACAGAGAACAGGTTCGTCTCCACTGAGATCACCCATCGTGAGTGCCACATGTTCCTTCCCGGACTCCGAATCTTCGAATCCATGAATAGAGAACTGGCCCCAACTTGTAGGCAAGCTTGCGGACGCGATGTACTGAATTGACACGAGTTACCTCAGAATCGTCTAACTAATCAGGGCCAACATGGCCTGAATGCACAGGGCGGCCATTATACCTGCTAATGCATCATCTAGCATGATGCCAAATCCCCCGCCTACCTGCTTGTCAGCCCATTTGATCGGCCATGGTTTGAGGATATCGAGAGCCCTGAACAGTACGAACCCAACTCCGATCCAAAGCCAGTTCGCCGGAGCCAGATACATGGTGATCCAGAACCCCACAAATTCATCCCAGACGATGCCACCATGATCGTGTACGCCCAGGTCGCGGCTGGTTCGTTCACAGATCCAGATGCCGGCGACGAATGACAGAGCTATAACAACGCTGTAGCCAATGACGCTCAATTGCGTCATTGGCAGATAGAGCAGAACTGCCAGGGTTGTTCCTGCTGTGCCCGGCGCCTTAGGCGACAAGCCACTGCCAAATCCAAACGCTAACAAATGCACCGGATTGCTCAGAGAAGGTTTTTGAAGACTGTCGGGATTCATGGTGTTATTGGAAATGCTCATAGGCAACATTTTCAAATGTCACTCTTTGACCAGTGTCATCTATCAATTCCAGGACGGTTCCAGAAGTAATTTCCCCTACACAGCTTAGTGGCGTTGTTAACCCCCTGGCTACTGCTTCGATTGCGTCAGTATTTTGCGGCGGAACAGTAAAACATAACTCGTAGTCATCGCCTCCGTATAGCGCAGCCATCTGACATACTTCTTTCGATGCACAACAGTTTGCAGACTCGGAGATTGGCAATGCATCTATATTCAGAATTGCGCCAACGGAATTCATTTGCAATATATGTCCAAGATCTCCGGCTAAGCCATCAGAGATATCCAGGCCACTGCTTACCAGCGAAGCACAAGCCTGTCCCAATTCAACTCTCGGCTCAGGTTGATAGTACGCTTTCTCGAAATGCGTCAAACAATCGGACAGCGGGGCATCTTGCAGCAAGCGTACATCTTCCCCCAGGTGAGAAGGATGACCTAGCACGAGTAGCGCCAGTGCAGCGTCACCCAGGTAACCACTGACGTAAATCTTATCCCCCGGTTTGGCGCCCTTTCTTCGAATAACTGCGTCTTTGTTAACCAGTCCTTGAATATGAATTGAGAGTCCCAGTGGACCCCTGGTTATATCACCGCCGATCAGTGGGCAATTGAATTGCCTGGCGAGCGTCAGTAATCCTTCACTAAACTCTGAGACCCATGTGTCATCGACAACCTCCAGGACCAGACCAAGCGTGAACGCCAATGGGTGAGCCCCCATAGCTGCCATATCACTCAGATTAACTGCCAATGATTTTTTAGCGATTTGCGCGGCGGATGCACCTATCGGGAAATGCACACCTGCAATTAGTGTGTCGGTAGAGATACAAAGCTGTTGATCGGGCGGAATATTAAGTATCGCTCCATCATCGCCAATTCCTAACACTACTTCGCTGCGCCGAAACTGGTGTTTAGACTCAGCGAAATATTGTCGAATTAGATCAAACTCTTTGGTCACTTTTCACTGAACAAATAGGAGACGATGAACTTTGTGCCGCTAGGGTTTTTCAGAATACTCGATAGTTCGTAAGACCGGCACCAGTTTGTCTAACACACCATTGATGTATTTGTGACTGTCAGTGGCACCATAGCTCTTGGCAAGTTCCACGCACTCGTTAATAACTACCCGATACGGCACATCAATTCTATTGGCAAGCTCATAAGTACCGAGATACAGAAGTGCCAATTCCACCGGATCCAGTGCACTCACCTCTCTGTCCAGTAGTGGTTCCAGATGAGCAATTAGTTGCTCGGATTGCTTGGGGACATCGGGAAAAACGGCATCGAAGTATTCCCAGTCAATTTTCCCGGGATTGTCTTCATGAAACTGTTTACTGATGTCAGTGGGCTCCATCCTGGACAATATCCACTGATAGAGTGCCTGCATGATTAACTGCCGGGCTTTGCGCCGTTGCGCTAGGGGAATCTTACTGCCCATGCTTAAGCCCGAGTATGGATAAAGTGGGTTACTGTCTTGGCTAGGATGATTCTAGCTGACGAGAAAGGCTGACCATTTCAATGGCGGTGAGAGCAGCTTCCGCACCTTTGTTGCCAGCCTTGGTGCCTGCACGTTCTATCGCCTGCTCAATAGTATCGACAGTCAGTACTCCGAAGGTAACCGGCACATTGGCTTGCAGGCTCACCTGGCTAATACCTTTTACACATTCACCGGCCACATACTCAAAATGGGGAGTACCTCCTCGAATCACTGCACCCAGGGTGATGATAGCGTCATATTGTTCTGACGCTGTCATCTTCTTTACGGCCAGCGGTAGCTCGTAAGCACCAGGCACTTTGACAACGGTGATGTCCTTATTCTGAATTCCATGCTTGTTAAGAGCATCCAGGGCTCCGTCTAACAGTCTATCTACGATGAAACTATTGAATCTGGCGACAGCGACTCCATAGTGGGCAGCGCCATTTTGGTAGTTTCCTTCTATTGTCTTAATACTGCTCATGACGAATTCCTGATCTTCATCGTTTGTCTTTCGACTTTTGGTCGACTCTCAATTGCCAGTAATGTTGTTAGTCTACTTTTCGAACTTTACGAATTCGACGACTTCCAAATCAAATCCAGAAATGGCATTGAAGCGTGCTGGGTAGCTCAGCAAGCGCATCTTGCCCACACCCAGATCACGCAGTATCTGGGACCCAGTTCCAATTGTTAGGTCATTGCCGGACCTTGCACCCTGGGACGATTCTATCGCTTCGGCTTTAGCGGATGCCAGATTATGCGCCAGATCGTGACCATAATCTTCTCCGGATAATAACACAGCCACTCCTTTGCCCTCGCTGCTAATACGCTCCAGCGCGCTGTTAAAGGACCAACTGGTTCGTTGGGCATTATAGACTTCACAAACGTCCCGCAAAGTATTTGGAATGTGCACTCTTACCAGGGTTGGTTCCTGCGCAGTGATTTCTCCTTTTACAAAAGCGAGATGTAGACTACCGCTGATGGAATCGCGGTAGGTGTGTACATTAAATTCCCCGTGCGGTGTTTCCAGCACGTTGGTTTCCTGGCGTTGCACGGTATGTTCATTGGCAATGCGATAGTGAATCAAATCAACGATGGTGCCAATTTTAATGTCATGATGTTGAGCGAATTTTTCCAAATCTTCGCGCCGCGCCATCGAGCCATCTTCGTTCATGATCTCTACGATAGCAGCAGCCGCTTGATAACCGGCTAGACGAGCCAGATCACAACCCGCTTCCGTATGACCAGCACGTCGCAGTACACCTCCTGGCTGGGCCATTATTGGGAATATGTGGCCAGGTTGCACAATATCTTCCGCTTGAGAGTCACGACTTACCGCGACCTGTATCGTGCGGGCACGATCTGCCGCTGAGATTCCCGTGGTGACGCCCGAGGCCGCCTCGATGGATACAGTAAAATTGGTGTTATAGGGTGTATTGTTTTCGTTGACCATGAGCGGCAACTTTAGATGCTGGCAACGCTCCTGGGTGAGCGTTAGGCAAATAAGTCCACGCGCATTGGTTGCCATGAAATTAATGTCTTCAGTGCGTACTCGCTCAGCGGCAATTATGAGATCACCCTCGTTTTCCCGATCTTCATCGTCCATGAGTATCACCATCTTACCCTGGCGAATATCATCGATGATCTCTTCTATTGAATTCAGTTCCATTGATCAGGCCTGCTGTGATGATTTAAAACCATGTTCTTCCAGCAACTGCTCGCTCAGTCCCGCGCCCTGATCAGCGGAGTTTAAACGCTCGAGGTAACGAGCGACCACGTCCACTTCCAGATTAACCTTTTGTCCGGCCGCGTACGCCCCAATGATTGTCTCTTCCTGGGTATGGGGTATGACGTTGATGGTAAACACGTTGCCATCGATCTGATTAACCGTAAGGCTGGTTCCATCAATACAGATCGAACCCTTCGCTGCAACGTACCTGGCTAATTCAGGCGGCACTTCGAATTCCAGTCTCTGGCTCCCTCCCTCGGGAGCCATCGAACGCAGTACTCCGACGCCATCGACGTGACCGCTTACAATGTGTCCGCCAAATCGATCTGTAGCCAGCATGGCTTTTTCAAGATTCACTTTCATGCCGGGCTTTAACTCACCTAAGGTAGTGCAACGCAAAGTTTCGCCAGACACATCGGCCGCAAAGCCTTGCTCCATCAGCTCCACTACAGTTAAGCAACATCCACTGACTGCGATGCTGTCACCAAGTTTCACATCACTCAGGTCCAACTTTCCCGTGGCAACCCTTAAGCGCCAATCGGAGTCGGTTTCGACCAAATTCTCTACCGAGCCAATTGCCTCGATAATACCGGTAAACATGATTTATAACTTTCGCTTAGGCTTATTGTGGTCGTAACACCACTTTAATGTCTTCACCTATCTGGTAAAGCTCACTGATATCAAAATCTAATGTTTCATCCATGGACTCAATGCCTGTTAGCTCCAACAGCGCCTTCGCATCACTGCCCAACAGCTTTGGTGCTATATAGAGGACTAATTCGTCCACCAGGCATGCCTTAAGGAATGATCCACAAAGTGTGGGACCTGCCTCCAATAGCACGTCATTGCACTCAAATTCGACGGCGAGGGATTCTAGCACAGAATGCAGTTCTACTCCTGACGCGTGTGGACCAGTGCCATTGCTACAATTGTAGACTTCCACATCATTTGCCACGGCAAATTGATTAGAGGGCTCTGCGTGGTTGGTAAATATAATCGTTCTACCACCTTGCAATACTCTGGCCGAATCGGGTGTTTTCAGATTGCTATCCAGAATGACTTTCAGTGGTTGCCGCTTTAGAGACTCTTCGTTGCTAATTAGCTGGGCTTCACTCAGGTCCATCTCTTCTACCCTAACATTCAAGCGCGGATCGTCAGCGAGCACAGTTCCAATACCAGTGATGATTGCACTGCTTGCAGCGCGTAACTTCTGAACATCTGCCCGGGCGGAAGGTCCGGTAATCCATTTGCTCTCGCCATTCGACAATGCAGTACGCCCATCCATACTCATTGCCAACTTCATTCTGACGAAAGGTCTGCCTTTCTGATGTCGGGTTATAAAACCAGGATTAATCTCTCGAGCGGGGCGCTCGAAATCTTTGAGCTGAAACACTTCGATTCCTGCCTCCTCCAGTCTTCGGACGCCTTGTCCAGAGACCTTGGGATTAGGATCACCCATAGCAATTACAACGGTACTTACTCCTGCTTCTATCAATGCTTCTGAACAAGGTCCGGTTCTACCTTGATGATTACAAGGCTCCAGAGAGACAAACGCTATCCCACCTTCTGCAGCAGCCTGGGCATTTTCCAAAGCCATCGCCTCAGCATGTGGGTGGCCTGCCGCAATATGCCAACCTTCTGCAACGACAGTGTTGTTATTAGTGATCACGCATCCAACGCGGGGATTGGGATTCGCCGCAATGACATTGCACGCGATATCCAATGCTCGCTGCATATGGACTGGCCAGTCAATAACTGACTCATCTAGCTCTGCGTTATGCACACTCTTCATTGCAATAGAAGTTCGGAGGGGTGATCGAAAACCAGTAGTGGTTACTGAGCCGGCAACCAGCTCAGGGACAGGGATAATAGCAGAATTGGGCAATCAATTGGACTGTCCAAGAAGTGATTTTAGGCTGATTATTCGTAGGGGTATTAGTTTGAAGTGTCTTTCGACAGACGATCAATTTCTTCACGAAACTCGTTGAGGTCCTTGAAGCTGCGGTACACGGAAGCAAAGCGCACAAATGCTACTTCGTCGAGGCCGCGCAATTCCTTCATTACTTGTTCACCGACATCCCTAGACTGAATTTCGCGCTCACCCGTTGCGCGCAAGGTTGCTTTGATGCGATTTACCGCCTCTTCTACCCGCTCAATGTTTACTGGACGTTTTTCCAAAGCCTTATTAAGGCCGGCAAGTAACTTGTCCTCATTGAATGGTTCTCGGATTCCATCTTGTTTGATAATCCGAGGCATTACCAATTCAGCAGATTCGTAAGTTGTGAAACGCTCTTTACAGTTAGTACATTCCCGACGACGTCTCACATGATTACCTTCAGAGACCAGGCGGGAATCGATGACCTTGGTATCTATCGCACCACAAAAAGGGCAATGCATAGTTAATCTCTTATTCTATTGATAGACAGGAAAACGCGAACAGAGAGCCAGCACACTTTGTTTAACCTCTGCAATTTTCGCTTCATTACTTAAGTCATCCAGAATATCGCACATCCAGGCCGATAAAGTTGCACACTCTTCTTCACCAAATCCACGAGTAGTAATAGCGGGAGTGCCTATCCTCAATCCACTAGTAACAAAGGGAGGATTCGGGTCATTTGGCACAGCGTTTTTATTGACTGTAATATTAGCTCGATCCAAGGCAGCGTCAGCATCCTTCCCAGTGATGCTCTGTCGGATCAGACTCAATAGGAACAAATGATCGTCGGTGCCATTCGATACCACATCATAGTTGCGATCAATAAATGTCTGCGCCATGACCTGTGCATTCTTTACAACCTGCTGTTGGTAAGTCTTGAAGTCGTCGCTCATTGCCTCTTTAAAACACACGGCCTTGGCGGCGATGACATGCATAAGCGGTCCGCCCTGACTCTCTGGAAAAACCGCAAAGTTCAGTTTTTTCTCGAGTTCTTCATTGGCACGGGCCAGAATAATGCCGCCCCTTGGGCCACGCAAAGTTTTGTGTGTAGTTGAGGTCGTCACATCAGCGATATTCACCGGGCTGGGATACACACCGGCCGCAATCAACCCAGATACGTGAGCCATATCCACAACAAAGTAGGCCCCTACGCTGTCGGCAATGTCGCGAAATTTTTGCCAATCGATAACTCGCGAGTACGCGGAGAATCCAGCCATGATGATCCGCGGTTTGTGTTCCTGAGCCAACGCATTTACCTGGTCATAGTCGATCTCACCGGTTTCACTGTTCAGCCCATATTGCACAGCGTTATAGATGCGCCCGGAAAAACTCACACTGGCGCCGTGAGTCAGGTGACCGCCATCAGCCAGGCTCATACCCAGAACTGTGTCGCCAGGTTTAGCGAGAGCCATGTACACCGCTGCGTTAGCCTGTGACCCTGAATGGGGCTGCACATTGGCGTAGTCGGCATTGAACAGTTCTCTAGCCCGGGCAATCGCAATTTCCTCAACGACATCGACGTTTTCGCAACCACCGTAATAACGCTTGCGAGGATAGCCTTCAGCATATTTGTTGGTCAGCACAGATCCCTGGGCTTCCATTACAAAAGGGCTGGTGTGATTTTCGGACGCTATGAGTTCAATGTGTTCTTCCTGGCGGACTTTTTCGGCTTCGATAGCTGCGCTAATCTCTGGGTCGAATTCAGATAGGCTGATATCGGTTTTGAACATCTAACTCTCACTCCGGTGGTTGGGCTGGAAATTTTGAAGGCGCTATTCTACCTGAAGCTCGCCCGCTCAGCATCAATATGTTGGGTCATATAACCCAATATATTGCGTTTTTTGCCTCTTCGCCCCGTGAGCTGTCCGCTACTGCTATGCCATAATAGCGCCCTCATTTTTTCATCAGGAATAAACACTCAATGGCTCAATTCGTCTACACCATGAATCGTGTTGGCAAAGTAGTGCCACCGAAACGGGAGATTCTGAAAGACATCTCACTCTCCTTTTTCCCAGGTGCCAAGATCGGTGTGTTAGGACTCAACGGTGCTGGCAAATCCACCTTGCTGCGCATCATGGCCGGCATCGATACCGAGATTAATGGTGAAGCGCGTCCCCAGCCCGGTATCAATATTGGCTATCTCCCACAGGAACCCGAGCTTGATGAAGATCTGGATGTGCGTGGCAATGTTGAGCAAGGCGTCAAACAGGTCATTGATTTGGTAAATGAGTTCAACACTATCAGCGATAAATTTGCCGAGCCGATGAGCGACGATGAGATGAATGCGTTGCTGGAAAAGCAGGGTGAGTTGCAAAACAAGATAGATGCCGTAGATGGATGGCAAATCGAACGTACGCTGGAAGTCGCGGCAGATGCCTTGCGACTGCCTCCCTGGGAAGCTGAAGTCTCCAAACTCTCCGGTGGTGAGAGGCGCCGTGTTGCCCTGTGTCGCCTGCTGCTCTCGAAACCTGACATGTTGTTGCTGGACGAACCCACTAACCATCTTGATGCCGAGAGTGTGGCATGGCTCGAAAGGTTCTTGCAGGAATACCCCGGCACCGTCGTTGCCATTACCCACGATCGTTACTTTCTGGATAATGCAGCAGGCTGGATATTGGAGCTGGATCGGGGCCACGGCATTCCTTACGAAGGTAACTACAGCGCCTGGTTGGAAGCCAAGGAAAAGCGGTTAGAAGTAGAAGAAAAACAAGAAGCCGCCAGAGAGCGCACTATTAAATCTGAATTGGAGTGGGTTCGGGCGAATCCCAAAGGGCGACAATCAAAGAGCAAGGCGCGAATCGCCCGTTTTGAAGAACTGAATTCCAAAGATTTCCAGCAACGCAATGAAACTCAGGAACTGTATATTCCACCTGGGGAAAGGCTGGGTGACAAGGTAATTGAGGTAAAAAATCTAAGCAAGGGATTTGGTGATCGGGTATTAATCGATGATCTTAGCTTCTCGGTGCCAAAAGGAAGCATCGTTGGAATCATCGGTGGTAACGGCGCAGGTAAGACTACGTTTCTACGTATGTTGGTCGGTAATGAACAGCCGGATAGTGGCGCCATCGAACTGGGAGAAACTGTAGACCTGGCCTACGTAGACCAGAGTCGCGACACACTAAATGGGGAAAATACTGTCTGGCAGGAAATTTCTGACGAACAGGACATCATCCACATCGGCAAATACGAAATCGCTTCCAGAGCCTATGCCAGTCGCTTCAATTTCCGTGGCGGTGATCAGCAGAAGCATGTCAAAGATCTTTCCGGCGGGGAACGAAATCGCCTGCACATGGCAAAGCTGCTCAAGAAAGGCGGCAATGTCCTGCTGCTGGACGAACCTACCAATGATCTCGACGTGGAAACTCTACGAGCTCTTGAGGAAGCCCTGCTGGCGTTCCCTGGTTGCGTAATCGTGGTCTCTCACGACCGGTGGTTTCTTGACCGAATCTGCACCCATATCCTGGCATTCGAAGGTGATAGTCAGGTGGTGTGGCACGAAGGGAATTACTCGGATTACGAAGCCGAATATAAGAAACGAGTCGGTGACAATCAACCGACTCGCATCAAGTATCGAAAGTTAGATGGGTAGTTAAGGCGTTGCCAGTAATTCTAGCGCTTACCCATCATACCTTGCAGGGCTGCCGGGATATCCGCTGGGAAGACAACAAACTTCGAGTTGTCAGATTCGGAAAGATTCTGCAGCGAAGAGATGTATTTCTCACCAAGCAAGTACACAACGGGTAGTTCCTTCTCTCCTATCGCTTCGGTTACCAGACCGAT
>JANQJM010000159.1 GCA_028281635.1 Pseudomonadales bacterium | reverse complement strand
CATGTCTAATTTGTCAGCGGCGGCATTGCTACCCCAGGTAGCCAAGATCAAAAACCGTGTTCTGCAATACAACAGCAACTATCTGGCGCTAATGGAGGCACTATCCGAATCGGAACATATCCGTATTCCTGGCTTTACTGACAAAGTTGAGCCGGCTTGCGACAGCTTGCAGTTCTACATTCTCGAGCACGTTTCCGAAGCAAAGATTCTGGAGTTACAGAACCGCTGTCGGGAGATTGGAGTGCCACTAAACCTATTCGGATTCGATTCGTTTAACGCCAGATGTTTCTGGAATTGGAAGTTTGTAGGTGAGCAATCCTTGCCAAAAACACGGGCTCTACTGCAACGAACTGCTGACGTCCGATTGCCTCTGGATATGTCATCGGAGAAGTTGATCGCGCTGTCAAAGGTGATAATAGAGACCTTGGCGTAGATGAATCAGGGGTTGCAAGTCGCAGGTTCAGCTGGCTGCAGACCCCGAATAGTGTGATATCGACCTCGTTATTGCCGCCGATTTTCTGTAATCTAGGCAACCACTGATCATCGCTGGTGCCTGGAGTTTGGCGAAACACTGCTGGGCCTGAGTCGATGACAAAGAAGCAAAAGCTTTTGAGGGGCGGAACAAGCCAGGAATCCATGCAGGAACTGAATCTCACCGACGGCGATTTAACTCACCGCCAGGAAATCGTGCAACTGTTAAAGATGTCCATCGAGCAAGGCTGGAAGTTTTCCTACGTGACAAAAATCAGAAATCGGGTCACCACTCATTCTCTGCGCCTGGTGTCATTGAATGTGCAGGACGGGACTTTCTGTGTGGAAAGCGACAGCATGGATCGGGAAAGTCTGGGTGACAGAACAATCATGTTTCGTGGGCAAAGTGGCGGTGTCTCAATTGTATTTCAATCAACGATGACAGAGGGTGACGCGTCGGGCAATGGAGGTTCATCTCTATACGACTTTGGCCTGCCCTACAAGATAGCCTGTACGCAGTTGCGAAAGACTGCTCGCATAAATCTGGAAAGAGACAGCGATGTGCCGGTTACGCTTTACTTGACTACTGGCGCCATGATCGAAGGTACGGTAATGGATATGTCGACATCCGGCGCCAAGTTTCGCGTCAATGAAAACCTCGGCAATGAACTCAAGAATTTACAAATTGTAGATGCCTGCAAAATTGTTCTCTCGGAGGAGTTAGTTCTGCAATGCGGCGTTCAGCTAATTGGTATGATCAATGATGAAGGTGCCAATATCTCTTTTCTCCGAAGTCAGTTTGTCCACATGAAAAGCGAAGACGAAGATAAACTCGAGAGCTTTATTAACACTGAGCTTGAACGACAGGATTCCGATGCTTCCGTCCTCGCCTGAGCTGGAAACTTTAGTAAAAACTCTGTGATCATAGTTGCATGGTCACGCGTAGAAGACTCCTTAAGAACTTCACTAAGATTTCAGCAGGTGGTTTGTTTCTTAACCATTCGCTGGACAGGTATGCCTTTGGTCAGATACTGGACCAATTTCAATCTGAACTAAGTATTCCACCACCGGACGCTGGATCTGCAAGCAATGGTAGGCGCAACTTTTACTTGCGCCTGCAACGAGGTAG
This sequence comes from Pseudomonadales bacterium, assembly GCA_028281635.1. Taxonomy (GTDB): domain Bacteria; phylum Pseudomonadota; class Gammaproteobacteria; order Pseudomonadales; family Pseudohongiellaceae; genus UBA9145. The sequence continues at coordinate 42,573 of JANQJM010000159.1, read as the reverse complement.
TACACAGTTCTTACCCAATGCCGCTACCTCCACGTTCGGTATTAACGGTGACTATTTAGGTCCGACCTTGCGTTTTCGCAGGGGCGAGGAGGTTAGCCTGAATGTTGAAAACCGACTGGGGGAGTCTTCATCGCTGCATTGGCATGGATTTCATTTGCCACCAACGGAAGATGGAGGGCCTCATCAGTCGATTGCTGAGGGTCAGTCCTGGAATGCAAGGTTCGAGGTCATTCAACTAGCTGGTACTTACTGGTACCACTCCCATGTGCTGCATCAGTCAGGACGACAGGTATACAAGGGGCTGGCTGGCATGATCCTGGTGGACGATGAATCAGCACCTATGTTGCCGCAAGAGTATGGTGTTGATGACATTCCTTTGATTATTCAGGATCGACGCTTTGATGAATCAGGTGGGCTTCAATACCGCACTCTCTATCAGGATGATGTGATGGGTATGATGGGCGACACCATTTTGGTGAATGGGACCTACCGACCCTACTTTCGACCAAGTACATCGCTGGTCCGATTTCGTGTGTTGAATGCTTCCAACGCGCGCAGTTACAACCTGGCATTTAGTGACAATCGCAGCTTTTATCAGATTGCTACGGATGGCGGTTTGCTTGCTGCACCGGTGGCGCTGACGAGCCTGGTATTGGCGCCAGCAGAACGCGCTGAAATCCTGGTTGCCTTCGACCCTTCCGATGCCGTAACGCTCATGAGCATCGGACAGCAGCCGGCATTCCCGGAGTTTCCTGGCGGCATCAGTCAGATGATGCGTAGTCTCAACACAGAGACTTTCCAGTTGCTGGCGCTGCGAGCCAGCTCCAGCCTGACCGACAATGCTGAAATCCCTGCAGCACTTTCAACAGTCTTTCGTTTACCAGAGGCTGCGGCAACCAATACGCGACGTTTCACCCTGCAAATGGGTGCTGGAATGCGCAGTGGCGAAGACCGAGGTCCCGGTACGGGAGCACGTAACGGTACCGGCGGAGGTTATGGAGGCGGCAATTATTTTATAAATGGCCGCGTCATGGATATGGATTTCATCAACGAGCGCATACAATTGAATACTACTGAAATCTGGGAAGTGCGAAACAACTCACCCATGATGCATCCTTTTCATATTCACAATGGCCAGTTTCAGGTGCTGGATCGCAATGGGCGAGCACCGCAGGCAAATGAGCTGGGATGGAAGGACACCGTGCAAGTCAGGTCTGGAGAACTGGTACGATTGATTATGCGCTTTACGGACTATATCGATGAGTCCAACCCTTACATGTATCACTGTCATATTCTCGAACATGAAGACAGGGGCATGATGGGGCAGTTTGTTCTGGTTTAAGCACTAAACCCAAGGCGAGCACCCCCGCGTTCTTTCAATAAACGCCTCAAACCTCCGTCTTCTGCATCAGCTTAACCAATCTCAATACCCCAAGATCCGCGCTTATTACTGCATTGTGCAGGCCTGTGTGAGAGCAGGTGTTGACTTTGTTCAAAATTGTATCACAATACTGATACAGTAAAACGGAGCCTTGACGACTCAAAACATGGACTTAACCCCATGAATATCAGCATCGATTTAAAAGACGGTGTGCCCATCTATCGCCAGATAGTGAACCAGGTTCGCTACATGGTGGCTTCGGGGCTGTTGCAGCCCGGAGAGGAAATTGCGCCGGTAAGAGCTCTGGCCTTACAGCTGAATGTGACACCCAATACGGTGGTGAAAGCCTACGATGAACTGGAATCCCTGGGTGTGATCTTCAAACGCCGGGGGGCAGGAACCTACATTGCAGAAGCGGCAGTTGCGCTGGCAGACCAGGAGCGACTGCGGATCATTAGTCAACGCATCGATGGCTTACTGGCAGAAGCGCATCAACTTAATTTCAGCCATGCAGAGCTTATTCAGCTCATTGATGAGCGCAAGGCACAGATGACAGAAGAGGCGGAAACATCATGAATCCTTCGGCGGATATTTCAGTAGTTGAGGTGAACCACCTCAGCCGCAAGTTCGGGAAGACTGAAGCACTAGTGGATGTCAGTTTAAAGTTGAATGAGGGAGTCGTTTACGGCCTGGTTGGGGCCAACGGAGCCGGTAAAACAACTCTCATCAAACACTTGTTAGGTTTATTGCGTTGTCAACAAGGCTCGGTTCGTGTCTTCGCCAACGATCCGATAAAGAATCCACAGTCGGTTCTCTCACATATTGGCTACTTGTCGGAGGATCGTGACATTCCCGACTGGATGACGATTGCAGAGTTTTGCGACTACGTTACTGCTTTCCATCCATCCTGGGACAGCAACTATGCCAATGAATTGCTCAATACTTTTGAATTAGATAGAACAAAAGTCATTAAGAACCTGTCTCGTGGTATGCGCGCACAGGTGGCACTGATTGGTGCTGTTGCCCATAAACCGGACTTACTCATCCTCGACGAGCCCTCGAGCGGTTTGGATGCCATCGTGCGTAAAGACATTCTTAATGCCGTGGTCAGAACCATCTCCGAAGAGGGTAGGACTGTGTTGTTTTCCTCGCATTTACTGGAAGAAGTGGAAAGGCTCTCTGACCACGTGATTATGATTCAGGACGGCCGAGTTGCACTCGACGAGTCTTTGGAGTCTCTAGGCGGCTCTCATCATTATACCGAACTGCGATTTCGAGACAGTCTCGCTGTTTTTCCAACTGTGGAGGCAACCATATCAACAGTGGGCGAGGGTAGATCCTGGAATGTTATCCATCAGTGTAGTCTGGATCAGATCAGTAGTTCGATCCAGCGATTTGACGGTGAAGTGGTTTCCAGTCGTCACGCAACGCTGGAAGAGATTTTCGTTGCCAGAGTGGGCCGGGTCAGCAAGCCAGAGGCTGTTCAACCATCATGAATACTGTGATGAAACCTACACAAGCACTGTTCTGGTATTGTTGGCAGCGGACACGATATGCGATCGCCTTGCAGTTGTTGGCTGCTATCGGCTTTGGTGTCTTGTTCCTGGTCTATCTGAACCCGGAACAAGGGCCTGTAGATGCTCGTGGCAATATAGTGGTGATGATTACCTTGATAACGTCCTGGCTGCTCAGTGCAGTAATGTCAGCAACGCTGGTACAGAACAGAAGTCTCAACGTAGGTTTCGGTTTTCCTCTCAAATCTGAATTCCATTATCCCATTTCGACGGTCAGGCTGGTCACCATAGCGCTGAGCTATGTCGTGGCTGTTTCCTATTTGTGTTTCCTGCTACCAGTTGTGGTATTGGGCTTTTTGTTTGATCTGCCATTTCCGCATGCCCTGATCCACTTCATGGTGTTCGAATATCTGCTACTAGTATTGTCGCTAAGCTGGTTTTCAAACCACGGTCCAGAATCACTGGTTGCAACGGGAGTGATTATTCTGTTGTTTTACTTTGAATTGATCATTCCGGAATTCTCTCTGGATGAAGAAACTGGTGCATTTCTGCCCGGACCCTGGTCAGCCACAATTGTTCCAGCCATCATCGCTACTGCCTCAGTCGCGATACTCATCTTGGGAGTTCACAAACAACGCTCGGGAGAAAACCTGTTCTTCAGATCGGGTACCAAGGTTAGCATTGCTGAAAGTTTAAGTTCTCTGTCTCTGTTCAGATTCATCACAACGGCTTGTCCCACCAGTTCGGGAACTGCGGCGATGGTTTGGAGAGAGAGACAATCGCGGGGCTTGCAGGCATCAGTCGGCATTGGGGTAACAATTGGCATACTGGTCGTGCTTCTGCTCTCTTTTCTGCAGTTACGGGAGTTTTCAGAAGTAGACCATTATCAGCTTGATACAGTTTCTGCTTTCTCTTTCATTTTTTACTGCACAGTATTTGTAGGAGCCCTGGCCACAATGTTCGGAATCGATTTCAGGCATGGTGAGGCGCGGGTGTCAGTGTTCGATCGCACACTGCCCATTAGTACTGCGCGGACGGTTGTCATTCGAGCGGGCATGGCCTTTCATTGTTTGCTTGTAGCGGGCGCAGTGCAGATTTTAACTATTGGCTTGCTGGGTCCATTGATGATTGAGAATTTCTCGTCAGTTAGAACGGAATTCTTTCAGGCACTGCAAGCGATTATGGATCGCGGGTTTGCCTATTGCCTGCTGCGATTGATCTTGTTCCTCTGCCTGATTTATATATGGGCGATGCTTTGGGCTGTTCTGATTACCTGGTATTCAATGAAGACCAGGCTTGTGGCCTGGTTGGGGTCGGGTTTGATGATTTACGGCATCGTGTTAGTAACTGTATTGACAGCGATTACCGAAGGTGGCCAGGAATTTCTGAGTTTATCCAATGCGATGAGTGAGTTTCACTCTCTGCTTGTTGTTGCGGCAATAATTGGTTCCCTGGTGTACCTCGTTCATGCCTTGCTGAAAGATGAGGTGATCACTCCACTCCAGGTGATCACTGTTTTCGCCATTGGATTGGCACTTGCTGCGCTGCAGGTGATTGATCTGAACTTGAATAGTGATCTTGATCCAAACTTACCCGCGTTGAACAGATTGCGGAGTCAGGTACTCGGGCTGCTGCCGTTGACAGCAACCCTGCTAGCTCTGTGGACGCAGAACCAACTGCGTCATAGATGATGATTATTGATCCTGTGGGGTGCGTGCCAGCACCGTGCCTTCACGTCTTGGATCGGCACCGCCTTCGAGCCGGTCTTCATGCACCAGTATGACATGCAGTCCGGAATTTTCACCCTGGCTCTCTTCTACGACATAGCCTGCTTCCTGTAGATAGCTGGCCACTTCTGCGCCAGGCTGCATCCCGGTTTCTACGCGTACAGCCTGTCCACGGGCGATGATGTTTGGAAAACTAATTGCTTCGGCAACTGACAGATTCCAATCGACGATTCCCAGAACCGTTTTTGCAGTGTAAGCAGGAATGGAGTTACCACCGGGTGAGCCAGTCACCATATACAGATCATCGTTGCTGTCTAATACGATAGTTGGCGACATGGAAGAGCGAGGTCTGGCTCGAGGGCGAACCGCGTTCGCTGCTTCAGGTTGCTCCGGATCATATTCCCTGGCGAAGTCTGTCAGTTGATTGTTAAGGACAAAGCCGGCTGCCCAACGCGCGGATCCGAATATTGATTCCACAGTCATAGTTACAGACACGGCATTCCCATCGTCATCCACGATAGAGTAGTGTGTTGTGCCAGCTGGTTCGGCGGTGCTGTCTTCCATCCACACCGCAGCCGTGCCATTGCCAAGTATCGCTGCAGGATCGCCGTGTGTCGGAACATCAGCTGGAGGAATGGGGTTTTCAGAACGGTAATTCAAATAATCTGCGTTCAAAAGTTGATCAATGGGGACATCTACCCGATCTGGATCGCCGAAATAATAGTCTCTGTCCGCATAGGCCAGTCGCTGCGCATCAACAAAGGCCTGGACTTTTTCCATCAGCGACGAGTCTTCCGTGATCAAGCCATCATAGATGTTCGCCACCATGATTTGCATGGCTCCCGAGGACGGTGGAGTAGCGCTGCAAATTTGCAGGTCTCGCCAATCGCCACAAATCGCGTCCCGAGCCACAGCCTGATAGTCAGCTATATCTTCCATGGTCAGTGTGCCGGGATTTGGTTCGGTCTGCACTGCGGCGACAATAGCTTCGGCAATCTCACCAGAATAAAATGCCTGTGGGCCTTCCTCAGCTACTCGAGTCAGAGTCGCCGCGTACTCAGGATTGCGTAAAAAATCGCCGGCCTGCAAAGGTTCACCACCTGGATAAAAGTATTCGGCGCTTCCTTCGAATTCATCCAGCATGGTGAACTGGCGAAATCCCGATAGAAAGTTGGCCATCTTCCCGGTGACTACGAAGCCCTCGTTAGCCAATCGAATAGCAGGTTGGAATACGGTGGCCCAGGGCAATTTTCCATGAGCATCATGGGCGAGTTTGTACAGGGCGACAGCGCCAGGTACCCCTACTGCAAGGCCACTCTCTTTGGCTTCGAAGAATCCAAGTTCATTACCGTCGCGCATGAACATGTCGATGGCGGCGCCGGCGGGAGCAGTCTCCCTGCCGTCATAGAATTTAACTTGTTTGTCTGCCTGCTGGTAAACCACCATAAAGCCACCACCACCCAGGCCAGAGCTTTCTGGTTCCACCAGTCCAAGTACAGTATGCGCAGCAATCGCAGCATCCACGGCATGACCACCCTGGGCGAGAATTTCAGCCGCCGCTTCTGTTGCATAGGGATTTGCTACTGCCGCCATATAGCCGAATGGCCAGTCCGAATCAGTGTTGGAATCGTCTTGAGCTGGGGCTGATTCAACCGCCAGAATCGGGGCAGGACTGTTTGTGATTGCTTCGTCGGGTGACGACGCGGGTTCGGAACAAGCCGTGAATAGATTGAGAACTACGAAACTAAATAAATATCTCATTGCATTACTCGTGACAGCAGAACGGATAGCGCGCCAGGACCTCTCTTTGGCTCTGAACGCAAAGACGGCAAGTCTATCACAGAGAAACACAGAGGGACTGCGGAGCCTAAGATTTCCGCGGCAGTATGGCAGGAACTATAAACGGTGCTGCCGCCAGGGAAGCGGTCATACCTATGGCCAGAATGATGCCCATACTCGCAGTGCCTGGATGATTGGAAAACGCCAGAGTATCTCTGGTGGACATTCCGTTTTTAACAGAACAGTTCAGTCTGTCGGCGTGGGTGAAGAATGCGCTGGAAGAAGACTACGTGATTTTCGCCCTCGATAATCTGCCCCATGCGGACCGTGCGGTACTGTGGGGGGAGACCCGGAGATACGGTATCGAACTGCGCTATGAGTTCCAGTAATTGCCCGCAACTTTAGCTGGCAATTCTCAGTTGCGGGTCGAATGGAATAGCGCAAGCATTCTCCAACAGACTTTGAAGTTGTTCGATGATTTCGCGATTCAGATCGAGAAACTCACATCGAACAATGCTTAGGCCTCGATCCGCATCGTAGGCCATGCCGCGAATCTGTGCCCGCAAATCCAGCAACTCATTACTCGGCAGTAAAAACTGACAGTCTTCAATAATCTGGCCGGGTTCAAGCTGGTTGCACAAATCTCCGAGCAATTGAATTTTCGCCCCTGCAGTCGAGAGATCCATAAGTTGGCCATCAAATTTCTTACCACTTCCAGCGAAGAGATTTGCACGGATTCCCGGTTGATTACGGAAGTTTATTCTTACTGCTTTGCGTAACTGAGAGAATCGCAAACTTTCTGGCAGTTCAAATTTGCATTCACACACCGAGGGGTCAAGGTTGAGTTTGAGTGGACGGGTTTTGAAGATGAGAGACAAACCTCCACTATGTGCTCTAAATGTCACAGACTTGGCTTCCTGAGTGGCTACGGTGAGCACTTCACTGTCAACAATGAAGTTCCCATCAAACACGTTGACATCCAGGACGGCAACTTCTTCCGAGCAGAGATGGTTTCGTACCATCTGCATGCAGCTAAATTGCCACTTCTGCAAAAACGCCATTTGCATAAATTCAGCAATCTCTTCCGAGTCTTGTATATCGCGACTAAATTCAGTGTCCAGTTTCATTACTACATTACCAGTCAGCTAATCGACATGGTTCTAGAATAGTCGTTTCGTCATTGCAATGAGTTACGCAGATCACATTAACGATTCGAATTCGGTCGCATTGATTGAGGAAATCGATGATTTATGCGAAGTGGTTCGCAATATTCATGACATCATCAAGCGCAGTGTCAGTTGGGAAAATCGGCGCAGGAAAAATCCTACAGAGAAAAAGATGGAAAGAGCGAATGCTGGATTTTGCGAGGTAAACTAGTCTACAAGCTCGCGGAAGTGGCGGCGGCACATGGAAACATAGCGGTCATTGCCGCCGATCTCAACCTGGGAGCCCTCTTTAATCGGAGTCCCATCATCGCCCATTCGTACCACCATGGTCGCCTTGGCTCCGCAATGACAGATAGCTTTTAATTCTTTGAGATTATCCGACCAGGCCAACAGATATTTGCTGCCTTCGAAAGGTTCGCCTCTGAAGTCTGTGCGCAGACCATAAGCAAGTACTGGAATGTTGAGTTTGTCTGTCACTTCGCCAAGCTGGTACACCTGGTCTTTGCTCAGAAACTGCGCCTCGTCGATCAGCACACAATGCACGGCTTGCTGCTCATTCTGTTCGGACACGACCTGGAAGATGTCATCGACCGCTTTGAAACTGATTGCATCAGATTCCAGACCAATGCGCGATGTGACTTTACCCGCTCCGTAACGATTATCTAACTCAGGTGCCAGAATAAGCGTATTCATTCCCCTCTCTTTATAGTTGTAGCTGGACTGCAGCAATGACGTCGATTTACCCGCATTCATCGAGGAGTAATAGAAGTAGAGTTTTGCCATTATGAGTTAGCAGCAAACTGCCAAAAATTATTACTGCAGGCCGGAATAGTTTTCCTAGGAGCAGTCACTAAACAGCGCGTCCTGAATTGGTCGCAGTGAGGCGTGAGAATTCTCACAGCTGACTGCTTGCATGGTAGGGCTATGCTCTAACACATCGTTCGAGACTTCTTCAGCTTGTAATTGCAGATGGGCGAAGATCGTTCTTCCGTTGTAGGGCACGGGCGCGAGATGACCATGTTCATTTATTTCCGCTGGCAATAGTTTCAGGCGTACCCAACTGCGTACGTTACCGCCGATCAGCATAATGCGGTCATTATCGGTATCCAGTTTCACCACGATGTCGCAATGGCTACGAGCTCCCATACCCATTTGTTCGCGTCTTGCTTCGATGGAGCGATAAGCAGGGCGGGAGCCACGACACAACATATCACCGGGCAGGATTTCCTGTTCACCAGGGTTTACTGCCCTATAGGCAGCAGTGGAACTTTCAAAGTCTGCTGCCACTATGGCCTGATCGATGTAACTGTGGTGGGCGATGGCGCGTTGGAATACTTCCGGCTGCCCCAGTCCGCTTTCACACATAACCCATGAGATGAACGCTGCCGACCAGGGATTGCGCCAGCGGGAGCCAGGACCCCGACTGTCCCAGGACTGATTTTGTCGTTCCAGGATCCAGCTGCTGTTAGGGGTTGAAGACCAATAGCCCGCAATCGAGGTCGCTACGCGCAAGGCTTCATCGGGAGCAATCAGGGTGCGACGCCAGGGCTGTCGCACATAGTTGGGGTTTGAATCTCGCGTTGGTACCAGATCCAGCACACTAAAACCGAAATAAGCCCACTCCTGGGTAGCGGTATGTACGATTCTGCTGCGCGCGTCGGCTAATGGCGCCGATGGGCAACTTCGCTCAGTGTAAAACATGTCACCGGGTTCACCAGCAACCCGGGTCGATGGAGGGCTGACATTCAGAATGGAGCTGGGAAGGCGTTCGGAGAAAAGTGTTTGGGCGACACTTAGCGAGGAAACCAACAGCAGACAGATTGCTATTAACTGTGTTACGCGATGCATTGAGCTAGTGGATTATTGAACTTTGAGACGTCACGAGCGCACTATAGAGAGAATACTGGACCAAGTCTAATGCCCGATTCACCCTAATTCCAAGACAAAATTCAGGGCACGGTCTCCTGGCTGATAAAACCCTTGGCATGTCGGGGCAGACTCCTCTCGAATTGGCGCTGGTGCCAGCGACTGGTGGATGTGGCGAGCAAACCCTAAATTTTCTAAACTCTGCCAGAACCGCTTCATTTTTAAGCTACAGCTCAGCCTGAAATCACATGCCTGCTCTTTCTATCGTCTTTCTTGCGCTTGCTGTATCCCACCTGCTGCTGTTGGGGATCTATATAGCAATCTACCACCGCAATTCTGTGCTGGGGGTGCTGGTCGGATGCCTGATTCTAAGTTTGGTGGCCGGCCTGCTGGGCGAAGAATTAAATACTGTCGTGAGACCCAGTTCCGGCACGTTCGCCATCTACCTCACTATGGCCTTCAATCGTATTGGCAATCTGTCGGTACTGCTAACCTGGTTAATCGCTCTAAAACTGTTTGATGATGACAGCGAAATACGCCAAATCCATAGCAGTGTTTGGATTCTTGCTATCACTGCCCTGATTGGGCGATCTATTGGCAGCTACTACGCGAACTATGGAATTGAGTTTGGTACTTTATTCAACTTAGTTACCTGGGGCTATTCACAAGCTGTGCTGTTTGGTTTTTCGTTAGCTTCTATTTATATCGCGGTCAAAGGCTATCGTAGCGACCTGGTGTTGGAGCGCCGTAAGGAACGAGTCATATTCGTTCTCTGTGTAGCCGTATTGTTAATTTTAATGGCGGGTAACAGAGGCGTTTGGGTATTGACCACACTGGCCGGCGAATCAATATTCAGGGGCCCACCATTGCCAGAGATTGCTTATTCCATATACGCCTACTTTGTCACTGTAGCGTTGATACTGTGGAAATTTCGCGTCGCGAATCTCTCCACGAAAGAGGGCAAGGCTAAACAGACTGCGAATCCCAATGCTCAGCAGCCCAATGAATTGGATCAGGAGTTAATGACCAGCATCAGAGCCGCGATGGAGGACGAAAAACTCTACCACCAGTCCAATCTCACAGTGGCTCGTTTAGCAGAACATGTAGCAAGCCAGGAATACCTGGTGCGTCGCGCTATTAATAATCACATGGGCTATCGAAATTTCAGCGATTTCCTCAATCACTATCGCATCGACGAGACTTCACGCTTGTTGGCTGAAACCAATGAGCCAATTTCCAATGTAGGTTTCGATGTTGGCTATACATCTCTCTCTTCTTTCTATAAGGCATTTAAGGCGAAACACGCCATCACACCCAAAAAGTACCGCGCACTTCACAATCCCAACGGCTGAACTGGAGGTCTGTCGTCAGCCCGGATTACTGCAAAGCCCGCGGTTTTTATTCTCAATTTCGAAACTTGGAGGTTTAACTTGCCGGGTTTGGTTACTCTGCAGCGACACTGACTGAATCTGGTGCCGAGAGCATGTACCAGGCCCAGCCTAAGTGACTGACGAGATTGATTTTTCGTGTCACTCTTGCAACTATTCAATTGATGTTTTGGGGCCACTCCAAAGCCCCGAGTTTATCAGGTCTAGCTGCATAAAAATTAATTAAAACAAAGGGTTAGATTTATGCCTGCTATTTCGAAGTACTTTTCCCTGGCTTGTTTCAGCGCGATATCGCATGTGGTTCGCCGCGTTTCGAGGTTTGTTCTGCTACTGCCGCTATTTGCACTTCCTGCAATGGCTCAGCAAGACCTCGATTCGGGAGCAATTCGGGGTCAGGTGGTCAGCGGCCACGGACCTGAGGCCGGAGTATGGGTGATTGCTGAAACTGATGATCTGGCCACCCATTTTGTCAAAATTGTGGTGACAGATGATGATGGTCGGTTCCTGCTTCCGGAGCTCCCCGATGCGCTTTTCAAGGTCTGGGTGCGGGGTTACGGCCTGGTAGATTCAGACCCACAACAACTGCGGATTGGTGCTGAAAACGTCACGCTGCGCACTTTCGTGGCGGAAGATCCTTTGCTTGCGGCTCAGATCTATCCAGCAAATTATTGGTACTCCTTATTGCAGGTGCCGGCTGCAGAAGATTTCCCCGGCACTGGGCGCGATGGTAATGGCATTGGCGAGGCCATGTTCAGCCAGGATCGCTGGCTGGATATGACTAAACAAGGTTGCCAGCTTTGTCACCAGTTAGGGAACCGGGCAACTCGTTCACTCGATCACTTAAGCCATCTCGATTTCGAAACCAGCGTCGAAGCCTGGCAATATCGAACCGCCATGGGTATCCGTGGTGCCTTTATGGCTGGATTTGCCAATCGCTTTGGGCCACGTGGTATGGAAATGTATGCGGAGTGGACCGACAGGATAGCCGCGGGAGCTTTGCCACCAACCCCACCTCGACCCAGCGGTATCGAGCGCAATGTAGTCATCACGCAATGGGACTGGGGTAATGAGTCTTCGTACATCCACGATGAAATTACCACCGACAAGCGCAACGCTTCCCTGAATGCCGGCGGCAAAGTTTATGGTGTCGATGGTGGCCATGGCGCCTTATTGGAGTTGGATCCATATACCCACGAATGGGAAGAAATTGTCATTGCCGTGAAAGACAACCCGGATAATCCGGCAATTTCTCGCTTCGCCCAACAGTTCCCGGTTCCCTCTGCATACTATGGTGACGAGCCCTTGTGGCAGCGGCCGGCTGATCCTCACAATCCTATGTTTGATGAGTTGGGACGGGTCTGGATGACAACAAAGGTACGTGGCAACGATTTGCCAGCCTGGTGCCAACAAGGCTCTGACAATAAGTATGTGCAGTATTACCCAACTAGAGGTAGCACGCGTCAGGCCTCGTATTACGATCCTGCCACGGAAGAATTTGGTCTGATCGATACCTGTTTCGGTACTCACCATTTGCAGTTCGGTTGGGGTCAGCAGCGCATGCTTTACTTCAGCGGCGGCGGCGATGTGATCGGTTTCATCAACACCCAGGTATGGGATCGCACGCACGACGAGCAACTGTCCCAGGGCTGGTGCCCGATGGTGGTGGATACTAATGGTGATGGGGTGATCACCAAACCCTGGAATCAGCCAGTTGGCCCCCTTCGAGATCAAAACGAAGGTGGTGGTGGCGGCAGTCTGCTAGACGTTGACCTGAGTCTGGATACGCGAATGAGCCCGGGAAGCTACGGCATCATTGCAGATACTCGAGAAGAAGGCGTTGCCTGGGGTGTTGGCACCGAGTTTCCAGGCAGAATCTACCGCCTCGATATTGGCAGCAATCCGCCCGAAACCTGTATTACTGAAGTCTATGAACTGCCAGTGATTGACGGTAAGCCCATGGGATTTGGCCCGCGGGGTATTGACATGGATCGCAATGGAATTGTCTGGACTGCACTTTCTGGAAGCAGCCATATCGCCAGCTTCGATCGCAGCAAATGTGACGTCCTGAGTGGGCCAGATGTGGTGAGTTCACAACATTGCCAACAGGGCTGGACCTTGTACGAGGTGCCTGGTCCTGACATGGAAGGCACTGACCGCAAAGCAGACTTCCACTATTACAATTGGGTAGATAATTTCAACACGCTGGGATTGGGAGAGAACATTCCAATCGCAACAGGGTCGGGTTCAGATTCACTTATTGCTCTGGACCCGGATACAGAAGAGTTCGTTCGGATGCGCGTCCCTTATCCTCTCGGATTCTATTCCCGCGGGCTGGATGGTCGTATCGATGATCCTGATGCTGGATGGAAAGGACGAGCGGTGTGGGCGAACTACGGAACAAACTTCAATTGGCACACTGAGGGTGGCAAAGGTACTACCAGCAAGATGGTGAAATTTCAAATTAGACCTGACCCCTTAGCTAATTAGAATTACGGCAATTAAAACCACAATGGAGAATGGTGATGAGTAACGTTCAGAAAATAAGCATTGGTGTCGGTGCTCTGATTATCTTGGTTCTGTTGGGCTGGATTTCCACAGCACCTTATCTGAGCAACCAGGGTTTGGGTCGCACGCCTGGTTTGATCATCGGAGGTGAGCTAACAGCAGCACCGGATGACTTCCAGGTACACAATGACTATCAAGGTCCTGTGAAGTTCAAGCAGGAAGGATTTCCTCCATTTGTGATTTACCTGTCCTGGGTTGCTACGGAAGACGGCATTATCACTGCCACGCGGCCAGATGGCGGCTATTGGGCAGCGCGTATTAGAGATGAAGGCAGGAATAAGGGTTGGTTGCGTCTGGGAGATAGCACCTATGCCATGGAAGCTACCGAAATAATGGGTGCCGAGCGTCTGGAAATGATGGGCCAATGGGCTGCAAAGTCGGGCAGATCCCTGGACGAGCCACTCTATCCTGGTTCAGAACCTCTCCGCGAATGGGAAGTTTTTTACTGGACACCACAGAGCTAGACACTTAACCGTTAAACAATTCCTTCTCATTAATGAGCTGGAGAAATGACTAAGCTGAGCAATCGAAAACTAAGCCGACGGCGAGTAATCCGTTCAATGGCAACGGTCGCGGCAGGTATGAGCTTGAACAGTGGTCCTGTAGGTCAAGCGTTGGCGCAGGGATCGCAGCCGGCAATTCCTGTACGGGCCATTAATCATATTACGTTGGCGGTGTCTGACCCTGCTGCGTCTGTAGCGTGGTATCAGGGATTGTTCGGGTTACCCATCGCGGCTCGTCAGAGTGAAACCACTGTGCTGCAAGTGGGAGAAGGTCCTCAATTCATTGCCATTGGCGGCAATCCCAGCGCTAACCCACGAATCACTCACTATTGCCTGGCGGTGGATGATTTCGATCATGAAAGCATCGTACAAACTCTTGCCGAGCACGGAGTAACTGACACAGGTCAAGCTGAGACGATGCAATCGCGAGTCCGCATGCGTGGTCCTGAATTTGGTGGAGCGGAAGGTGGTACACCTGAATTGTACTTCGGTGACATCAACGGCATCGTAGTGCAGATACAAGACTCCAGCTACTGCGGAGGTTCAGGTGTGCTGGGAGAGCAGTGCCTGGAAACTCCAGAACCCGCCCCAACAGAAGGGCACATCAAGCTGCAGGAATTCAATCACCTCACTCTGTTCGTGGAAAGTCAGCTTGAATCCGTTGGTTTTTACCGCCGACTATTTGGGCTCAACATCGACACTTATCAGGGTGGTATGCCCATTCTGCGAGTCGGTGCATTGCGGGAGTTTCTCGCTTTGGCACAAGTGCCACCTCTCGCTGGCCGTATTCATCATGCGAGCCTGAATATGGAAGACTTTGACGTAGACCGGATTTTTTCCATTCTCGAAGATTATGGCCTCACTATCCTCGGTGAATCTGGTAGTGCCAATGGACCGCTTCAAGCCTACGTCACTATGCGTATGCCCGACCGCGGCGGTGCTCCCGGTGGTACACCTGAGGTCTATTTTACTGACCCCGATGGCATTTTGTTGCAGCTACAGGACCAGCGTTACTGCGGTGGTGCTGGGTACTTTGGCGAAGAGTGCGGCACAGTGGAAAATCCCACAGGACGTAATGCATGAAGAAATTGTTAACAATCGGCACTGGTTTTGCCCTCATTGGTTTGCTGGCGAATGTGAATGCGCAGACCAGTGAGGTGTCACCACAGCGTGCACTGTTAAATCAGTACTGCATTGCCTGTCACAATCAGGCCATGGTGAATAGCACACCGGTAGAAGGTGAAAATTTATTGTTCACACAATTACGTGGATTAGGACTAACCCTCGATGTAGAAAACGTGGACAACGTCGCCGAAAACCCTGAAGTGTGGGAAAAGGTTGTGCGTAAACTGCGGGTGGGGGTGATGCCGCCGCCTGATAATCCGCGCCCTGGCCATGAAGATTACACAGAGTTTCGTGTATGGCTCGAGACTCAGTTAGATCAGGTTGCAGCGAATCAGATTAATCCTGGGCGCACCCAGGCTTTCCATCGACTGAATCAGACTGAATATCGCAATGTCATTCGAGATTTACTGCATCTGGAAATCGACGTGGATGAGCTAATCCCGGCGGATCCTCCTGATCAACACGGATTCGATAACAATGCTGAGGTGTTGGCGCTCTCTCCTGTATTGATGGAGCGGTATATTTCTGCTGCTCACAAGATTGCTGAGTTAGCGGTGGGTGCTGCACCCCGTGGTGCCGCCATCAAGACTTACGAGGTGCCGTTAAACCTGATTCAGGATGATCGTCTTAGCGATGAACTGCCATTCGGCTCTCGCGGTGGTGCTGCAATTACCCATAACTTCCCGGTAGACGGCAGCTACAAAATCAATGTCAAACTGCAAACCAATTATGTTGATTTCGTACGCGGCTATGACCAGCCCCATGCAATGGAGATCAGTCTCGACGGCCAGTTACTGCAGGTCGTGAACTTTGGTGGTGATGCGCCTGGTACTCCAGCACCTTACAGCTACGCAGGCAATATACGCGGCAGCGATGATTGGGAAGAATTTATGATGGCCTTTGCAGAAGAAGGCTTTGAGCTGGAGTTGGAAATTGACGCCGGTCCGCGCATCGTCGGGGCCACCTTTCCCCGAGAGATGTGGGAGCCTGAAGGAATCTTGCAACCACGGCTGTTTGGTTACCACCTGGCTGTCACTGAGTTGCCCGATGCCAATCCCAGTGTTGGCAGTATTTCTATCGAAGGGCCGCTATCGGTATCTGGACCGGGCGATACCCCCAGCCGACAGCGCATCTTTAGCTGTCTTCCGCAAAGCGCTGACGAAGAGCCCGCCTGTGCCCGGGAGATCGTCGAAAACCTGGCACGTCGAGCTTACCGACGACCTGTTGCCGAAAATGACGTGCAGGAACTGCTGGGTTTTTACGAGCAGGGTCGGCGCCAAGGCGGATTCGATGCGGGGATTCAGTTCGCTCTCGAACGGGTGCTGGTAGCACCGGATTTTCTGTTTCGAATTCAAGAGGACCCTGCAGACCCGGAAGCAGGTGATGTCTATCAAATCAGCGATGTGGAGTTAGCCTCGCGTCTTTCTTTCTTCCTCTGGAGTAGCGGGCCAGATGACGAATTGTTGGAGCTCGCCGCCGCAGGGAGACTGCGCGATCGATCTGTACTCGAACAACAGGTCGAGAGAATGATGGCTGATAGCCGGGCCGATGCTTTCATAAACAACTTCGTTGGTCAGTGGTTGTACCTGAGAAACCTCGATAACCATTACCCTTTGCCTTCTGCATTCCCCGAGTTTGATGAAAATTTGCGAGAAGCCTTTAAGCGCGAAACCGAATTGTTTATTGAGGACCAGATTCGTGCGGACCGCAGCTTGCTGGAGTTGCTGAGAGCAGACTATAGCTACATCAACGAACGTCTGGCTGATCACTACGGAATTCCCGGAATCTATGGCAACCACTTCCGTCAAGTATCACTGGACGGTGCACAACGCGGTGGGTTGTTGGGGCACGGCAGCCTGATGACAGTGACCTCTTATCCTAACCGCACCTCAGTAGTCTTGCGTGGCAAGTTCGTGCTGGAAAACCTGCTAGGTTCACCACCTCCGGAACCTCCGCCCAATGTGCCAGCTCTGGAAGAAGCCAGTGAAGATGGAAGGCAACTTACTATGCGTGAAGCCATGGCGCAGCATCGGGAAAACCCGGCCTGTCGCGTGTGCCATGCGGCAATGGATCCTATTGGATTCTCACTGGAAAACTACGACGCGGTAGGTAAATGGCGCAATCGCTTCGCAGGCGTGGATGTGGATGCGTCAGGACTGTTACCGGACGGTGCTGCCTTCGATGGGCGCAAAGGCCTGCAACAGTTATTGCTTGATCGTCCCGACGACTTTGTTGGAACGGTGACTGAAAAATTATTGACCTACGCCCTGGGGCGTGGGGTTGAGTATTACGATATGCCAACGGTGCGATCGATCGTGCGTGAAGCCAAAGAGGAAGACTATCGCTGGTCCTCAGTTATTTTGGGTGTAATCGAAAGTGCTCCATTTCAAATGCGGAGAACCGAGTTATGATCATAACGAAGAAGACCCTTTCCCGACGGACAATGCTGCGCGGCCTTGGTGCCAGCCTGGCATTGCCAATTCTGGATAGCATGGTGCCTGCGTTGTCATCCCATGCCCTGACAACCCAGCCCACTAAACGTCTTGGTGTGGTTTACGTGCCCAACGGTATGGCCATGAAAGCCTGGACACCCGAGACCACTGGTACAGACTTCGAAATCACGCGCATACTCAAGCCCATGGAGGCTTACCGTGATCGTATGCTGCTCATCAGTGGCCTGAATGGTCCTCAGAGTAACGCGGGTGTACATGCCAGTGCCTCCACCCGTTTTCTCACCGGTGCGATTCCCAAACGTGTGGAGTCAGATCTGCAGGCATCCACTTCTATCGATCAGATAGTTGCCAGACAGTTGGGTCAGCAGACACAGCTGGCTTCTCTGGAACTGGCGCTGGATGAAAACGACGTGTTCGGTTCCTGTGATATTGGTTTCAGCTGTATGTATACCAGTACGATTTCCTGGCGCGATGAATTTACACCTTTGCCCATGGAAACTAATCCACGCCTCGTTTTTGAGAGACTGTTCGGAGACATTGGCACGACTGATCCGAAAGTGCGTTTGCAACGGATTCAAAAAGACCAGAGTCTTCTCGACTCAGTTACCCAGCGAGTCGCTGAGCTGAATCGTGAAGTGGGGGCAGGAGATCGTGCCAAGTTGGAACAGTATCTGGATGCAGTGCGTGATGTGGAGCGCCGCATTCAGATGGCAGAAGCACAGAGCAGTCGTGAGCTGCCGGAAGTGAATCAACCCTCCGGAATTCCTGATACCTACGAAGAACATGCCAAATTGATGTTCGATCTGCAGGTGTTGGCTTATCAGACAGATCTGACTCGTGTCATCACCTTTATGCTTGGGCGAGAACTGAGTGGCCGCACGTTTGCCGAGATCGGCGTGCCAGATTCACACCATCCGACTTCTCATCATCGCGACGATCCCGTGCTCTATGAGAAGGTCACCAAGATTAATGAATTTCATACCAGCCTGTTTGCCTACTACCTGGACAAGCTGGACGCCACCAATGATGGCGAAGGTTCGTTGCTTGATAACACGCTGCTGCTTTATGGCGCGGGCATGTCTGACAGTAATCAGCACAGTAACGCCGCATTGCCACTGGTCTTGTTTGGTGGTGGTGCTGGCTCAATGAAGGGTGGTCGCCATTTGCACTATCAGGAAGGGACACCCATCAGCAATTTACATCTCACCATGCTGGATAAGATGGGCATGTCGTTGGAGCAGTTCGCCGATAGTACTGGCTCCCTGGATTTGTTGAGCGACGTGTAGCTTGAACTACCAAACTACAAAGAACAATCGCATCGGGCGCTGGTTTGGATTGGCGCTGTGCTTGCTGTCTGTTGTTCCTGTTGGTTTTGCCAGCGATCTTATCCAGGCAACTAGAGATCAAGATCTGGGAGCAGTAACTGCTTTATTGGCTGATGGTGCAAATCCCAATGAGCAGCAAGCGGATGGCGCTACTGCCTTGCATTGGGCGGTGCATCGGGAGAATTCAGAGCTAATCACAGTACTGTTAAGTTCTGGAGCAGACATCAATGCAGTTAACCGTTTAGGTGCAACTCCATTATTTATTGCCGCTCGCAGCGGCCGCAGTGATCTGGTAGCTCAACTTCTCGAGGCGGGCGCAGATCCCAAACAGACTCTCACCAATGGCGAAACTGCTTTGATGTCAGCGGCCCGCACTGGTGCCGCAGAAGCAGTTGAGCTGTTAATTGAGGCTGGTGCCGACGTAAATGTGAAGGAGTCCTCTCGGGATCAAACAGCTTTGATGTGGGCAGCCTCTCAGGGTCATTTGCAAGTAGTCGAATTGCTTGTCGCCGCTGAGGCAGAGCTGGGGGCCAAGTCCAAAGTACGGCCAATGTTGATGTTTGCTGATGCAACCAATGGTGGTGCCTTTGATCAGGGTGTGATGGAAAATCTCGGAGGATATACAGCTCTCCTGTTCGCCGCCCGTAATGGTCATGGTGATGTGGCGCTGGCTTTGTTGCGCGCAGGTGCGGAGATAAATGGTGTCGCCGGTAACGGTACCAGCCCTTTGGTTGTAGCCACCCATAGTGGTCATACCGAACTGTCTCTGATGTTGTTACGTGAAGGCGCTGATCCCGACGCTATGGAAGCAGGATATAACGCTCTGCATGCAGCAGTCCTGCGTGGCGACCTCATCGTAGTAGACGCATTGTTGAATCATGGGGCCGATCCCGACATACGCCTGGAAAAAGCCAACCCGGTACAGCGGGCTAGTGAAGACTGGGTGTTGAAAACTCCATTGATAGGAGCAACACCTTATTGGATCGCCGCCAGCTTTCGCGAACCAGCAATCATGGAAAGATTGGCCGAGGCTGGAGCCGACCCATTACTAACCAACGGTGAGCAGTATCGCCGTCTGCGGGATAGAGAATCTCGCATTAATCCGCCAGCGCCGGAAGTCGTGGGAGGATTTGCTACCAGTTTGCAGGCGGCAGTGCGGGGAGATAGCACGCGCCAACGTTACTACGTACAAGCCAATCCAGATCCTGTTGGCGAGGAACGTCAGGCTTTGAAATCGGTAATCGTGGCTGCAGAGCATGGCGTTGATATCAATCACCTGGATTTTACTGGGACTGCAGCGATTCACGACGCAGCCGCCAGAAACCTGGCGACAGTTGTCAGGGAATTGGCAAGAAGAGGCGCTGACATCAATGTAAGCAATGCTAGAGGACAAACTCCCCTCGACCTGGCGATAGTTGCAGAGCGTCGATTTGGCAGGGGCATCCTGGCACAAGAAACCCCGGACAATGCAGGCCCGACGGCGCGTCAGGTGCTCGAAGAGTTAGGGGCGAGCAGGGGTATAGAAGAGTAGGAGTTGCTGATGCGACTAGTGATTTGTGCAGTTGGAATTCTTGCAAGTACGTTTGCTGTCAACGTGTGGGCTGACGACTGGCAAGTCTCCCGAACTATAGATGGTCAACCTGACTTGCAAGGTGTTTGGGCTAACAACACCCTGACTCCTATAGAGCGTCCGGACATGTTTGAAGGTCGTGAGTTTCTCACTCAGGAAGAAATTCAGTTTCTGCAACAAAGAGTGCGTGAGATTACGGATGGCGATGGTGATGCGCTGTTTGGAGATGGAGCCTTCGCGGCAGCAGTGTCTGGTGAAGTTAGCTCATACGATCCCTCTACCGGAAACTATGACCAGGCCTGGTTAGTAGAGCGAAACGTTCATAGTCGCACTTCTCAGATTATCGACCCTGCTAATGGCAAGTACCCGTCGCGTACTGACGCCGCTATAGCGCGAGCGAACTCGAGTCGGCGTGGCCAGCCACCGGCATCCTGGCTGGATCTAACGGTAGATGACCGCTGCATTAGCTACAGTGCTCCCTACCTGAGCGCCGGATACAACAGCTATTGGCAAATCGTCCAATCAAAAGATCATGTGGTGATCTATCAGGAAATGATGCACGACGCACGTATCATTCCCCTTACCGGTATGCCCCATGCGCCAGAGAGCATTCAACTCTGGCATGGTGATTCTCGTGGTTACTTTGATGGCGATACCCTGGTCGTGGAAACCAGGAATTACTCGGATAAGAGCAGCTTCAGTCATAACAGAGCACGTCTAAACGTCGAGCGATTTACGCGAATCAGCGACACTGAACTGCGCTATCAGATTACTTCCGATCAGCCAGATACTTTTTCAGCTCCCTTTACCCGGGAAATCATCTTCGATTTTTCTGAGCAACCAATATACGAGTATGCCTGCCACGAAGGTAATTATGCTTTGCCCAACATCCTGCGTGGTGCAAGAACTCTTGAACAAGCGAATTGATTACCGCGTATCGTTAACTGGCTGAGGTGTACGCCCGCCTTGGTGATTGAGCAGATACCTCTGAATTGGCCTAACAAGTACTCATGCATGGATTTCTTAAAATGCGTAATACCATGAAAGTACTGGAGAAATTTCTACCACCTTCTTCAGCATCGGCGAGTGCGCAAGGAACAGGAGTAACATGAAAACGACAAAGCAGAAAATAGATCGCCGTGAATTCCTTACAGTGGGTGCTGGAGCAGTTGCTCTTGCCGGTATAGCGCGCAATGCGAATGCAGCGGAACTAACCTCCACTGAACAGGCCAATGTCAAGCTTGTCAATGAATTCTGCGCTGCCTTTCCCGAGCATGACCTGGACCAATTGATGGCCTACTTTGCGGACGATGGCGCGTACCGTATGACAGAGACAACAGAGTTGGCTGACGGTCGAGAAGCGGTAGCAGCTCGTATCGATTCGATCTTGAATAATGTGGTGCGCTTCGATGTGTTGGAAACCTTCGCCAGGGGGCCAATGGTTATTAACGAACGGATTGACTACTTTTCAGATTTTGCCATTAAGACCTGGCGAGGCGTGGGAGTATTTTTTATCAGAGATGGAAAGATTGTTGATTGGTATGACTACACAATTGCCATAGAACAGGCTTGATCCTGTTCCAAAGCGAACTCTTACTCAGGGGGAGAACCATGAGCGAGAAAACACTTTCACTTAGCACGAAGACGAAGGCTTTCTTTTCTTTGCTGTCAGTAGCTATCGCTTTTTGGGGAGCGGGGCGGGCACTTGCGCAAGCTGAGCAAGTACATCACGACGTCACGTATGCACGAGACGTTGCGCCAATCCTTCAAGAAAAGTGCGTGCACTGCCATCGGAGCGGTGGTGTTGCTCCAATGTCTTTCGAGAGTTATGAATCTACCAGACCCTGGGCGCCAATTATCGCTTATCGCACTGGCCTTAGAGATAAGCCCGGTGCCATGCCACCCTGGTACATGGAAAAAGACATAGGTATCCAGGAGTTCCGCAATGACATGTCCCTGAGTGACGAACAGGTTACAACGATTGCGGCATGGGCTGAATCTGGAGCGCCATTAGGGAACCCGGATGACATCCCGCCAGCGCGTGAATTCGATGACTCTGGCGAGTGGTCAATCAGGCCAGATCTGGTAGTGCGCAGCCAGGACTTCTTTATGAGAGGTGGTGCACCGGACTACTGGGGAGATATCGAGCCAATTAAGATACCGCTTGAAGAAGACCGCTATGTGGCGGCAATGCAAGTACGCGAAATTAATGATGTATCTACTCGAGAAGGCGTCCGGGATACAGTGGGCGGGCAAGTCATCGTGCACCACCTTACCTTCGTGCTTAACTCACCAGATGAAAACGGTGTATTGCGGCCGAGAGGTCTTTCTTTTCTAACCCATGAAGTGGGAAGAAACGAAGACTACTTTCCGGACGATGTCGGGCGAATCTTGCCCGCGAATTCAGAATTTCAATCCAACTCTTTACACTTGCACTCCAACGGTGTTGATACGACTGCTTATCTTGAAATCGCTTTTGAATTTCATCCAGAGGGGTACAAGCCCAAATACACGCGGACTGGCGGGCATGGAGGATTTGGTGCCCCCGGAAATACGGTAGACATGGATGTGCGGCCGAATACACAGAATCAGGAGATGCATGCCTACACGGTGCTTACCGAGAATACGATGATCCTGAGTTTTGAGCCCCATCTTCATGCGCCGGGGGTCAGGATGTGTCTGGAAGCGATCTGGGGATCGAAAACAGAAATTCTGAACTGTGTCGGTTATGACCACACCTGGGTTCGCAGCTACAGCTATGGCGAAAATGCTGCGCCGTTGCTTCCTAAAGGAACGATCGTTCACCTGATAGGCTATAACGACAGCACTAGGGCGAACCCTAATATCGCGTCATCAGAAAACTGGATAGGCGGCGGCAATCGCTCGGTATCCAATATGTTTCTGGAGTTAGGCCACAACGTTCGGCTCACGGATGAGGAGTTTTTGACGGAGATGCAAGAACGAGTCGAAGCTCTCGATCTCCAGCCTGGCGACTATGTCATTGGCTGTCCACTCTGTGGTGCCTTGGTTGCACCTACTACCGCTCAACCGGGGGTCGAAGATACCGAGGTTAGCACTCAAGCTACAGGCGGTCTGGAAGTGTCACAAGCAGAGGTGTCGCAATGAGTGCGGAGATGCTCAAAATAGTTATGCGACTCTCCAAATTCTTTCTGATGGCCGCCTGGGTGGCCGCCTTATCGCCATGGGCGTTGGCCCAGGAGCACACTTACAGTAAGGGTCAAGCTGTGCAGCCGGCCTTCGAAGGATGGGAGCAAAACGAGGATGGGTCTTATCTCCTTTGGTTTGGCTATATGAACCGCAATTGGGAGGAAGAACTGGACGTTCCAGTTGGTGAAGACAATTTCCTCGCTCCCGGACCAGCAGACCAGGGGCAGCCCACACATTTTTTGCCACGCAGAAACCGCCTGAGTTTTGCAGTCGAGGTGCCAGAATCATTCTTCGAGGATGAGTCCAATCGATTAATTTGGACATTGCGTACACAAGGAGAGGAGTTGAGGGCGTTCGGTTCAATCGAGCCGGATTTTTTTGTCGATAAGATTGTAATCATGTCGGAAAACGGCAGTATCTTTAACGGCGCCACGGACCCTGAAGTTCGAGCCAATCAGTGGCCTGAAGGCGAGCTCGAAGGGAATACACAACATAAAGTGCGAGTGGGTGAGCCCGTTGAGTTGTCCGTTCGTGTTAGTGATGACGGCCAACCAGGGATATTCTATTCTGCAAACCGGGATCGCAATTTTAAGCCACTGGATCTCGAGGAACTTAAACGCGGAGTAAGCCAACCTCGCTACCAGGTGCCTGGTAAAGTGAATTTTCTGCACGTTTCCTGGTTTGTCTATCGGGGTGAAGGAGAAGTCGATTTCAGCCCGCGTCAGGTAAAAGTTTGGGAGGACACTCGTCCCTATTCATCACCTTGGGCTCATGGCTATGTAGCGCCTTTGGACCCGGAGGACGGGCGGTGGACCGCGCAAGTCCGTTTCCAGGATCCGGGAACTTATGTTCTCCATGGCAGGGTTAGCGACGGCGGGCTGCACCGTGATATCGAAGTCACGGTAGAAGTAACGCCAATCGACGGTCCGCTTTAGCTGGCGAAGACTGTAGCCTGCCAGTGCGAATTGTTTGCGCTGATCGGAACAGCATAGTAGAAGGCCGAGCTGTGTATGCAGTTCGGCCTTCCCTCTTAGAGGAGTGGGTCAGTCACATCTCGAAGTGATCTAGGTTCGTGGCTGTACGTGAAATACGTAGAAATTTTCCAGGCCCGGATTACTCCAACCTTCGTATTTTGCGAGCCATGCATCAAGAACGCCGGCTCGGATTGCATCATCTGCCACCAGACTAACTTGCTGGTCATACAGGTTCTCACCTATTTTCAATCGCACTCTAGGGTCTCGAATGACATTGCGATTCCAGGCGCGATCATCGGGGAATGTGCCTCCACCATAATAGGAAGAAAACAAATAGAATCGGCCTTCGTAGTCTATGCAATAGGCAGTAACTGAATGAGGAATTCCATAGCGAGTGTTGGTCTGAACAAAAATTTCGCTATAATCGTCAGTAAATGACCAATCGGTTATTTGTTCCGTAACCAGTTCACCCGACAGCCATAACCCTGGGCGCAAGTCCTGAGGCTCGAGCCCAAATACTCTCAATGATAATAAAGAGACGAATAACAGACTAAGCAAGCCGATGCTGCTGTATTTTAGTGTCTTTTTCATGCTGGCTTCCTTCATTGGATCAATGAGAAAACTTGCCACAAAATTTTGTGGTTAACCAGTGTTTAACGGACTCCAAATGCCCTGGAGCTTCTCTGCTAATGGGGCACTTTGGTCAGTTAATACACAAGCAAATCTATCTGAACTAAGCTCAGAAAGGGCTTCTAACTCGATTAGACGATGTTGCGCGCGATAAGGGACTCTGCGGTTGCCAGGATTGCCTCTTTTTCGGAACGGGGATTCCAATTTAGGAGTCTCGTCGCTTTATCATGCGATACTATCTGAGTTCGACCGAGATCTCCCAGAGTTGCCCTCAGCGGCGGATTAAAGATCGCGGCAATATGTACCAGCCAGTTAGGCATGCGACGTGAGGGCAGCTTTCTGTCAGGATAGGCTTCCCTTAAGACTCTGCCAATATCTTCCATCCACATGAACTCTCCGCCACAATTGAAGCGTTGGCCACTCGCGGCGGGATTTGTCATTGCTTCGATATGCATTGAAGCAACGTCACGCACGTCAACAACCGCAAAGCCAAATCGCGGAAACAATGGAATAGTCCTGTCCATGAGTTGTTTGACGACTTCTGCTGAGGTGCCAATATCGTTCTCAAGTACGGGACCCAGTATGATGCCCGGGCAGATTGTAGCGAGATCGATTTGATTCTCTTTTGCAAATTGCCATGCTGCCCTTTCTGCCAGTATTTTAGAGCGAATGTAGGGGCTGATATCTGGATTTTCCGGATCCGACCAGTCTTCCTCAGTATAGGGATGGTCCTGGTCGTGCTGCCGCTGGTAGCTCACTGATGCAAGTGATGAAGTTAACACGACCCGCTTGCAACCTGCGCCTTTGGCGGCCCGCAGCGCCCTGATTGCGCCATCCCGGGCTGGCCCAACCAATGCATCCCGTTCTTTGGGACTATTGAGAGGGATGGGTGAAGCAATATGCAGTATGTAGTCACAACCACTAGCGGCTTCAGACCAGCCATCGTCTTTGGTGAGATCTAATTGAACCAGTTCGATTGAAGCATCGGCGGGAGCACTTTCCTTAAACAAATTTAGTAAGGAATCATTGCGCGCAGGATCGCGCACAGAGCCGCGGACACGATAGCCCTTTTCCAGGAGTTGCAAAATTATGTGGCTACCGAGGAAGCCTGATACACCGGTAACGAGAACCAGTTCATTTTGCATAATGTATTCTCCCCATGTTTATAGTTAAAGGGCGTCTGTTAAGCTCATTTAAGCATAGGTCCCTTATCAAACGAGCCGCAGTGGAAGTCTCGTAAGTCGCTTACCTGTTGCTGCTGCGATTGCATTGGCAACGGCAGGGGCGATAACCGGAGTAGCAGGTTCTCCGATACCTGTTGGGTGAGCGTCCGATGGCACTATATGTACTTCCACGTCAGGCATTTTGTTCATTCGAAGTACCTGATAGGTGTGAAAGTTATTCTGGTCAACGATGCCATCGGTCATGGTGACTTCATCACCAAGAGCGGACGAGAGTCCCAGTGCGATCGCGCCTTCTGCCTGGGCGCGAACGATGTCAGGATTGACCGCAGTACCAACATGAACCGCTGCTATCACCCGTTGCACCGTGAAATCGTTACCATCGATTGAGACATCAACTACCTGGGCAACTGTGGATCCGAATGACGAGTGAATCGCCAATCCTCTGCCCCAACCATCAGGTAATACTGTGTTGAACCAGTCGGCTTTCTGAGCAATGAAGTTAAGCACTTCTGACTCTTTCTCATTGCCCGCTAGTAGACTTAATCGATATTCAAGGGGATCAGCTCCGGCTGCAGCGGCCAGCTGGTCTATAAATACTTCTTTGCTAAATGCCGTATGTGTGTTGCCTACCGAGCGAAACCACTGCACAGGAACACCAACGTCTGTCGTATGCAACTCGACCTGACGATTGGGAACCTCATAAGTCAGCCCTACCAGCCCCTCCATAGACGACATATCAATGCCGTTAATGATCGCTCGATCTGCCAACTGGGTACCTTCCATTATGGATTGGCCTGCGACCCGAATCTGAATCGCTTCGGGTTTGCCGCTGTTATCGAGCGAAGCACTCAGTTTATGGACATAAGCAGGGCGCCAGTAACCGGCCTCCATGTCATCTTCACGAGACCAGACCAGTTTCACTGGAATGCCAGGCAGGCGCTGCGCAATGCGCACTGTTTCCAGCACATAGTCCGAATGGGGATTCGCTCGGCGGCCGAATCCGCCACCAGCAAACACGGTTTTAATCGTCACGTTTTTGATATCTGTTCCGATTAATGCGGCTACCGCTGCCTGGTCCTGTGTATGTGATTGGCAACCATAGGTAAGCTCCGCTTTATTTCCATTCACCACCGCAACACAGTTCAGTGGTTCCATCTGGGCATGAGACAGAAACGGAAACTCGAACACCAGTTCTTGTTTGTCCGCAGCATTGGCAAGTAGAGCGTCGGCGTCGCCAGCGGTTTCGGCTGCGGTTCCGGGAACTTCTACCAGTTCCCGATAGGCAGCGAGGATATTTCCTGTGCTGCGATGTTCAGCATCACTGTCATCCCATTCAATCTTAAGAGCTTTCTTTGCTTTCAGTGCTGTCCAGTAGTCTTTGGCAAGCACTGCAACCGCTGTGTCCATGTTGAAAACATGTTCAACACCTCGCATCGCTAGCGCTTCAGATGCATCAAATGACTGAACGCGTCCTCCAAAACGAGGCGAGTGCACTACAGTTGCTGTTAACATTCCTGGCAGCTTCACATCTTGGGTGAAAGTAGCCGTGCCATCATTTTTGCCAGCATCCTTGCGTGCCAGTTCTTCTTTGCCGATGAACTTAAACTGAGAAGGTGATTTGAGGCTTAGCGACTCTATTGCCGGAACTGGTTGCTGCGCAGCTTCCACCGCGAGGTCGCCAAAACTTGCTGTGCGACTGCCGTGAGAGACTAACCCCTCACTTACGACAATTTCCTGTGCATCTACATTCCAGCGAGCAGCGGCTGCGGCTACCAGCATCGTCCGAGCCGCAGCTCCAGCCTGGCGCATATCCAGGTAGCCCGATGCTATTGCGCTGCTGCCACCCGTAGCTTGAGCACCAAGTGCCGGGGTAGTGTATTTTTCGGTGTTGGCAGGAGCGTGCTCGCAGACAATCTGTTCCCAGGATGCATCCAGTTCTTCTGCGATACAGGTCGCTAATCCGGTGTAAGGACCCTGTCCCATTTCAAGGTTGCGAATCAACACACGTACTTTGTTATCAGGAGAAATACTGACAAACGCGTTGTATTCCAACAGCGGGTCACTATTGGATTGCTGAGCATCCGCTGCAGACGAACTCAAGTTCAGCCCCAGCATGAGGCCAACGCCTGATCCTGCAGATGCCTTCAGAAATGAACGGCGGCTCGCCACAAAGTTTTCTTTGTAGTTAAATCGATCAGGGTTCATCATGCCACCTCCACTGCATTGATTGCCTGTGCGGCAAGTTTGATTCCGCTCTTGATGCGTGAATAAGTACCGCAGCGACAGATATTGCCAGACATGGCGGCTTCGATTTCAGCATCGGTAGGATTGCTGTTACTTTCTAACAAGGCAGTAGCAGACATGACCTGTCCCGATTGGCAATAGCCGCATTGCGGCACTTGCGCATCAACCCAGGCTTGTTTTACAGCCTTACCGGCGACTGAGGTCAGGCCTTCAATCGTGGTGATCTCTTTACCTTCGGCTTGAGAGATTGACAGAACGCAGGTGCGGGTTGCCACGCCATCGACATGCATCGTGCAGGCGCCGCATTGGGCGAGTCCACAACCAAACTTTGAACCTGTGAGGTTTAAATAATCACGCACTGCCCAAAGCAGGGGTAAGTCGCCCTCTACGTCCAGTTCATGTATCTCGCCATTTATTTTTAGTCTGTAAGCCATAAGGCCTCCTGTAACCGAGTGAAGTATTGCAACTCCAGCTTATTCATTTTTGAACTGCCATAAGGCATTTTCAGGTTGCTACTGTTTTTAGGAATCTAGGCTGCTTCCTGCGGTGTCAACATCTGCCTGATATAGTTCAGGAATTCCTCCTGACTCAGGGTGTTTTTCTGTTGCATCAGCATTTCAGCATCAGCTCCGACCACATTGTGGACAGGCATGTCCTCAGTTGCACAACGATAAATCAGGTCTGCCACGTCCTGTGGATCTGCTTCCGTCCCCCCAACATTTCGCATCTGTTCTCCGAGTCCGGCGAAATGTGCTCCAACTCGTGCAGCTTGTGCGACTAGCTGTTCATCTCCTTCCTGAACAGCATTGTCAGTTGCTGAGCTGAAGTTTGTTCCAAAAGCACCCGGTGCTACTGTGCGCACTTGTATGTTGAAGGGGGTGTATTCCGCTGCAAGACCTTCGGACCAGCCTTCTACAGCAAATTTGCTGGAAGAATATGTAGTCGTGAAGGGAAGTCCCAGGATGCCAGCCATGGATGTGACATTGATGACAACGCCCGAACCTTGCTTTCGCATGTGTGGCAAAACTGCTTTGGCAGTTCGCATAGTACCGAACACATTGGTTTCAAACATCGCTTTGATATGCTCATCCCCGAGTTGTTCGAATATTCCGTGACCACCATATCCTGCATTGTTGACGAGGGCATCAATGCGGCCGAAGGTGGCCAGTGTTTTTTCTACAGCGTTGTTTATGCTGTCCGCGTCCGTTACATCCAGTTGAATTACAGAAACGTTCTCTAATTCGACTAGATCCCCCGCTTTTTCCGGTGATCGCATAGTGGCGGCTACGTTCCAGCCTTTCTGCTGAAAGGTTTTGGCGGCAAGTTTGCCGAAACCAGAACTACAGCCAGTGATTAATACGGTTTGATTGCTCATTTAACGCTCCGATTCATAGCGTGATTACCTGTTCTTGGCATCAAGAACACTGCACGTTGATTATTATTACTAAAAAGCGAGAACTAATTGCGCGACCTCGCAAGAGCACTCTCGATAAGTGCTCTGATCGAATTGGCGTACAACTCGAAGAAGTACTCGTCTTCAAAACTAGTTCCTAGCTCTTTCATTGCAGCCAACTGTTTTTCATTCAGGTTTCCGAAGGAATACGCGCCTACTGTTAACGCAAGCTGGGATAAGAAAAAGTCTCTCGCCAAATTAGCTGAAAGCTCAGGGAAAACCCCTGTGATCGCCTCAACTACTCTGGCTTCCACCTCGTAGTAGGATTTTTTGAATCGGATTAAGGCTTCTAAAGTGACGTTTTTTTCCAAGACCGTGTTCAGAATAGTCAACAACCTTGTCATACGTTCATGCCGTAGATGTAACTCGACCCATGTCGCAGTAAACTCTGCCGCGTTCAGATGAACGCCCTTAAAAGTCTTCTCCAAATCTACCAACCATTCAGCTCGGTCTCTTTCAATCAGTTCCAGAAAGATTTCTTCCTTGCTTTCGAAGTATTTGTAGAGATTGGAACGAGTGAATTTTGCTCGCTTTGCAATTTGTGCGAGATTAATTTCATCAACTTCGGATTCTTCATAGAGACTAGCCACTGCCTTAAGAATCTCCGAGACTCGTTCCTGTTTCTGTTCGTCGCTTCGAGCGCGCTCCCAACTTTCGCTTGTCACTTCAATTTCCTGCTCCGATTCCTGCAAAATTCGCTTCCTACGCAGTGCATGAATTTCAATGCTGTGCTCCTTTCGTTGTAAGGAAAGCAGTCAATATGACTCTTGCCTGAAGAAGTTCGAGACAGAATAAGAGACACAGCGACTCTTGTCAAGAGTCGCTGTGTCTCTTATTCCCTCATGCTATCGTAAACAGTAAGGGGCGCGTAACATATTGATAAGTCAATGATAACTCCTAAAACAATGACTATTGAGAGTAGATCATTGGGTAACCAGGAAGGGAGGGGTATCGAAAAACCAGTGAGAAATAGAAGGTTAGGCCAACGCTTGGAAGGCTCATCTACTGCAGTCTGATCTCTGAAATTGAAGCGAATCTGCTGCTATAAGTCGACGCTCAGCACGTCACGTCCAACTTCGGTAACTATTTCTCTAAGCCATATGTTGGCAGGATCATTAGTGCTTTCTCCGTGCCAAAAGATGTTCCAGGGCAGATACTCTACGTCGAACGGCAGGGGCTTAATACAGAGCGAGGTGGTTTCGGCTATCACCTTTGGCGCGGTCCATAGTAAATCAGACTTCTCCATCACTCGAGCAGCAACAAGATAACTGTGCAGTCGCAGTGCAATTCTTCGCCGTTTGCCTAAAGTGTGCAGAGCTATGTCGACCTGACCACGACCCTTACTTCTGCTAGATACGTGTAAATGGCTGGATGACAGATACGCTTCCAAGTCTAATTCTTGATTAGCAAACTCATGTTCAGGCGACATAGTAACTACGTAGGGCAGTTTGCCTAAAAAGCTTTGCTCCAGATCTTTCGCGTTGACGATATGAGCATCTAGCAGTAGGTCCAGATTTCCTGACTTAAGTTCTTCTGTGGCTGTCTGCCGATCGATATAGGAACTTGTCAGGTGAATATTAGGTGCAAGTGCTCGAATCTTCTCGCTGAGTTTTGGTGAAATTATCGATTCAGCGAAATCATTCATGCCGAGATGAAACTCCTTCTCGGAATGCATTGGATCAAACTGCATATTTACATTGATACTGTTTCCCAGCAGTAATAAAGCCTGTCTCACGTCATGAATAATGGAGTCCGCAACCGGGGTCGGTTTCATCCCCCCAGGAGTACGTACAAACAGCTTATCGTCGAATGTTTGCCGAAGGCGGTTTAACGCATTGCTTATGGCTGGCTGGGTTAGATTTAGTTGGGCGGCGACTCTCGTGACTTTCCTTTCTCGGTAGAGTGCATCCATGATGACAAAGAGATTGAGATCAACTTGTTCCAGGCGCATACATCACCTTTATTCACGAAAATGATATCAGATTATAAAGAAAATAAATTAGATTGATAGTTCAATTGTCTGTAGGGTGACCCTCAGATGTATGGGGAATTGAGAAATGCTCCAATATGGGCAGTAAGATTTCCATACATCAGCAAGCGACGTGCTTGCTAATCATGCGCCAGGAGAAGACTAAATATAATGGTGGTCGATTGAAATTATGCTTCATTAGTTCTTCAAGAATGGTTCTCAGGTGAAATCAAAGGAGAATCTTATGTTAATAGGTGAAGTAGTTAAAAATTGTGGTTTGACGAAAGACGGTATCCGCTACTATGAATCCATGGGACTGATTCATTCCGAGCCGTTGGTCGCAGGGACTCGAATATACAGGGACTATAAGGACGACACGCTGATACGCCTGGCTTTGATAGAGCATGGCAAATCTTTGGGTTTTTCGTTGAAGGAAGGCAAACCAATCCTCGATGCTATTCTCAACGGTACCTTTACTGCTGAAGAGCAGATCAAGGTTGGAGAGAAGAAAATAAACGAGTTGCAGGCGAAGATTGAAGAGCTCAAATGCAAAATTCAGAAACTAGAGGAAACAAGAGAGCTGCTTCAGCAGGATCCCAGTAGAGATGTTTACGCAGAGTTTCTGGAATCGAAAAACTTTACTGTGACATCTTGCTCCGCCGAAGAAAGCGCGCCTAAAGCCGCTGTTGGATAAGGTAAAACTCTTGGTTTAATTGTGATCAACAAATAAGCGCAAATGCATAGTTAAAAAAAGGGCGATGAATATTCATCGCCCTTTTTGTTTCCGCCCCTATCTGATTGTTCGAGAAGCTGCAGTTTTCATCACCCGCAGCTGGCGGTAGGTACTCTATTAGAAGGTCCAATTAACTCGAGCGTACCAACGGCGACCTCGGGTATCGTAGATGTTGTCAACCGTTTCTCTGCGGAACAATGGCAGCTCTTCATTGGTAGCGTCTAGAACACCTAAAGTAAAACGCGTCGAGCCCATATTGGCATTGCCCCACTCATGGCTGTACGAGTATTGGATATCCCAAGTGTCGTAACTGTCAGTCTGTGGCCTGGCATACTGCAGGTTAATCGGATCTAAGGTTGGGTCAGCAATGAAATTCTGATGACTCAGGATCTCATACGAGCCAATGTGGCGATTGAACACGGCCAGATTGTGATTGCCGTTTCTCCAGCCAAGAGTCAGAGTGCCCCTGTTGTCTGGAACTTCTCGCACTATGTTCTGTTCGCCATCAGTCCCTGCCGCATCAAATCGCCCGGTAGTCTGCAGGCCATCTTCCAACCCTGGAAAGTCTGAGATGACGTACTCATCGACATGAGTGTAGTTGATACCGGCGCGGAACTGGCCGTAGTCTGTGTCCCAGGCATAATTAACATTCAAGTCGATGCCTTGAACTTCGATCTTACCGGCATTTACCGCTGGCTGCAGATACTTGAATACTCCAGCATCTGGATCTCCAGGGGCGCGTTGAACATTTACAGGATCAGCATACAGCTCTGGGTTTACAACACAGTCCAAACGTTGGTCAGAATCCCGACCGAATTCAGCTTCAAGAGCGCTTGGGCTACAGGGTACGTTTCGCGGGTTTGATTCCAGCTCGATCGTTGAATTCAGTACATAAGCACTTTCATCGTTTACGATGGCGAGGAAATTTTCAATCTCTCCATCGATGGCAGCGCGAACCGCTCGAGGCACAACCCGGTCTTCCACTTCGAAGCGCCAAAGGTCCGCCCCGATTGAAAGTCCTTCCAGGTTACCAGTTGGTGTCCACTGGAACCCGATATTGAAAGTTTCTGCATCTTCATTTTGCAGATTTGGATTCGCTTGGCCCTGAGTAAATCCGCCGTTCGGGAATCCATTTTCATTGATTGGTGGTAACAGTCCCGCGCGGACTTGCTGATTAGCCAAGGGATCAATAGGGCTTGAGAAGAACGCTTCAAAGGCCTCTTCGACCACCTGGATGGTCGGCGCACGAAAAGATTGAGAATAGGAACCCCGAAGTAAAAGCTCTTCCATTGGGCGCCAGCTTAAAGCCACCTTGGGCGATATATTGTCCCCGATGGCTCCTCCGTAGTCTTCCCAGCGAAAGGCAATCTGGGACTCAAAGTTTTCCCACAATGGCAATGAGAGCTCACCGAAGACCGCAGTAACATCCCGCTCATGCTCAAATGTGGCAACACAGAAACTACAGAACAAGTGATTACTTACGTAGCGTGTGCCCGTCACATTTCCGTCTGCATCGAAATTGTCAATGCCTTGAACGCCAGGTATCACTGATTCAGGAGCCTCAGATTGAAGGTCGCGATCTCGATAGTGAAAACCTGCTGCGAACCGGGCCATACCGCCACCCACTTCAACCAAATCGCCATTCACGACCGCATCAAAGACAAGCATCTTGTTCTGACGGTCGAATCGGAAATCATCAGTGGCAACCCAGTCGAGCAATTCACGGTCATTTGCCAGGTCGGGGTTAGTCAGAGATGTCAGGAGAGGGTTATAGAACTCACAACCACCCTGGCCGTGATTGTTACTGGTAAAGGCGTAAGACAGAGTTTCATGATAGATGAACGGGAAACCGTCGAAGAACTCGTTGGCGAAATTGGCCAATGGACTAATTAACGCTGCACCGGGTAAACCATTGTTAACGGCATAGCCCAGGTAGTCGAAGTCCGGGCGGCCGTTAGGTACACAATTTGGTCCGCCTAAGCCCATCAGTGCCAGTTCGAAGCGGTCTCGGAGCAGGATTCTTTGCTCCTGTTCCATGGAGGAGAAACTCCAGGAAGCGCTTACATCGTATTCCAGGGTGCGGTCCCCAACGTCAAAATCACCTCTTAAACCCGCCTGGACAATTGTGGAATCGTTGTAACCCGATCGCGTTCGATTTGGGTCTCTGGGCCACTCTGTTTCCAGGGTGCCAAAAGTCAGGATGCCCGGGCCATCATGACGACGATCAATTGGCGAGTTAGTAATGTCGTCCGCAGTAGGTCGAGTAAGTCCTATAGCGGGGGCCATTGAGCCTAAAGTCACATCTTCGAAAAATCCCAGCCCTGCCGCAGCATAAGAACCAGGTGGGGGTAAAATGAAATTCTGAGACGCCGAACTTGGGAATGTAATGCCGGTAGCTTGCCGCACGACTTCTCGCTCTGACCAGGAAGCGAAAGAGTAAAACTCTGTTCGATCGTTGAAATCGTGCTCGAAGGTCATTGCGGCAGCTTTACGTTCCTGCCCTTGCGCGAGAAAGTTCAGATTAGTGATATCTTCCATGCACTGGCTATTGGGGTTTCCAAAGTCGTCAAACCGAGTTTCCGTGTAAGTACCGGGGACTGTTCCGCATAAAGGGTCTGTATATTCCGTGCCGGTTGGAGCCAGACCAATGGAGGCTCTCTCTGCGTGCCTCAGGTCTGTTAGTTCCTGGTTTACATAGAGCGGGTTTATCCCAGGACCGAAAGGTGCAGTCGCAAACCCGACTTCGTCTACAAAATCCCAGC
Organism: Pseudomonadales bacterium; assembly: GCA_028281635.1. Taxonomy (GTDB): domain Bacteria; phylum Pseudomonadota; class Gammaproteobacteria; order Pseudomonadales; family Pseudohongiellaceae; genus UBA9145. Next base: position 7,094 of record JANQJM010000159.1, on the reverse strand, counting down.
GATTTGGATCGTAAGTGTTGCCATGTTCGATTCCAACGGGATCTCGCTCGAAGTATTCTCCCGATATCACGAAGTTAGTGCGGCCGTCACTGCTTTCCCAGCCCCAAATAGCTGAGAGGGTTTCCTCGTAGGTGCCACCTTCTTCTGCAATGCCTTGTGTTTCTGCGAAGAGTTCCAGGCCTTCAAACTCGGTACGCATGATGACATTAACCACACCAGCCACAGCGTCAGATCCGTACAGCGCAGAACCACCGTCGGTGAGGATCTCGATTCGTTCGGTCATGGTGACCGGTATATCGTTAAGGTCTACGAATTCCTGCCCGGCAATCGTTAACACCGCAGAGGGTGTAACTCGTTTGCCGTTAATCAGAGTAAGTGTGGAATTGCCGCCGAGGTTTCTCAGGTTCACCTGAGCTGAACCGCTGATACCCGCGGAATCGCCAGCTGATCCATTGACATTGGTGGCAGACCCCTGGTTGATGTCGAGGTTTCGGATCAAGTCCCAGACAGTGGATGCACCTTGAGCTTCGATAGAGGCTCTATCTATAACCTGAACTGGGGAAGGGGCGTCCAGTGCAGAGCCACGAATGTAAGAGCCGGTTACGACAACTTCTTCAACACTATTATCTTGTTGGGCAAAAGTGACTGAGGCCATGTTTGCCACTACTACGCCTAGAAAAAGTGCTCTTCTTCGACTTTTTATATTTCTAGTTTCCATGGTTTCTCCCTTGAAGGAACTCCACTCATAGTTGAGGGTTTTAATTGTTATTGCAGAAGTAAAAACCTGAGGGTTTGGCTACCTCCATCGACAATGATGCTAATCTGTAGGGAATACCCTACAGTAAAGCTTTTTCTCCGCTGTTTTGCAGAATAATCCTAGGCTTGGGCTGGCGAACGAACGCTCTATATCAGACTGCTGATTTAGAGTTTTTGAATGAACGAACAAATCTGTAGGGTTACCCTACAGATTTGTTAAATTCTGGTTACTATTTGGTAGCGAGAAGATCGAGGGCGACCAAAGTCTGTCGCCTCTAAAAGATAGTTGGGTTAAGTAAGCTGGCGATAAATCAAGGGCTGACTTCTACAGTGATGTAGCCGTCATGAAACAGTCCACCGTCGTCAGCACGACCCCAAAGCACGTATGTGCCTGGTGTGTCGAAAGTTGCGGTAACTTCCACTATACCGTCTTCCGGCATCTCTGGTGGGTGCCAGAACACCGCCCAGGGTGAATTGGCGCCGAAGCGGGTATCTTCCCAGACTTTTGGTTGGGGCGGATCGAAGGTAACGCTGTCACTTGCCCCACGGAAAACATGCCAGCCCAGATGCAGGCCGTTTATTTTTCCGACAGCCGGCTTGGGAGCCGGAGTGAGCATGCGCTTTCGTAAATCCTCTTCATTCATCGGTCGCACGGGGCGCACTCTGGGGATACCATCATCTTCGACCCGACTCCTGATGGTAATAGATTCACCGACCCGGGTAGTCCGTATTTCATCTCCAAGCACAGTAAGAACTGGAGGCACATTTGCTCGCGACTCTGGACTGCTCGTGCCAATGCCGAGGGAGCCGGTTTCTGATGCGATTGCCACGTTGTCTAGAACATAAGCAGTACTTAAGGTGGCATGTGCCTTGTGTTCCTGGCCGTTGACATTGAGGGTCCAGACCAGTTCTCTGTCGCCCCAGTCTGCCGGCACTGTTACCTGGAATACGAATCTGTTTCGACGTGGATAGAAATGGGTGGGTTGTCCTCTATCAGCTTCTCCGGGCGACAGAAAATTGTTCTCTCCCACCGGAACTACTGGTGTTTGTTCCCAGTTTTCATTCATATAACCAAAAATGAAATCAAAGGTTCCGTCTGGATTTTGCCGCCATCCTTCAAATGCTGGATAGACGGGCTGGTCTTTGGTGAAACTAGACTGCGCTAATGTAACTTGGGAAACGAGAAGTGCGAATGCACCCAAAAGAGCGACGCCATCTCGCAGAAGAGAACTTATGTATTGAGTTTTCATGGCAATTTACTAAATCCACCAACAATCGAAATTAATCCAGTGTTCTTAATCATCACCTTCCACGGGTGCAACTAAAGGCACCGTGCAAAGAGGGCAGCCAATTACATGGTCGTTCGGTCCAAGATTCAGTACTTCTCGTCGCTCTTCCATGGCCTCAAAGAACTGGTCTTCGGTGAGTGAAAGCTTAAGCCCGAGATCGATAAACATATTCTGAATTGAACTGTTTCCAGAACCTTGCCAGTTTCTCGGATCTGGAATATTGGAATTGCTTTCGGTGTTATTGGCATAACCTGTGACGTGCAGAATCGTACCCTCCGGCAAAAGCGGGGCGGCATGATCTTCGAACTGGTAGGTTCGAACCCAATTATGGTCATAACCAACACAGGCCAAGGTTTCTACCTGACTGCCCCAAATCGCTTCAAGGCACATACGCTCACCAGGCGCATGTAAATGCGGCTCGAAAGAAATGATCTTGGTATGTTGGCGCAGAATCTCATAAGCATGCAGTTCCTGTTTGTCCTTGTTGGGGACAATGCTGATGTCTACGCCATTGCCTACGGGAATGAACGAGTTTTGATATCGAGGCTCATAGTCTTTTGGTTGAAACGTAAATCCAAATTCCAGGTGTGCCGTCGCGTCAGTTGCTGCAGCATGTAAGTGAACAGAATCTGAGTAAATTACCGAGCCTGCTTTGAGTAAGCGAGCGCCATCTTCGTCGAAGATGTCTCCATTTCTTCCAACTTCATGGATCGGCCAGGGTAATGCGAGGGCGCGTTGCAGATTGCCATTCTCGTCGAGGGATCCGGTACCCCAAAGCATGTGATGGACGATGTATCTTCCACCCACTGTGCGCGAGGCGACCGCAGGGTCAACGTCATTAACTTCAATCACTTCGAGTGATTTGACGTAACGGTCTTCAGTAAGCCCGGTAGGAATATAAGGTATCTCACCCCACCAGTCTGGCGTTCCTGCCAGCTTGGTAATTTCTTCTGATTTCAAAATGAGATCAGGTTCTCCCAGGCGCCATTTGATTGAATCATCGAATACCAGTGGGGCAGGGGCATCGGCCGGGTCACCCTCGGGAGTTCCATTACGTGCCCAATGAGAAATCTTCGCGATTTCCTCGTCACTTAATGAAATGTCATCTTTGTAGTCCTGGATACCTATGTTCTTTTCCATATACCAGGGAGGCATTGCACCGGCTTCGTCTCTAAGGCCGGTTTTGTATTCGATAAGTCCGGCAAAGGGGGTAACCTCATCATAGGTCACCAGCGGCATAGGTCCACCACCACCTACCCGGTGACAGTTCTGGCAGCTCCGTTGCAGGATAGGGACGATGTCCCTGTGAAAGGTAACCTCCTCTACTTGTGCCTGGGCAGACGTCGATAGAGAAGTTGAAAAGATCGCTGTGGTAAGCGCAGCTGTCGCAAAAATTGAGCGTCGATTGAACATTATCCATGCCTCCGCGTAAGGACCTGCGTTGTATTTGAACGCGATTTACTTTGCCTATGTAGGAAAAAATACACTGTAGGGTTACCCACACAGTCAATACAATTTCGCAGCATGTTACTCCCAGTTACAAACTGCCAATTAACCTGAATTAGCAATACTTGGCGCTGCAAAATCGCTTGACTGTAGAGCTACCCTCCAGTTTATGGTTGTTTTGCGCATGCGAGAGGATGACGGTTGATAGTAAGGGCCATCGCTATCGATCGCCATCCTCTCAATTTCTTCTCCACTCCCATGCACCTGTTATCTTTGCGCCTGATTTTCGTCCAGGCGCGCGCCGGCAAGCACACCGGGCAATGAATAATTACCTTCGTGACAGGCGTATTCATACAAACGATCATTCGTCAGGTTCATTGGTATTTCTGCAGACCAATCCTGTAGAAAAGTATCGGGATCGCTAACAGTAAACTTGTAGTTGATTACATTTTCACTAACGCGAGTAAACCACTCGGTTATCTGCAGGTTTTCCGAAGAATTACGGAAACGCTGGCTAGGGTTGAAGTTCCTGGTTTCAACTACCAGGGTATCTCCTTCCCAATGGCCTATGGAATCGCCAAGCCAACGTTTGTGTGAATCGGGCAAAGGGTCGTCATCAATTCTGATTATTCTCGCATCATGTACCATTTCCACGAGGATCATTACATACCCGGGTGATTGCACAATTTGGTAGTTATTGTTGTACAGGATTGGCAACATAGGCGGACCGCCACTGGAGCTGAACGACAACAGACAACGCTCGGCCAATGGCCGGGATTCAGGTCCCGCATACGCCCCCATCTCTTCTGTTGCCTGTTGTGCCAGTCGTATGCGTTCTTCAGCTGCTGCAGTGTATTCAGGCATGCGTCCGTTTTCGGGATCGATAATCAGCGAGCTTCTAAACTCACCATTGTATCGAGCAACCTCAGTGCCATCGTCAAACCAGAAATTGTTATAGCTGTCTGCCAATTCGATTCTGCTTTTCGTAGGTGCGCTGCGGTTCGGATCGCTTGGAAGATCCTGCTCCGCGGTATAGTCCGCAACGCGTTTCTCCAATTCGAAAGCTTCCTCGGCCGTCAACACTAATTTGTTACCGAATTCAGGCGGCCTTGAAAGTGGTGTGATCGTATTATTGGTCCACATCCCCTGTAGATCAGGTACATTATCTACCGTTCTTGGGACCTGATAGTCACCATCCTGCGCACTCGCAATTCCAAAGCTGAGAATGATAGGCAGCAAGAGAATAGTGCTGCTTATGTTAGAAACTCTGTGGCTGCTGAGTTGCATGGTTCTATCCGTTGTTTTGGGGTAAGTTTTCGCAGTCTAAGTTTTACTGCTTTCTATTGGCTAAAAAAAGGGCTTCCTTAGTCAAGGAAGCCCTGTCAGTGAGAGATTGTTCCATTGTTTTGGTTACAATCTTGCCTGGTAGGATGATTCCCCGTTTCCTAACCAAACATCTGTGGTGCCAGGTAGTGGTATGTGCCAATTCCAAAATAAGCGATTCCAACCATGGAAGTCACGAAAGGTGCATAAGCAGGAAGTTTCTTAAAGGCTCCACGCTTCTGCAGGGCAAAAAATCCGTGAATCATCAGTAGGGGTGCCAGCCAGAAAGCCCAGGCGTTAACTACGCTGAGGGTATAAATCTCTGGTCGACCCAACTCGAAGGTTGATGTCGCTAAGTTAACCCAGCCATCGTTTACTCGATTTATGTATGAACCTACCGCCATTGCGGCCATGCTGATCGCCCAGATCTTGTGTTGCTTCATGTCTCTTCTAATCAGCGTCTGTATTACCTTGAAGGCGATGAAAAACATCGCTACTCCGTACAGAGAGCCAGCCTGCAGATTTGCAGGGGAGCGCATTAGTCTTGTGCCCTCAATAGCAGGATAGAGTGCATAAAAAACAGTCCCAACCATGGCGCCAGTAACCGCGACGATAAGGACGGTAATGCCGAGCCTGCGGTGCCAGACTTTGCTACGTTGTGTAAGTCCAAGATGCACCTGCAAAGGTGCGATGAAATTGACTATTCCTCCTGCAACCATATGGGCAGCAAGCGCATAAATGGCGATGGGCAAGTGTCCCTCACGCGCTATGTTGAGGGCAGGGTGGCTTGACTCTCCGTCCACCATAAAGCCCAGACCCGCACTAATGGCATGTTCCACGAAGGGGATAGAGAATATCCACACTGACAGTAAAAAACTGTTTATGGCAAACATTTTGCTCGTTAAGAAACGAGGCAAACCGGTTGTTGCGGTGTGAGTACCTGTAAGTGTTGCCATTTCTAAATTCCTCTTTCCATCAATATTCTTAAGGTATTGCCGGGAATACTATGTATCCAATTAATTGTCTCAGTCTGTTGCTACCTTATTTTGCTGGATCTTAAGCAGGTTTCCCTAAGTCTGCCTTGCGATGCTCAACATTAGCGAATCTTAGACTGTGGGGTGACTACACAGTCAATAAGCGATTTCCGGTACAGTTAGTAAAGATCAACCTCCAGACCTATGGCGATGTAGCTGTAGGTTCCAAACAGCATCAAAGCAATACCGATGAATGCAAATACTGTCCGGGAATTCTCCGGCATAAACCCAAAGAAGCGTTCTTTGTTTGTTCTATACAAGTAGATCAAAAACATTGGAACGAAAAACAGCACAAATGTCATAAAAAACTGAAGCAGCAGGCCGCCTTCTCCAGCGCTGCCGAATAGCCCGTACCAAACTCCGTAGGTCGTTCGAAATACAAAAGGGATCAATGCCAGATAAGCGACCTGATACAGATAGAGCTGATAGCCTGGAGTCGAAAGCTTGCCACCGGCTGCTTTGTCAGCGAATTTCTCGATCTGCAGACGGTAGACACAATAGAGACCGGCTGCACAAAAAGCCGACCCTGTTTGGACGCTCATCAATGGCGACCCGATATGGGCGCCACTGCTATTGTAAATTCCCTGGTGGATCATGAAGGCCAGGAACCCGACTCCAAGCAATGCCGTTATCACATTGACCAGAAGTGGTTCGATTGAGCTCCCTTCTGAAATCAGAGATCGGGTCAGAAGGATGGTGCCGCCAAGCAGCGTACCCAGCGCACCGGTTGCCAGCCACACGCCTGAAAGGAAGTTATAGCGGGTGTTTCCTTCGCGAAACAGGACATGTTCCAGACTGTCATCTGTCATGATCCCAAACGCGAGGCTGAGCCACTTTAATACCAGGGGTAGCGAAGTGATGATCAGTACCACTACAAAAGCGGAATTTACCGAAAAGCTTTTGGGTTGATCCATTGTGAGTTCGCTATTCATAGTGTGAGTTCAATTATGAGGTCCGGACTATGCGTTAGTTTTCATGACACTGCTGTCAGCCAACAAGTTTCACTATGCTCTGATCCTAAACTGTAGTGAAGGCCGATAGTCAAGAAACTGGACTTCGCTTTGTGTTTCAGGGCTCTGTCTTGCCATTGGCGATGGTAATTCCGTTACTTTTCCCTGGCTTTGCATGCCCAACGTCCAGGCTATGCGGGCGCAGGGACTTACTCGTTTCCAGCAAATTGCAGCAAGTATCGAGCTTTATACATGGAAATTCTTCCTCATTTTGAAATAGAGAGTTCCAAATTCCG
>JANQJM010000121.1 GCA_028281635.1 Pseudomonadales bacterium | reverse complement strand
TAAGTGCTGCGATCACAATATCGCACTCTGCTTCATCGTAGTCTGCAATAGCGGGTAATCGTTGCTCGGTGTGCATAGCGGCTCTGAGGTCGGCGCCTGCCATGCCACTTTCGTTTTCCAATAAGCGCAATCGCGAAGCATGAAACTCTTCGGCGTTTGCAGCGCAGTCCATTTCGATATTGCGCAGGTGTTCTATGGAGCTGACTCGCGCTCCAGCGTCCCGCGCTCGCATGGAGAGCGGTACATGGGAATCGATGGGCAGGGCTAATTCACCGGCAATCTCAGTTAAGGCATCGAACACTTCTGGTGTCACCATTTCATAGACTTTGATGAAATTGACACCTTGCTCGTGCATTGCAGTGACCTGCTGGCGTGCTGCCTCTGGTGTTGGGACTGATACACCGATCTCAGGCCTTCCTACGCCGTTATAGACAACAAATTCTCCATCCAGCAGCGGACCGGCAAAAAAGACACGTGGAGCTATTGCGTCATCAGCGCGCATACTTTCAACCACAGGCAATATCTCATGCATGAGGCCGCCGGTATCGCGCACGCTGGTAATACCCCAGGACAGGAACAGCTCTGGCATAGCTGCCGTCAGGCGATCGTCGTAAGTCAGATGTACATGAAAATCCCACAGCCCGGGAATAAGATATTGACCGCTTCCATCAATTGTTTCAGCAACATCAATCGCAGTGCCTGCAGCCTGAACGGCAACTATCTCGTCACCATCGAATACTACGGTCTGGCCTTCTCGAACGCCGTTGACTGCATCGATGACGGTTACGTTGGTAATGGCAGTTGCGCTGGCCGCGGACGATGGGGTGGTATCTGGCGCTGTCGAGGTTGTCTGGTCAGAGCAAGCTGCGACGAGGAGGACAAACAGTACACATGCCATTCTGGTCATTGGGGCACTCCATTCGATGAGGGTAAGACGATAATAATTGGGGCGGGAGAAGATTTACAGTACAGTGTGAGCTCCCTGAGTCCTTCATTTCACTTTGCGTTTCCCGGGAGAGAAGCCATGAAATGGTTCAATCGATATCTGCTTGTCCTGTTAGTCTCCATATTCTTGCAATCCTGCGGCGGAGAATCATCTGACGTTGCCGGCGGAGGTTCGATCTCTGACGGTGGCAGCTTTGATCGCGTGGCACCGGCATTCGATGAGTTAGTGCCCCCCGATGCCACTATTGAGAAACTCGCTGGAGATTTTGCTTTCACCGAAGGCCCTGTCTGGGATCGGCGCAACAATCAGCTATATTTCAGCGATTTACGAAGCAATGCAATTCATACCTGGAGCGATGCCGATGGGCTGGGTACTTACCTGCAGCCTGTATTCGAAGGTGATGCCGGCCATGATTCGGTAGGTTCAAATGGCTTGACCATGGACGGTGAAGGGCGACTGCTGTTGATGGAACACGGCAACCGGGTAGTTTCCCGAATCGAGGCCGATGGTTCGCGAACTATCCTGGCAGAGCGCTGGGGAGATGGCCGTCTCAATAGTCCCAATGACTCGGTCTGGCATGCCAATGGGTGGCTGTATTTTACCGATCCACCTTATGGTCTCGCCGGGCAAGAGCAGGATCCGCTGCGGGAGTTGCAGTTCAATGGTATCTATCGTGTCCATCCCGATACGGGCGAGGTTCAACTGTTAGAGCGCAATCAATCACGCCCCAATGGCATTGCCCTCTCGCTGGATGGGGGCACTCTCTACGTCGCTAACTCGGATGGCAACAATAAGGTCTGGTACGCCTATGATGTAGCATATGATGGTCAGCTATCTAACCAGCGCATATTCTTCGATGTGAACGATCAGGATGCGCCCGGTGCGGCGGACGGTATGAAGATAGATGTGAACGGCAATATTTTCGCCACCGGGCCCGGTGGAGTCTGGGTGTTCGATCCGGAAGGCAATCACCTTGGCACGATCAAGCCGCCGGAAGTACCGGCCAATGTGGCCTGGGGCGACGACGGATCGACGCTCTATATGACAGCAAGAACCGGTCTGTACCGGGTCAGGCTGTCTACCAGGGGAGAGATACTTTAGGCGGTTGTTTTAAAGCGCCAGTTGTCCCAGAAATTCACGAATTTCTGAGTAGATGTAACTCATCTCGTCATAGCTGAAACCGCCGTGGCCACCGCCATCGACGGTCACGAGCTGGTTCGGCACACCAGCTTCGTCCAGCGCACGGTGCAGGCGCACGCCATGATCATAAGGCACGATCGTGTCGTTGGTGCCGTGTACGGTTAGCACCGGAGGCAGATCTGATCTGATCATATTCATCGGCGATACCCGCTCAGCAGTGCTTCGCTTGTTTTCTGCACTGCCTAACCAGGCCTCGGTAAAGTTGCCAGAACTGCCCGGCCCGGTGTCCAGCAAATCGAGCACGTCGGTAATACCATACCAGTTGATGATGCCCGCTACCCGCAGTGGGTCAGTATTGCGGGGACCAATATTCCAGGTACGCATGCGGTCTCCGGGACATTGGGCATCCAATCCATCGGCTTCCTGCAACATGCCGGTAGTCAGCGCCAGGTGTCCGCCGGCGGAGTTGCCAGTGACCACAATCGCATCACGATCGAATCCGTACTGCTCAGCGTTTCGATAAATCCATCTCAGAGCGCAGCGTGTGTCCTCCACCGCTGCCGGTGCATGGGCCACTTCGGCTAATCGGTAGGCCACATTGACGACGGACCAACCCATCTCAAGGTAGGGAAGGAACGTCAGTGCTGAACTTTCCTTGCTGCCGTTTGTCCAGCCACCGCCGTGGATGTACACCAGAGTGGGATTCGGAGATTCATTGCCCCGCGGACGATAGACATCCAGTTTGAGGTCCATGCCATCAGCGCGGTGGTAGGTGATATTTGGCGAGAGAGAGTAACCGGCCGTCACTCCGACAAAGTCCCGCTCAAGCGGTTGGGCGAAGCTTGTATTGGCGGAAAGTAGTGAAAGAGCCAGTGTGATCAAAAGCGCGGGGAGCCCCTTGATCTTTGCAGTTTTGCTGGAAACCGGATTATTCATGAGCTCTCCTCTTGTTGTTATTGTTCGGCCTGGGAGAGTTTTACCATCTATTGCGTCGCGAGTCTTCAGCCAAAGGCCAGACTGTCGCCGTCTCTAACTATGTCCACACTGCGCAGCACCGACGATTGGAAGTCTCGGCTAAGCACATTGTCCACCACCACAAAGTCAGCCCGTGCTGAACCTGGTGTCAGCATCAGCTTGACGAAACCTCGATGGGTACAATCGGTCCAGGCTACCTCTCGATTGTGTTCGGCTACCAGGCGATCGAAAGCGACTGCTCCTTGCGGACCATAGCTTTCGAAATCACCGGGCGAAGTGATGCCGGTAGTTCCCAATTCCACTCCCATGCGCTGATTCGAATCATCAAAAAGCTCATTGGCCCAAAACGCATGACTATCGCCGGTGACGACAATCAGGTCGCTGGCTCCGGTACTCCGACAGAGATCGTAGAAGCGCTCGCGTGCTGCCGGGTACCCATCCCAGGTATCGAGATACAGCGGCAGATCCAATTCGCCTAGCCGGGAAAACCGCCCGTGAGATGCAGAGGCTGGAACATAGTCTCCACCGACTTCACGTTGCAGTCTGTTGCCAACGTCTGGTACATGAGTACGCGCAATTGGAATTTGATTTCCAATAATGCGCCAGGTTTGGGATTGTGAAACTGATTGTCGCAGGCTCTGTTCCAAGAAAGCTTCCATTTCAGAAGAGAGCATATTGCGAGCGGGGTCACCGAGAATTTCATTCACGAACCTATCGCGGTCAGCGTTGTTGCTGATGGATGCCAGATGCTCTCCGTACTCCACCTGCAGGCCGCGACCAGTGTGTCGTGTTTCCAGCGTGGTCATCGAGGCAAGATCGCCAAACGAGAAGTGTCGCCACAGTTGATCGCGACTACCACCGCTTGCTGGATCCCGAACAGGCATCCATTCGAAGTAAGCCTGCAATGAAGCTTCTCTGCGCTCTGGCCAGTCGCCTTCAATTGCAGGTTGATGGTTCTCCGCGCCACCACGCCAGGGATTATTGGCGGACTCATGGTCGTCCCAGGTTGGGATTAGAGGATGGGCCGCGTGCATAAGACGCGAGCCTAAATCGGATTTGTACTGGCCGTGACGTTCCCGATAGTCGGTCAGAGTCAAAATTTCGTGCGCAGGTGCGTGTTGCCTGCCCAGAGCTTCTCCATCCTCAGACCCCCATCCATTGGCGCCGTATTCATAAATGTAGTCACCAAGATGTACGACGAAATCGATGTCATCATCATTGGCAATAGCTTCATAGGCGTTGAAGTAACCAAAAGGGTAGTTCGAACAAGATGCTACAGCGATGCCTAATCGGGCAAGAGGTCCGTTCGGCAAAGTTCGTGTACGTCCCGGTTCCGAGATCACACCGTCGAATAGAAAACGATAGTAATAGGTTTGCCCTGATTGCAGATTATCGACAACAACTTTCACCGTGTGATCAGCCTGGGCGGTTGTCGAGTGTTGTCCACGCTTAACGATCTGACGAAAGTCGCTGTCACTAGCCAGCTCCCAGCTCACATTAGCGCTGCCATTGGCCGCAACCCGGGTCCATAACAAAACACTGTCATGAGTAGGGTCCCCGCTGGCAACACCATGGCTAAAGACGCGGTTACGTTCGGGATCTGCCAGGGCGGCAAGCACTTTTGCAGTCCAGCCAGAGAGCAAGAAGCCGGATGCAGCGCCTGTAGTCAGTGCGGCTTTCAGGAATTTCCGTCTCGGAAAAGGGATATTCATCTTCTACCCTCGTGTAGGAGTGCTCATGTTCTTAAAGCCAGACAGTATTGGCAATAAAAATGACAGAGTGATGAAAGGAGGGTGGTAGGAGAATGAGAGGAGAATTCTAAAGGAAGAGCTTCTAGCTCTTTAGATACCGCCAGGCAATAGTAACAGACGTGAGTGAAAAGCCGATCCCAATCAGGCTGAGCAAAATCACAACAACATCCCATAGTGGTCGCTGCTGCCAAAGAAATTGAAAATCCAGACTATGCAGACCGTAATACAGCCATCTCTCTCTGCGGCTCGCGTCTGTTACTCGATTTACCGGCTGGCCTGTGCCCAGGTCAATGTGATACCAGGTGGATTCATCATCATCAAATTGGGCGCGATAGACAGGTAAGGGTCGAAATCGATTGTGCCGCGAATAGTAGTAGTCGTCGTACTCCTGAATCAGGTCCATACTGAGCAGGCGGTTCTCGGGCAGCAGCTTCGGTACAGATTCAGCAATGCTGGCCAGTAAGCGCATAGAATCGTTACCGCTTTCATTATCGAAAGAAACGCTACGTTCCCCATTGCCATAATGGGAAACGAGATAAGGCTCACTGTCAATATAGTGCCAGGTCACTTCTTTTATCGGTTCGTTTGAGAAGGTTGAGCTGGCCGTAGGTGCTGTTGGTAGCGACGCCAGGCGAAACACAGATTGTCCTACATACCTGGCAATCTGAGGCTGCGCCGATGAGCGCGCATCGAATATTCCCCAGGGCCCCATGGACATTAGGCCGCTAAACATAAAGGTTGTCACAAAGACTACGGTTAGCAATCCCAGGATGTGATGCCACTTCATCCATCCCCGGTATGGACTCATGCTGTTGCCACGATACTTCTTAAAAGGGCGCAGCCGCATGAACCCAATAATCGTTCCTGTGACTATTGAGAACAATCCAAGCAGAGACAGATAGACAATCAAGTCTCTCCAAACAGAGTTGTGTTGTCGTAACTGGTACGGGTAGATCCAGTGAATCGTCGATCCCAGCCAATTCCAGAAGCGCTCGCTTTGATGAGTATCGCGCACCACTTGCCCTGTGGAGCTGGACAGATAAAGCACCGTACCAGCTTCGTCTCCCAGGGCCACTCTATGCAAAGGGCGATGAGAATCGAGAGAAGCTGTTACAGTCCATTGATCCACTTCGACCAGCCCCGAGTGTTCAGGCTCAGTTGTCCCGTCTCCAAAGCCCGACAATCTTGCCGCTTCCAGCGCCTGTTGTTCTTCCAGCCCGTCGAATGCTTCGCCGGTATCAGCAAACGCTACCAGTCCCGTACCACCCGGCGCGGTGAATTGATAGGCAGGACGACCCAAAACCGAAGAAAGGCTTAATGAAGAATAGGCATTAACAGCCCCTAGGCCAGCTGCTACTTCAAGCGGTGAAAGATTCACGGAGTTGAGATCTAGAGCAGGGAGATTTTGCAGCCGCTCTTCCCGTGTGAGTTCAGGATATTCCACATACATCATCACAATGCCGCTGGCGAACCACAGCGCAAATAGCAGGCACATAAAGATGCCCAGCCATCGGTGAGTGAGGAAGAGTAGTTTTTTCAGTTTCTTCATTTAACAAGAACTTCAATCAGACAGGGAATTATGCCTTGAGCTTTGGCTATGTGACGTTAAGTAACCGTTAACAAGCAGCATTTTGGCTGCACATACACCTTCGATCGTTTCTAAAATTCAGTCCTTTTATGGTGAGGTGAAAATACGGGGCTGACTAAGGTGGCAGAGCAAACATTAGGCATACGTCTAATACATTTTGCCGCGCTGCATATCTGCTCTACCTCGTCGCTGACAGATGTCCAATTCCAGTCTTCAGTGTTTCGTGGCATGATTGGTTTTGTTATGTTATAACATTCCTATAATAAACAAATATACAGATGGATTTTCAGCAATTGGGACAGACTCTCCAGTGAGATATCACCAAGATAGAGAGCAAGTTCACGCCCGACTGATAAAACCTGCCATTGGCAAGCTTCGCCCCCTCTGAAGAAATCTCCCTGTCCCGTTAGGAGTTAGAAAATGAGTCTTTGTGCACCCACAGTTTTATCCCGTTGCTTTTTGTATTCTCTCGCTTTGACCATCCTTGTTCAGCCACCCTCTTACGGAGCGGAGAACATAGAGGAAATCGTTGTCATCGGCGACACAGTGGGATCACTGGGTCTGGATAGTGACTCTGGTGCAGGAAGCCGGCTCGGATTGACTATCCGTGAAACTCCTGCGGCCATTGAGGTCATCAACAAGGAAGTGCTGCGTTCTCGTGGCTACCAACAGCTCACTGACGCAGTACAAAGTTTGCCCGGCGTGATTTCCGGCAATCATCCTGCCGCCCCTTCAACTTTCTCAATGCGCGGTTTTACCCGTGGTCAGGTTTCAATTCTTCGTGACGGCCTATGGGTAGGTCCGAGCAGCATGGTGATGCGCCCGCAAAATACTTTCAATCTTGAACGCGTCGAGGTATTGCGAGGGCCTGCATCGGTTATGAGCGGTATCGGCGCGATTGGCAGCACGGTCAACACAGTTGCAAGAACGGCTGTCGTTGGTGCCGAGTCTTCTTATGATGTACTGCTAAGTGCCGGACGTTGGGATTCCTTCCAGGCTGGATTCGGTGCTGGCGGTTCTTTGTCAGAGACAACTGGTTGGCGTTTTGACGTGAGCACCTATGGTGCCGAGGGATTTGTTGAGCGTACCGACCCCGAATCAACCAATGTTACAGGCAGCTTCGTGTGGAGTCTTGCGGATGACATGGAGCTAAAACTCAGTGCAGATTACTTGCAGGACGATGTTGGCCGCTATTTTGGTACACCATTGATCCCGCTAGAAGCCGCAAGGCGTCCCATGACACATATCATTTCCACCACAACCGGTGAAACGATTGACGAGGACATGCGGTTCCGCAACTACAATGTTGAGGATGGTTTCGCAGAATCGGATCAGCTGTTTTTGAGAGCTGACTATTCCTGGGAAGTTTCTGAGAACATCACGCTGCAAAACACGCTTTATAAGTTTGACGCCGATCGTGAATGGGTGAATGCAGAAGGATATGCCTTCTGTACAGAGGTAGTCGATGTTTGCAGTCAGGCAGGAGAAATCCAACGTTACTATGGTTACTTCTTCGTATTTCACGACCAGGATCAGTGGGGAAATCGCTTTACTCTTAACGTTGATGGCGAACTAGGTGGTATGGAAAACCGCTTCGTTGTGGGAGCCGAAGTGCTGGATATCGACTTCGTACGCAGCCGTGGTTTTCGACGCAGCATTCCTCCTGCGCCTGGCGATTCGGTAGATCCGTACAATCCAGTTCCTGGTGTCTATGGGCAACTCGAACTGCGAGGCGTTAGTCCTACTGATATCCAGGACTGGGCAATCTTCGCCGAGAATGCATTACAAATTACCGACCGCTTTAGCCTGGTGGGTGCGTTGAGATACGAGGAGTTGGATCTCGACCGTGCAAATTTTAACGAGTCAGGAGTGGATGAGGGCAGTGGATTCGTTCGCAGCTATGACTGGTGGAGCTGGCGACTGGGCTTCGTATTTGACCTTACTGAAGATATTGCTTTGTACGGTCAATACAGCGACGCAGTTGATCCTATCGGATCAAACATCTTTCTCGTGAACAGCAATAACGATTTCGATCTTACTAGTGCTGAACAATGGGAGATCGGTCTTAAGGCGAGCCTGGGTGGAGGTACAGAGATGACTCTGGCCTGGTTTGATATTACCCGCGACGACATCTTACAGAGATTCTCTGTGGATAATGTGGCAAACATCGGTGGGCAAGATGCCCGCGGACTTGAGTTTGCTCTGACTGGTAATCTTAATGATCAGTGGCGGGTAGGTGTCAATGCCGGTTACACCGATGCGGAATTTCAGCGCACGGCTAACAACGTGGCCAACGCAGGTAATAATCCTCCTAATGTACCTGAGCGCACAGCTAATGCCTGGACCAGCTATTCCAATGTAGGTGGCCTGCCACTTGAGTTAGGAGGCGGCTGGCGATTTGTCGATGACCGCTTTGGCAACAACAGCAATACTGTCCAATTCAAGTCGTATCAACTGCTGGATGTGTATGCAGCCTGGGTTGGTGACAACTATCGGATAACCGCGCGAGTGGACAATCTTGCAGATGAGGATTATGTCTCCTGGTCTGATGTATTCTATCTGGGGCAAACGGATCCTGCTTTTATCTATGCCAATCAGGTAATGATGGGTGCGCCGCGCAACTACAGTGTGACAATGCAGTGGCAGTTCTAGTTTGAATCCATGAGTTCGTTACGGGCAACAACCGTCGAAGAGCGTCTGCCTCTCCTGGACGTTCTTCGCGGTTATGCCTTGATCGGCATCTTCCTGGCTAATTTGGTTAGCTTCTTCGGTATGTATTACCTGGAATTCGACCAGGTGATGGCCCTGCCGTTTCTCGACAAGGCGGTTCTCTTTGCCATTGACGCACTGGTAGAGGGAAAATTCTACGCATTGTTCTCTTTGTTATTAGGTATTGGCTTTGCTTTGCAGGCTGAGCGTGCACAATTGAGAGGATCACCCTTTATTCCTTTCTGGTATCGCCGCATGGGCGTACTCTTGGTGATCGGGCTGATTCACATGTACTTCATCTGGTATGGTGACATTCTTACCCTATATGCAGTGTTAGGATTAATCATGCCTCTATTTTTGTCCTGGTCCAATCGGCAATTGGCGGTCACAGTTGGGATACTGTTGACTCTGCCCATGGCAATTCATGTAGTAGTCGCAGCCACTGAGGGCGCTTCTTTTTGGAGTAGCCTTTCCCGTTTTGCAGCAGGTTTGCAAAGTGATTGGGGGCTGGCGGGGCGCAGTAATTTTAGTTTGTTCATGTCTGATACCGCGCGGGAAGTCTGGTTGGTGAATGTCCTGGGCGCTGTCCAGAGACCGATAAGTTACTTGCTTAGTGGAAGGTACGTGCAGGTACTGGGTTTTTTCGTACTCGGCGCACTGTTCGCCCGTACTGTTCTGCCACTGTGGCGTGAAGGGCGAAATATCCCAACTAGTTTGTGGTCAGGGTCCATGCTGGTGGGGCTAGTAAGTGGCGCGCTGTACGCCTGGACCAAAGCAGTCACCGCGTCATACTACGGTACGGATTTGATGGGCTTGTTTCAGGGCCTGGTCATGCACATCAGTTGCCTGACACTTATGATCGGATACGTCGGTGCAAGTGCCTGGCTCTGGCAAAAGGGGAAATTTCATTGGCTGCTTATGCAGCTAGGCGTTATCGGTCGAATGCCTCTAACCAGTTACATCACTCAAACTTCATTCGGAGTCATCGTGTTTTATGGCTATGGCTTGGCGTTAATGGGCGAACTTCCTCTCTCGTTGATCCCAGTCGTCGTGGCGCTAGTGATTCCAATACAGTGGCTATTTGCCCGGTACTGGTTACGGTCCCACGACCAGGGGCCACTTGAAGCACTCTGGCGTCGTTTTAGTTATCCAGGTTAATGGGGCATCTCGGGCACACGCAATCTGTATCAACTTTCAGCACACCACTTAGGAATCTTGCCCATTAACAAGTTTAAGATTTGTGATCGTGGTTGAGTTGTTAGCGGCGGTGGAACTGTGTCTTCTATTAAGTCTTCATCAAATTTAACCCCGGCGAGATCTTAAAGTAGGCCGGCCCCAACGTCCGATTTCAATCGCTTTCGCCATGTCTACATTTGCAGGTAGGCTCATAGCCCGACACATGTGCGCGTAATCAGTGGCTCACCGTTTTCATTTAAACGCAAACTGACGGCAAATTCGTTGCGTTGAGTTTTTGCCATGTTTTTTCGTTGATTAGATGCTCACTCGAAAGAGCAGAGATCATGCCTTGTCCCTGGCGTAGTTGGCGTTAAGAAACAGTTAAAGCTGCAAAAATTAACT
>JANQJM010000116.1 GCA_028281635.1 Pseudomonadales bacterium | reverse complement strand
GTTTATAAAGCCTTGCTTGATGCGGGTGAAGACGTGGGATTGGCGACGGTGTATCGGGTATTAACCCAGTTCGAGCAGGCCGGATTGGTCGAGCGTCATAATTTCGATGGAGGCCATTCCGTATTCGAACTCGACAGTGGTGACCACCATGATCATCTGGTGTGCACGGAAACGGGAACTGTGATTGAATTTCACAACGAAAAAATCGAAGCTTTGCAGGAGCAGATCGCTAAAAAGCTGGGCTATGACCTCGTCGATCACAATCTAGTTTTATATGGTAAGCCGAAGTCGAAGTCTAAGTGAAAGCTGAAAGGCAACTGACCCTGGTCTAGACTCGTTGCTACTCAGTATCCGTACTTTTCTCGCAGGGAATCTGCATAGGTTCTTGCACATCCGGCATAAGGACTTTCACTATGCCCATGGGATTTGGTTCCGTGGTCGCATGCGCTGGTGCATGTATGACCTGAATCTTTGATCTGAGTTTGATTATCAGTCGGAGACGGATTCTCCTCGCTCGAATTACCAACCTTAAACGAGGACGTTTTCTTGGTTAGGTTGACCCCTGAGCAAGCAGGGCAGCTTGGAGTGTCAAAAGAACGGACTAAAAAGTACTCAAATTCTTCCGAGCAATCGTCGCAACGATAATCGAAAATCGGCACATCCACCTCGCCTGTTTTTTTATTCCAATTAACGCGACTAATTGTGTACTCAGGTGCCAAATCAAGCCGCTTGCGTTAGCTTTGAACAGGCCGTTTTGCCACTTTTTGTAACGTCCGACGCGTCGCACATTGGTGTCTATCGTGTTAGGTTATATTATAACAAAAAGATGAATGCTGGAGTCTAGAATCATGCAAAACATCCGTTCCTTGCTGCTCGCTTCCGCAACGTGCTTATTTACGGTCAGCTCATTCACCGCATCCGCCCAGGAATACGGATTCGCACGCGGTGAGATAGGTGAAAGCCCATATAACGTGGTAAGCGGTTGGTTAGAACCTTTTCAGGAAGAAGGTTTTGCCTTCGGTGGAAATTCTGCAATCTGGGCAGAAACACCAGACCGTATCATCATCAATCAGCGGGGAGAGACTTATCTGCCTTATCCGATTCCCGATGACTATCCGGGTTTTGCCGGTGCCTTAGGGATAAATGTCTTAACTGAACCAAATCGTCGCGTATGGCAAAACTGTTTGTTTGAAGTCGATGGTGATGGCAACACAATCGCGGTGTGGGACCATTTGGACTATCTCTGTGAAGGCGCAGATGGACCTGGGCCGGAGCGTATTCGGGTGAACCCCTACGATCCAGAGCGAAAGCTCTGGGTGGTTAATCAGACTCATCATGAAATTCACGTTCTCTCTAATGACGGTAGTGAACATATCGCTACCTACGGAGAGCGGGGCGTCCCCGGTGACGATGCCACTCACTATGGCAGCCCTCAGGATGTCGCTTTTATGCCTGACGGTCGCATTCTGGTTGCCGATGGCCTGCTAAATCACAGAGTCATTGTTTACGACAGCGGGATGAATTATCTGGGTGAGTTTGGCAGTCAGGGCGATGGACCAGGGCAATTCAATACTATTCATTCGCTTGCTGTTGGTCCTGAGGGGCGCGTGTTTGTGACTGACCGCTCAGGTGTAAATGGTGTGAATCTGTTTCGTGCTACTGACGATCCTGGCGTTTTTATTTTTGAACGTTCCATCGGCGCACCACTCGGTTTGCCTCTGGATATAATCGTGAACGAAAACGATTT
Source organism: Pseudomonadales bacterium (assembly GCA_028281635.1). Classification (GTDB taxonomy): domain Bacteria; phylum Pseudomonadota; class Gammaproteobacteria; order Pseudomonadales; family Pseudohongiellaceae; genus UBA9145. Next base: position 14,769 of record JANQJM010000116.1, on the reverse strand, counting down.
CTGGATTACGGACTTGCGTCCGCTTCGCTTCGTAAATTTTGATTTCGAAGGCAATATAAAATACACCTGGCTCGTTCCGCGCGATCTGCCAGATGGTTATTTAGAAGTGCATAGCTTTACCGTTGATCCAGACGGCAATCTATATGGTGGCGACAATCAATATGGTCGCACGCAAAAATTCATACCGAAACCCGACGCAGACCCCGAGCTGCTTATCGAGCCGCCTTGGGTCGCCAACTAGTAAATAAATAATTCGTTATACCGGAGAGTAATACCAATGAAAGTAATAAAGCCTCTAAGCCTGGGTCTATTGAAACTCTCGCTTATCTCTTCATTCGTTTTTTCTACACCACTTGCAACACAAGTAGCGTTTGCTCAAGACGGAGTAACCCGTTACGTCCGGTTTTCTGATGACACTGGCACTCACAGTGGAATTTTGGAAGGACAAACAATTCGTGTGCTCGATGGTGATCCAGTCTTTGACGATGGCGTAAGCCCTACCGGTCGCACCGTCAACGTGGGTTCCGTGGAGTTGGAAATTCCCATGAATCCCGAGCGAGTACCCAATGTGATGGGAGTTGCTGGCAACTCAAATAATCCTAATGGAACTCCGGTCGAGGTCGACCATCCGCGCTGGTTCGGAAAAGCCAATACCTCGCTGGCGAAGAATGGTGCGCCCGTCGAAGTTCCTTTTGGCGCTACCAACTTTAACTTTGAAGGAGAGCTTGGGCTGATCATTGGACGTGAAGGTCGGCATATTCCTGAATCAGAAGCGATGGATTATTTGTTCGGTGTTACTGTCGGCAACGATTGGAGTGAAAACGATTGGTGCGGTGAAAGACGGGGAATTGAAGAGCCGACTCATGTGTTCTGTAAAGCCGGCGATACCTTTGCGACGTTGGGAGACGTAGTAGTAACCGGGCTCGACCTTAGTGATCTTCAAATTACCGTTAGACTGGACGGCGTTGTTGCGGCCCAGGGTACCAGCGCCGATTTTCGCGACGATCCGGCCTCGTTAATAAGCAAGATCAGCCACTATGTCACTCTCAAGCGCGGTGACATCATCTTCACCGGTACTGTGGCACCTCCACAATTGCCAGGTACGCGACGCCAGCTCTGGCAAGATGATGTCGTTGAGGTAGAGATAGAAAACATAGGTACCGTGAGTAACCAGTTGGTTCGCGTAACTCGACAAACGGTGTCGGGCCCCGAAATATCGGCGGCAAACGGCACTTATGTAAGATTCCAGCATTTAGGCGGCACATCCTTTGGCGTACTCAACGGTGATGAGGTGAGCGAGCTCGATGGTGACCCAATAGGAGGTAATGCTGCACCTACCGGACAGACTTTTGAACTATCTGATGTTGAGCTGGGATTACCAGTGGATCCGGCCAAGCCAGGGCGCAAAGTACTGGCAGCAGCAGCAAATTACCAACCCACCAATGCGCCTCCTAGACAAGTACCTCACCCGAGATACCTGTTTAAACGTTCTACCGCACTCAGTGCCGATGGTGGTGAAGTTGAACGACCACCGGAAGTGGAGATGTTCATTCCGGAAGGAGAGTTGGTATTAGTTATTGGGCGTCGCGGTCGCCACATCCCAGTCAATGAAGTCAATGACTACATTTTTGGCGTTGCTGCCGGAAATGATTGGTCTGAGCTTTCCTGGATCACAGCAGGTCCAGGGCCCAGGCCACTGAAATACGTAAGCAAAGCAACAGATACCTGGGCAGGCCTCGCGAGCCGAATCGTCAGGGGAATAGACTACAGTGACCTGCAGATCACCACACGGGTGAATGGTGAGCTGTTATCGCAAGGACAATCTTCAACCATGATCAACAATCCGGCACGGCTTGTTAGTTATCTTTCACGTTATATGACACTGGAGCCCGGCGACCTGATATACACCGGCGCCATCTCACCAGAACCTGGAATGCGAAGTAATCTTCAAGTGGGCGACGTCGTTATAGTAGAGGTGGAAGGTCTCGGTTCGATGGAGCAGGAAGTGGTTGCGATGCCACCCTGGCCATTCTAGAAGCTCTGGAGTGGGGTCAGACTGACTATCGGTAAAGGTAGTATTCTGACCCCGGGATTTCTATCACAATTCAGTGCTTTTTTGACGAATCAGGCGGTCTGCTGATGTATAGTGTCTGCTCTATAAAGGCTGAAGGAATGACCCTGGAAATCTCTGAATCAATTCGTTTGCGCGTGCTTGCCAGTTGCGCGTTGCTGGCAATGTGTTGTTCGCTGCCACTGCATGCTACCACCATACTGGGTATGGACATAGATGAAGTAGCGGGTAGCGCTGAGTTAGTGTTTGAAGGACAGGTTATTGAACACAACGTCCAAGAGAACGCCGCTGGCATGGTGGTCACCTATGTCACGTTTCAGGTAAACGATGTCATCAAGGGTGATTACTCTGATTCCCTTTTGGAATTGAAGTTTGCCGGTGGCGAACTGAATGGCGAGATCATGGAAGTCAGCGGGTTGCGCATTCCAAGAGTCGATGAGGAAGGGGTCTATTTCGTGGAGTCCATCAGCAGGGACTTAATCAATCCGCTCTTAGGTTGGTCTCAGGGACATTTTCTTATTGTCGACGATGAAGGCGAACGCAGAATCACTACGTCTAACTTGCGACCGGTAACTGATGTTCAACGAACCGGGAGAATTCCCCGTACTATCAAGCGGCCACAGCCACTCATCGATGGTGACGTTGGGGCTGCCAGTGGCGTAATTACCGATGCTGGTCCATTCCAGTTTAATCGCGCAATGACTGTGGAAGATTTTAAAACCCGCATTCGGCAGTTTATCGATTAGCGATCAACAGCCCACGCAGCATCCATCCTTCTAACGCCTCTTCATATACTTTCTACTCTCGCCATGGGTTGAATTGCAGCGGCCGCTGCAATTTTTGCCGTACCTCGGCGCTTTACCGATCGTTCTCTTACCCGACTCGAGAAGGAATTCTAACTACAGCTCATTGGGTCTAAATCAACAGGAAATATAATGTTATATAGTAACAATACCTGGGGAAATCTTGTATGATGCGTTGCCTTAGTCTTGGGGTGCCCGAGTCAATTGGGCTTTAGTCAGTTACATAAAGAGATAAAAAATGCGAATCAAAACACCAATGCTTCACTGCGCATTATTTACCGGCTTAGTGATGCAGGCATTGCCGGCATCAATCGCATCAGCTCAGACTGGTGCTAATGATGAAATTGAATCCATATTGGTTTTAGGACAGCGCCGTGCCTATCAGGGGGATTTTGATGATTTAGAAACACCACAAGCAGAGTTGAGGATTGATGCTGAAACTTTGCGCAATGCAGGCGTGGTCGATCTGGTTCAGGCATTGGATTTGTCTGCTTCTGCCGCCAGGCAAAATAATTTCGGTGGTCTCTGGAACAGTTTTGCTATCCGCGGCTTTATTGGCGATGAAAACCTGCCGAGTAATTTTCTAGTCAATGGATTTAACGCTGGACGCGGATTTGGTGGTGCTCGTGATCTTTCCGGCATTGAATCGGTTGAAGTATTGAAAGGCCCCCGCGCTGCGTTGTACGGGCGTGGCGAGCCCGGCGGCACGGTAAATCTGGTGACCAAGCGACCTACCTTCGAGACTGCGGGAGAAGTCATTGTGTCTACCGGTAGATGGAGTACTAACCGGGTTGATTTTGACTATACCACTCCTTTGTCCGATGACGTTGCAATACGACTTGTTGGTGCTTATGAAGATGCTGAGAGCTTCAGAGATACGGTTGAAACTGAAAAGCGAATGTTCAGCCCTTCGCTGTCCTGGCGCATAAGTGATAACAGCCAATTGATTTACGAAATGGAGTACAGCAATCAGGAAACTCCTTTTGATCGCGGTGTGATCGCAATAGACGATGTATTAGGCCTGATCCCAGAGAGTCGATTCCTGGGTGAACCAAGCTATGGTCCTATAGAAACCGATGTACTCGGCCATCAGGTGGAATTCCAATATGATTTTGACGGCAATTGGAGCGCGCTGGTTGGTTTTAACTATCGTGACACTTCACTCGAAGGACTTGCATCAGAAAATGGCTTCGGAGCCCCGGATGCCGACGGCAATTTTGGTCGTTTTAGCCGTAGCCGTGATTACGATGCGACTTATCAGGTGTTCCGGGCAGAATTGAGCGGAAGTTTCGATACGGGAGACGTAACCCATCGTATTATTATCGGGGTTGATAGTGACGAATTTGAAAATGATCAAATCGCTTTTCGCGACAGGTCAACTGATCAAAGCATCAATATTTTTAATCCGGTCTATGGAAACTCTCCGATATCCGGCCTTAATCTAGCCCCACAAATCAATCGCGTTGAAACGCAGGAGGCTGTCGGGCTCTACGTTCAGGACCAAATTAGTCTGACAGACAAATTAGAGATTCGATTTGGCGCCCGCCTCGATGATTATGATCAAGAGTTGATTAACCGTCGATCTAATAGTGTGTCCAGGTATTCTGAAACTCAGGTAAGCCCGCAGTTTGGCGTGGTTTATCAGGCAACAGACGCTGTTTCTTTGTATGCAGTATACGGTGAAAATTTTCGCCCGCTGTCTGGTGCAACTGATGACAATGGTTTAGATCCTAACCTGTCAGAATCGACGGAATTAGGCGTTAAGTTCACTCTGAATAATGGTGCGCTGTCTGGAAACTTTGCGATCTTCGACCTTGAGCAATCGAATATCGCGACCTTTGATGCTGATTTTAATCCCACAGCGATCGGTGCTGCAGAAAGCTCGGGATTTGAGTTTGACCTCACAGGCAGGCTAACTGATACCACAAGCCTTTGGCTATCCTATGCCAACGTCGATGCGCAAACTCTAAACGACTACACCGATTTTATTTCGTTTAATTTCATTCCAGCAGGTTCAAATCTTCTCAATGTTGCTGAGAATCAGTTTAGTCTGCAACTCGCTGAGGAGATGCAGTTGGCTGGCAATCCACTGACTCTGATCGGCACTTTGATTTACGTCGATGATAGAAGTGGCGAATTCGGTGACCCAACTTTTCAACTGCCAAGCTACACTACCTTCAGAGTCGCAGCAGACTATCAGGTTTCAGAGTCGTTAGGATTGCGTGCGGAAGTTAACAATGTGTTTGACGAGGAGTTTTATACCAATTCCTATGCGGATGTCTGGGTGCAGCCGGGCGCACCAACCTGGTGGAGACTTTCAGCGACATATTCGTTTTAATACTACTCGCCAAAGGTCGGGGAGAATAACTAGATGACAGAAATCGCACTCCAGGCAACTGATCTGAAAGTCATTCGGGGCAACAAGACAGTGCTATCGGGTATGTCGTTCCAGGTCATGCAAGGCGAGGTCTTCGCCTTGCTTGGCGGTAACGGCGCTGGAAAATCTACAACCCTGCTGGCTTTTATGGGTTTGTTAGATGTTGTTGATGGTAGAGCTGAGGTGCTGGGTCAGTCTGCAGCGGAAGACGCAGTTGCTGTGCGCAGTAAGATTGCTTACCTGCCTGAAAGTGCTGCTCTTTATGAACACCTTAACGCAATTGAAAACCTGACCTATTTCCTTTCCCTAAGCCAGGCCCGACCCGATGCAAAAGCATTACATTCGGCTCTTGAGTCGGTAAATCTACCTAAAGATAGCTGGACTCAACCTCTAAAGTCGTACTCTAAGGGTATGCGCCAGAAAACGGCAATCGCACTTGCCTTGTTGCGCGAGACTCCAGTGTTGCTGTTAGATGAGCCAACTTCGGGACTCGATCCTGCGGCAGTAGAAGATTTTCATAAGATTGTTGAAAAGTTGGCTAGTATCGGCGTCACTGTATTAATGGTGACTCATGATTTGTATGGTGCATGCCAGGTTGCTCATCGCGTGGGGCTGCTGCGAGCTGGCCAACTGGTTGATGTTTTTGAGGCTGACGAGGATGGTGCGATTGATATTGCCGCTATCCGGGATTTGTTCTTACAACAACAGGCTGCGTGATGAATCCAATTCTATTGATTGCTAATGATGAGTTACGTTTCTGGCGTCGATCCAAACTCGCCTGGACAGTTTTAACAACTTTAGTAGTAGTGTCTGTTTGCGCAGCGTTTGTGTCTAACACCGAAGTTTCTCGAAGAGCACAAGAGCGCTTAGCACAGCAAGCTGAAGCTGATGCTATTTTTCAGGCTCAGCCTGATCGCCATCCGCATCGTATGGTGCATTACGGACATTACGTTTATCGCACGGCGTCCCCATTAGCCGTGATCGATTCCGGCATTAACTCTATGGTTGGTACTTCAATTTTCCTTGAAGGCCATCGACAAAATACGGCAACTTTCGCTTCTGCCAGGGAAACCGGCCTGCTGTCGCGTTTCGGCAACTTCTCTCCTGCATTCGCTTTACAATCATTGGTGCCTTTGCTGCTTATCATTTGCGGCTTTGCCAGCGTCACTCGAGAAAAAGAGAACAAAACGCTGTATCAGCTCATCGGGCAGGGCATTGGCAATACCAGTTTGTTGCTGGGTAAGTCTTTAGCACTCTGGTCGCTGGCATTGTTAGCGCTGATTCCACTGATAGCTTTGGGGCTAAGTGCCACTGGGGCTGATATTTTTGACTTCCGCCAGTCGCTAGGTGGATTGACGTTCGGCTATCTGCTGTATCTCAGTATCTGGGTTCTATTGATCGTAGGAGTTTCCGCGCTTGTGCGAACTTCGACTCAGTCACTTTCTGTTCTGCTAGGAGTCTGGATCGTTTCTGTGGTTTTGATGCCCCGTGTAGCTGGTGCCTATGCCAACGCTGCTGCTCCCTCTCCAACTCAAATCGAAACCAATTTGCGTCTCGCAGAAACAATGCGTTCTGGTGGAGATAGTCATGATATTGAAGATTCGGCTTTCATGGATTTACGTGAACGCACGCTGGCAGAGTACAACGTAGAAAGCATTGAAGAGCTACCGTTTAACTATCGTGGCTTCGTTGCGTTGCGAGGTGAAGAAGCTGATACGGAAGTTTTGAATCAGTTTGCTGAAGAGAGAATGGTCAGAGAGCTGGAACAGAAACGGGTGGCCGATAGCTTCTCAGCACTGTCTCCTATTATCGCTATGCGTGCATTCTCCATGGCGCTAACAGGCACCGCGCTGCAGGATCACCACCATTTTTTGCGGGCTGCCGAAGATTATCGCTATGACATGGTGCAATCGTTTAATCGACTGCAGATGACGGGGATGACATTGGCTGATGATTTGGCTCGAAACACGGATGCTGAGTCTGGGCGGCGTACTCGCCTGGATGCGGCGGCCTGGAGAGAAATGCCTGTGTTCGAGTTACAACCTCTAAGTCATGCGCAGCGGTGGCAAGCGGCTTCTCAAGCAGGATTTATTATGGTCCTTTGGTTGTTGGTTGCGTTTGGCCTTCTTCTTTTTGCGGGACGTCGATTACAGGCATGAACTTAAGCTATCGTTTGCAACAAGAATTTGAGTTTCTACTCAAGAGCAAAGCAATAATTAGTGTTCTGCTGCTTTTGTTAGCGATAGCCGGCGTTAGTGTAGTTCTCGGCTTGAATTATGTTGACCAAGAGCGCCAACAAATCGCTGAGCTGATTCAGCTTGATGCTGAAGAGCGTGCTTATAAACGCACTCTGGCTGTTGATTATGGCGGCGCGGCATATGACGCATTCCATGCGGTTTGGAACGAACCTTCAGAGCTGGCGTTCGCTGCGATCGGTCAACGAGATTTGAATCCAACTATGATGCGAATTCGCGCTCTCGCTCTCGAAGGGCAGATTTATGAGACGGATAGTGTCAATCCAGAATTAGCACTCACCGGACGCTTTGACTATTCTTTCGTGGCTGCGTACTTGTTGCCGCTGGTTATCATATTTTTGTTTTATGACCTGATAGCTGCAGAGCGAGAAGGCGGCCGGCTTAGTTTGCTCGAAGTAACTGCGCAAAATTCACGCTCTTTGTGGATTCCCAGAATCTTCCTTAGATTGCTCAGTGTGTTGTTGGCAATGCTGATCCCGCTGTGGTTTGGAATAATTGTCGAAGGCACGGCAATAGGAATTGCACTTCAAGCCAGTTTTGCAATCGCGCTGCAAATAATTCTGTGGTCAACGTTAGTTCTGCTTGTTGCTACTCGACCGAACTTTCGTTCTGAAACAGTCGCATCTATTTCGATTGGTGTTTGGGTAGTTCTTACTCTAGTTGTTCCTATCACTGGGAAAGTCTATATAGAAAGTATGGTTCCTGGCATTAAGGGAGCGGAAGTCTCGCTAGTCCAGAGAGAAGCTGTAAATGATGCCTGGGATTTGCCCATCTCAGATACCATGGATGCGTTTTATGCATCCCATCCAGAATGGTCAGACTCACCTCCCATCACTGGGGTATGGCATTGGAAATGGTATTACGCCTTTCAGCAAGTAGGTGACGAGACTGCGGCTGAGCTTTCCAGGGGCTATCGCGAGACCATGATCGAAAGAGATCAGATAACCGCAAACATCGCTTGGATTTCACCCGCTGTTGCTATTCAACGAAAACTGGAAGGTTTAGCCGAAACTAATCTGGATGCCAGCCTGGCGTTTGAAGATCAGGTACGCAGCTACCATGAACAGATACGCCGCGCCTACTATCCAGTGTTATTCCGGGAAGTGCCCTTTAGTAATGAGCGGCTCGCCCAGATCGAAATCTCAGATTTTTCCCCTACGCAAGAGCTGGGCGACGACTAACAAAGAAAAATTACTTCAGCTCTTCGCCTTCTTCACAACCCTCTATGCTCTAGGTGCTACTTAGGTACAGCACCAAAAAACTGCTATTCTCATGTTGCGGCAGGTCGAGATAGGCTCTTGGCCTCATAGATATGAGGGATAACAATGCGAATTTTCTTAGCTTTTTTGCTTAGTTTGCTGAGTTTTAACGCTCAGGCTCAGAATTGGGATCCAGATTGGGAGTCTGCTGAAGAGGAGTTGCTGCGCCATTTTCGTGCGTTGCTGCAATTCGACACCAGCGATCCTCCCGGTCGAGAGCTTCCAGCCGCTGAGTATTTGCGGGATGTTTTAGAGGCAGAAGGGATACCAGTAGAAATGCTCTCTGTGGACCCGGAACGCCCCAACGTGGTGGCCAGACTCGAGGGTAATGGCAGTGAAGAGCCGTTGTTGATCATGGCTCACACGGACGTGGTGAATGTAGACCCTGCGAAGTGGACGTTCCCGCCATTTAGCGCGACCGTGGACGGTGGTTACGTGTATGGACGGGGCGCGGTCGACGACAAGGACAATCTGGCAGCCGGGCTCATGGTGATGCTGGAGTTAAAGCGCCAGAACGTGCCTCTTGCTCGTGATGTGATTTTCCTGGCGGAGTCGGGCGAGGAGGGTGCGACGGAATACGGTATCGAGTTCATGGTGAACGAGCACTTTGACAAGATCGAAGCCGAATTCTGTCTCGCCGAAGGGGGCAGTGTGGCCCGTGTTAATCGCGAGGTCATGTATTCAGGTGTGCAGACAGTGGAAAAGCTCCCTTATCGACTGGAGTTGGTAGCAACAGGAGTCGCTGGTCATGGCTCTGTTCCGCTGCAGAACAATTCCGTGGTGCGGCTTGCCAAAGCGATCTCGGCAATTGCTGATTGGCGATCTCCCATTCGCTTGAATGAGACTACTTATACCTATTTCGAAAGACTCGCCTCGATCTCACCACCCGATGCCGGTGAGCGGTATCTGGCAGTGCTGGATTCGGGTCGCGCCAGTGAGGCCGACGAGTATTTTCTCGCCTACGAACCTCGTCATGCTTCGATGCTGCGTTCGTCCCTTTCGCCAACCATATTCGATGGTGGCTATCGTATTAACGTGATTCCCTCCGAGGCACGAGCATCAGTGGATTTTCGTGCATTGCCTGATGAGAACATCGAAGAATTTCTGGACAGTATCCGTGGCGTCATTGGCGATGAGGCCATTGAAGTGAGTCTTGGTGTTCGCAACACGAGGCCAGCAGGGCAAGCCAGTATAAACACCGTCGCTTTCACCACCATTGAAGAGAACACGGAAGACCACTACGGTGTGATTACCCTACCTACCATGTCCACTGGTGCCACTGATATGGCATATCTGCGTGCCCGCGGAGTGCAGTGCTATGGAATTGGTCCGGCTATTGACCGAGAAGATGCGGGCTTGGGTTTCGGTGCCCATAGTGATCAGGAACGAATATTGATAAGCGAGTTGAATCGTTTTCTCCGTTTTAACTGGGATGTGGTGGTAGATCTGGCTGCTGAGAAGTGAGCTGAAGGAGTATTCATGACAGCAACAAATTCTAGTCGTCCTCGATACCTGCGCACGGCACCATTTACTGTTCTGATTGCAACGCTTATAGCGCTTAGTAACTCTGTGCTGGCAAATGAAACGCAGTATCGTGTTGACCTAACAGAGCGCCAGGTGCAACAAGTTACTATTGAGGCACGTTTTAGTGACGTCAATAGTGCAACTCTGGATTTTCATTTACCGGTCTGGCGTTCTGGTCTGTACCTGGTTCTCGATTTCGTTGGTACGATGTCTGGAATTGAGGTTACCGATAGCAATGGGCAGGCTCTGCCGTTTGAGCAGACCGCCAAATCTTCCTGGCGGGTAACCCGACCTAATGCCGATAGTGGTGATGTCGTTGTTCGCTACCGCTTATATGCCGACAGTCTTGGCGATCGCACTCGACACGTCGATGCAGATCATGCGTTTCTGAACCCTGCTGCAGTATTTATCTATGCTGATGGTTTTCGCGATGCGCCAATCGAAGTCAACATGGATTTACCCACTGGTTGGCGAGCAGCCAGTGGTATGGAGCAACCGGAATCAGGCCGCTTCGAAGCGCCGCACTATGATCGACTGGTGGATTCACCGATAGAAGCGGGTACTTTCGATCTGGTGACCTTCGAAGCCGGAGGCATGACTATCGAATTCCTGATTGAAGGTGAATGGGACGGTGATGAAGAGCGGCTTGCTCATGACATAGGAGCTATTGTTGAAGCCACGGTAGACGTATTCGAAACAGCAGATCGTCCGTTACCGACTGACCGCTACCTTTTTTTGTTGCATAGCGGACCAGGTCTGGGCGGCGGTACTGAATACTACAATAGCACTGTGGTGCATACCGATCCCCGAGCCTTTTGGGATGAGGAACGGTGGCGAGGTTTCCTTGGTCTGATGGCTCACGAGTTTTTCCACACATGGAATGTCAAACGCTTTCGACCAGCAGCTATCGATCGTTATGACTATCAAGATGTGAACTACACTGAGTTGCTATGGGTAGCTGAAGGGCTCACCAGCTATTACGATGAGATACTCCCAGTGAGAGCTGGTTTAGTTTCAGTAAGTGACTATCGGGAACAACTGGCCGGCACTATCGATGCTGTGGTCGACAATCCGGGCTATGGTCAGGATACGCTGGCACGGGCAAGTCTCGAAGCCTGGACCAAAGGCTATCATCGAGGTGCAGATCGAGCCGCAGATAAGGCAAACCGTACCGTGTCTTTTTATGGTCAGGGCGGGTTGCTCGGTCTGGTGTTGGATCTTGAAATCCGTCGACTCTCAGACGGCGCGCGCAGCCTTGATAATGTGATGGCCGCTCTGTACGACGATTTTCCACTGGGCGAAGGTGGTTTCACTTACGTAGACTTTCGTGAACGCCTGGCAGCGGCTGGCGATGATGAACTCGCCGTGCGTCTTGATTCCTGGGTCTACGGAACGGATCCATTAACCGTGACCGAAGCGCTTGAAGTAGTAGGCTGGGCCCTGGGTCGTGAAGACACCTCCGAAGCGCCAGTGCAAGTCTCGCTTGGTGTTGCGACCAGGGGCAATCCGCCAGTGGTGCGTTACGCGCGTCTCAATGAAGCAGCTTGGAACGCCGGAGTTAATGCAGGTGATGAATTGTTAGCGATCAATGGCGCCCGTATCGGTGGTGGTCTGGATGATATTCTGCGGCGCTACGCACCTGGAGATGAAATTGAGCTGGCTCTGTTTCGCGATGGCGCATTGAAAACTCTCTCACTCACTCTCGATCCTGTTCTGGCTGATCATGAAATCACTGTTGATGACTTGGGCGATGAACGAGCACGTCGTTTGCGCAGAGCCTGGCTCGGCGGTTTCGATGAAGACGAAGAAGAGGAACAAGAGTAGGGAGAATCCTGGTGACAATCACTAGAAGACAATTTATAGGTGCGGCGAGCACCGCTGCTCTGTCGGTAGCAATGAGTAGTCGCAGTCTGGCTGCGAATTCGGGCAGATTGTCTCCAATAAAGCCTGCCAGACTTCGACCAGGCATGACTGTTGGCCTGGTGACACCTGCCAGCAATGTACCCGAAAACGAAGAGCTTTACGCCGCCATAGATCTAGTTAAGTCCTTGGGTTTCGACGCCAAACCTTCAACAAATCTCTTCAGTCGCACACAGTATCTTGCAGGCTCCGACAGAGAACGCGCCGCTGACTTAAACGCGATGTTTGCCGACCCCGATGTAGACGCCATCTTTTGCGTTCGTGGAGGTTATGGGTCGGGTAGATTACTGCGTGATCTTGACTATGACGTAATCAGAGCAAACCCTAAGATCCTGATGGGCTACAGCGACATCACCGCATTACTTAACAGTATTAATCTGCATACAGGTCTAATGACTTTTCATGGACCCATTGCGGGCACCAATTTTTCTGAATACTCCCTGGAGCAATATCGTAGAGTACTGGTCAATCCCACTGGCCAGACTCGAATTGGTGAACCCCCACCGTTCGAAACTTCTCCCGGCGTCGTTGAGCGTACCAATCGATTAACACCCATAGTTCCCGGTAGCGCGGAAGGGCGTTTAGTCGGAGGTAATCTCTCACTACTGGTTACCCTGATGGGGACTCCTTACGAGCCTGTTTTTGATGATGCGATTCTGTTTTTGGAAGATGTCTCAGAACCTCCTTATAGTGTGGATCGCATGCTGACTCATTTATGGCTCACAGGAAAACTCGAACGCGTAGCAGGAGTCGTGCTTGGGAAATTCACTGACGACGACTACGATAGCAACACCTTTAGCATGGAAGAGGTGCTACGCGACCGCTTTGAGCCACTTGGTATTCCGACACTACGGGGTGTAATGATCGGACATGTAGATGATCAGACTGTGGTACCGGTCGGTGCCCGAGCTCGTCTCGATGTTGATGCAAGATCACTCACTCTTTTAGAAGCTGCTGTTCAATAAGATTTTGAAGACGCGCGGTGGCGACTCTCTTCAACAGGCAAGCAGTAATTTCGTTTGCGCAGTCCAGAGGTTTTGGCATGAAGTCTTCTGTTAATTCTTTACAACTTCTTTCTGGTTGCAGGGCCTTGCTTTTGATGGTCTGCTCATTTCCTATAGCGGTGTCTGCACAAGAGACGAGGTATGTCGATCCGGCAGATGATGAAAGATTGCTTCCTTTCGATGGGCATGTTCTGACAGACCGGGGGGATGCGCAAATAGTGCGCTTTCGAAACTGGGATAGGTTTAATCCAGTCAGAGAGATTCGTGCTGGTGACTACACTCTGGCGCTTCCCGAAGCAAATACGAACTGGTCAGATTTCACTTATGAGGTGGACGGTGAACACTTCACACTGGAAGATTATATGGTGAACAACCACACCAGTGGTCTGCTGGTGATCAAGGATGGTGACGTGCTCCTGGAACGTTATGCAATGGGCAACGATGAAGAGACCTTGTGGATTTCGTTCTCCGTATCCAAATCTGTTACATCCATGTTGCTTGGCGCCGCGATTCAGGAAGGTTACATCCGCAGTGTCGATGATGCAGTGACCGATTACTTGCCAAGATTACGCGGCAGCTCTTACGACGCGGTGCGGATTCGCGACGTGCTGCAAATGGCTTCGGGTGTGGAGTGGAATGAAGACTACACGGATTTAAATTCCGATGTGGCGACTTATCCTTCTGACAAGGTCATCGACATTCAAAATTACCTGGGCACCAAGCCAAGAGTGGCCCCTGCAGGTGAAGTGTTTAACTACAGCACTGCCGAGACAGATCTGGTGGGTGCTATAGTGCGTGCCGCGGTAGGCAACAATCTCTCCACTTATCTTGAAAACAAAATGTGGAAACCATTTGGCATGGAGTTCGATGCTAACTGGGGAACTCATGGCGACGAAGGAGAGCACGGGGGCTGTTGCATGAACGTGACCCTGAGAGACTATGGGCGCATCGGTTTGTTCGCATTGACTGAAGGCGTGCTTCCCGATGGTACTCAGATTCTTCCGCAAGGATGGATGACAGAATCTTCTACGCCCTCAAAAGGCAATCCTGGCTATGGCTATTTGTGGTGGCTGAACAACGATGAGACTTATCGTGCCCAGGGAATTTTCGGGCAAGGTATTTATGTTAAGCCAGAGAGCAATCTGGTGATCGTTGTGCTGAGCGCCTGGCCGGTAGCGGCATCAGGAGGGTCAATATACAACGCACACCGCAATGCCTTTTATGACGCCGTTGATGCCATGTTGCAATGATTGTTGCTTAGGGTAGCGCGTCCAGGGTTCGCAGGACTTCTCTGGCTATGGCTTCGCGCTTATAGGTATCTGCCATCCCGTTCGGTGTATCGATATTCATTGCAAAGAATACTGGTCCGGCGGGCCAATCGACCCAGCCGACCCACCAGCCGTGGCTTCCTTGATACCCAGTTTTCGCTCGCAGGATCCACTCATTGCTCGCTTCAACGACCAATACGTCTTTCAAGAGCAGAAGGTGCTCGTATCTGAAGGGAAGCTCGTTGTAATAGAGTCTTCGCAGAAATTCGACTTGCTCAATGGCTGAGA
>JANQJM010000056.1 GCA_028281635.1 Pseudomonadales bacterium | reverse complement strand
CCCGGCCATGTCATCATTTGTATTTTGGTAATCGGCATGGGCATGGGGTTGTCTATCACTGGTTATTCAATTCTGGAAAACTTCAAACCGCAGGTCATGCCTTTCCCTGATGGTGACAGACATGTTTCGGTAGTCGGGTTTAATAATACGAACAATCAACGCATGACGATCGATGGGTACACTTTCCAGACATTGCAATCTTCAGTACAAAGCTACAGTGCTTTTGGAGCGCGTCGTGATGTGTTGGCAACCCTTAGCGATGGTGATGTCGCTGAACAGTTCAACGGTTCCAGGATCAGCCCAGAATTAGTCCAAGCATTGGATGTTACACCTCTATTGGGACGTGGTTTACTACCCCAAGATGGTATTCCTGATGCCGATCCCGTCGCCGTCATCTCCTATGACGTATGGCAAAACTACTATATTGCCGACGACAACATCATCGGAACTCATAGCCGAATCAATGGCGAACTTTATACAGTTGTTGGAGTCATGCCGGAAGGTTTTGCCTACCCGTTTCGACATGATTTGTGGATGCCTCTGCAATTACCTACCAATCTACAGCCCGGCGACGGGCCATCACTCTCGGTCGGAGGTGTGTTATCTCAAAGCGCCACGATGGATTCGGCATCAACGGAAATCAATGCGCTTCTCACACGAATAGGGGAGGCATTCCCTGATACATACGCAGGCTACAGTGGCCGACTGCAACCGTTTGCCACCATGTTCTCCGCGGACTCACCGACAGTAGAGTTTGTCATTGAAGTAGTGCCATTATTGTTGACGTTTGCTTTAGTGCTGCTGGTGTCTCTAAACGTAGCCAATTTGATATTGGTTCGCACCAATGAGCGCATTCAAGAATTCGCCATCTGCAGTTCATTAGGTGCTTCGCGCTGGCGACTGATTAAGTCGATTCTCATGGATTCTTTTCTTGTTTGCTTGCTGGGATCGCTTTTGGGAGTTTTATTAGCAGACGTTGGAATGGCGATCGTTGATGCCAGTTTTCAAGACATGAGCAGGGGCGAACTCCCCTTCTGGATGGCGTTTGACTGGAAGCTCCCCATTGCCGTGACAGCTTTTTTTGCGATGCTCGTTATCTGGCTGTCCTCTGTCGCACTGGCCTACTGGCAGGTCTCTCGTCTCGATCTAGCCGAGGTGCTCGCCGCCGGGAAAACCGGATCTACCGGCTCCAAGAATCCCCTCGGTACTTCGGTCCTTGTAAGCACTGAGATGGTATTTTCTTGTTTTTTACTAGTGCTCGGAGGCGTTCTCGTCGGTGTGGCCAAGGATGTAGCAGAGCTGGATTATGGCACCACTACCGAGGGCTATCTGGCTGGACGCATCAATCTGGCAACGGAAAACTACGCCGACACCGAAGCTAGAGAGGCTTACAGAGAAAATCTCAAGCTGGAATTACTGCAGCAACCGGGCATCGAAAGAGTGAGTTTTTCGACTGCCTTGACCAGTGAATATGGTGCCAGGGTTCCTTACAACCTTGAGGACCAGGACCTGTTCGTTAATGATCAGTATCCTTTTCAATACCTCATCTATGTAGCACCCGACTATTTTCAGACTATGGATTTGGCTCTTACGGCCGGCAGGAATTTCGACACCGGCGATACAGCCAACTCTCTTCCGGTTGCGATTATCGAACAACTGTTGGCGGAACAGATGTGGCCGAACGAATCTCCACTAGGCAAACGTATTGAGATTCTACCGGGTACGCCCGAGTCGGAATGGCTGACAGTCGTGGGAGTGGTGCCGCACATAATTCAAAGCATGGCAATGGACGGCGGGCTAGACCGGCGCAGCCTGTATCGTCCATTAACCCAAAGCACAGGCAGAGCGTTTTCTATCGCGGTTAACACTAACGGCGACCCGGCAGCCTTCACTCAGACTGTACGCGAGACCGCGAATCAAGTGGATCGCGACATACCCATAACCAATATTCGGTTACTGACGGAATTGATCGAACAAGCCAATGCGCCGATGGTTTTCAGTGCCAATATGTTCCTCACTTTGGCATTGGTTACACTAGTCCTAGCAGCAACCGGAATCTATGCCCTGGTATCAAGATCGGTGTTTCAAAGGAGCAAGGAGTCTGGCATCCGACGCGCCGTTGGTTCCAGCAACGAGGGAATCCTCTGGGTGTTTATGCGACCCGGATTCAAATATCTTGGTCTCGGCTTACTACTTGGCGGAGGAAGCGCTGCTCTCTTAACCAATGTAATCGACAGCATAATTCCTGGAAGCATCATCTGGCTACCTTCCATATTTATTTCAGTGGCATTAGGTCTCGGATTGTTGATCTTCCTATCGACCTATACACCTGCGCGTCTGCTGGTCGCGATGGAGCCAGGAGACACTCTGCGTGACGAATAAGTTAAGCCTATAGATCGAGGAAATAGCAATGAATATCTGGTTTGAGTTTGCTTACACTCTGCGATTGCTCCGAAGAAAAGCAGGATTCACTTTTCTTTGTGTCTTCGTTATCGCCGTAGGTCTGGCGATGGCTGTTCCGCTACTTGTACTAACCAAGTTCACCGGCACTGCAAATCTACCGATCCCAAACAGTGATCGTCTCTCCATCATTATGGAGGACACACAGATAAGCAGTATCGTGCCAACCTCCCAGTCGCTAGATCCTTATGTTTATCAACTACTTACAGAGAGGTTGAGCAGCTTTGAAATGCTCGGTGCTTATCAAAACTCAACGTCAACAATCAGCGATGGCGAGACGGCGGAAGTCATTTCTTCTGCTGTCATCACTTCTAATCTATTGGATATTGCCAACACATCTCCGATGTTGGGTAGAAGTCTTGTCGCCGATGACAATCAGGCGGAGGCCGCTCCTGTTGCAGTAATCAGCTACTCTTTATGGGACAGCTACTATAACCGTGATGAAAACATCATTGGCAGGCTATCACGTGTCGATGGACAAACACGCACCATTGTCGGAGTGATGCCAGAAGGATTCGCCTACCCCTACCTCAATGACATCTGGTTGCCACTGCAGCTACCTGCCAATCCTGAGCCTGGCGGTAATCAAACGCTCCTGGTTGTGGGTATGCTCAATGAGGGAACCAGCCTCACTCAGGCTGATGCAGAAGTAAAAGCCATACTCACACCACTCAGTGAAGAATACCCAGAAAGCTATGGTGACAAGACCGGCATCGCACTGCACTACACCAAGATTTTCAACTCCAGCGTTGTACCTTTTACCGGTGTGCTGCTTTCTGGTTTGACTGCAACAATACTACTGCTGGTAGCATTTAATGTGGGCAACTTACTTATTATCAGAAGCAACGAACGAATTGCCGAACTCGCCGTTCGCAGTGCTGTGGGTGGAACCCGTGCTCGCGTCATAAGCCAGGTATTACTTGAGTCATTGTTGATTGCGGGAGTAGCAATCTGTATCGGACTACTATTGGGTCAAAGTGGCCTTAGCTATCTGTCAGTTGCCTACCCAGAGTACTTTGCAGGTTTCCCCTTCTGGTTTTCCACCAATCTGGGACTTGAAGACTTGATTCTGGTGACGCTCTGCGCGATTGCAGTATGGTTGTTTTCCAGCCTCTATCCCGCGTGGCAGGCAAGTCGATCCAATTTAGGGGAAGTACTAAACAGAGAACACCAAAGCATCGCTGGTGCAGGAAGCTTTACCCGCTTCCTGGTCGCCATGGAACTTATCGTTTCCTGTTTTTTGTTAATCGTTTCGCTGGCATTGGCAATCAGCATCTACAGAGCTTACCAAAATGATCTCGGCATTCAGACCGACGATATACTCGCGTCCCGACTAAGTCTCGCGGCAGACAATTATCAGAACGCGGAGGAAAAACTTAATTTCCTTCAACAATTCGATATGGAAGTTGGTAGTCAGGAAAATTTCGGAACCACAGAGTTTACAACAGCGCCACCACGAGTCCATGCTCCGTCAGTCAACTATCAGCTGCAGGATCGAGATCTGCGCAATGACGGTCAGTATCCTTCGATCAAACACGTTTGGACGAGTGACGACTACCTGGAACAGCTTGGTATTGAGTTAGTAGAAGGGAGGTTCTTTGATGTTGGTGACAACGGTGAAAACCTGCCTGTAGTGATAATTGACGAGTTATTCGCGCAGCAATTCTGGCCAGATGATACAGCCCTTGGAAAACAGATTGTCTATGATGCAGACCGAAGCGCGGAGATACTCACCGTTGTAGGAGTAGTGCGATTTCTCTTGCAGGGAAATCCAATCGGCTCGCCACTATCAGAATCAACTTTGTACCGCCCTCTGTCACAGTTGCCTATGGCCGGAGGTGATATCCAATCCTCAGTGGATACATTATTTGCCACCACAACAGCACCCGGCCTGACTGCCAGCAGTCAGCCCATCAGCTTTTATGAAGATGTCATCAAACAGGCAAGTGCAAGGGTGGATCGTGACGTAGCCATCCTGAATGTTCTTCCCCTAATCGATATGACACTGTTGTCCGGAGCACCATTCAACCTGTTTGCCGATCTCATGACCTGGATTTCTATTGTCACTGCCCTGTTGGCAATTGCTGGTATCTATGGCGTTGTCTCACGTTCGGTGATCCTTCGTACCAAAGAACTGAGCATTCGAAGAGCCTTAGGTTCAACCAATAGAATGATTGTGAATTTGTTCCTTAAGCAAGCGACCCGCTATCTATTAGCCAGTTTTATCGTTGGTGGAGTTGGAGCAGTCCTGGCGCTCTCCATCATCGTAGAGCAAATTCAGTCGGCAGGATTGCTGGATGTTGTGTTGCCAGTGGCAACCGGTGTGCTGGTGGGACTGGCTTGTCTTGTGTTTCTGGCATCCGTTGCGCCTGTAAGAAGAATTGTGGCCATGGAACCGGCCGCAGCATTGCACTACGAATAGAATTCAATTCATGCGTCATTTATTCAAGGTGGTGATCGGGTTAGCGGTGTTGATACCAGTACTCTACCTGACCCAATGTGCAGATATCTGGATTCAACCACCGCGGTCTGCAGAAAACATCGAGGCACTTAAGCGCGTCCAGATAAAATCCTATCGCTTTGCAGAAGCGGGTGGCATTGATTCTGAGTACGGGCTGTACGTACCGACTACTTATCAGGGGTCTGATCCCGCGCCGCTTCTGGTTGCACTTCATGGACATGGCTCAGGTGCCATGTACATGATGGAATACAACAACCTGCTTGAGTTGGCGGAGAACTACGGTTTCATTGTTGTCACTCCGGTAGGATTTAGCGAACGCGGGTGGTTTGGGTCCAGACCGCCCAACGGCTTTCAGGCGGGTGCAGAAGACATCAGTCTCTCCTCTTCGGAGGTGCGTAGACTCAGCGAGTTAGACGTAATGAATGTGGTAGCAGAAGTTAGAAACGACTTTGTGATCGATAGTCAACGCATCTATCTGACTGGTCAGTCAATGGGTGGCAGCGGCACCTGGTATCTGGCCAGCGAGCATCCTGATTTGTGGGCGGCTATTGCACCGCTGTCGCCAGTAACCGGGGAGGAACCGGAGATACTGGCGAATTGCCCAGAAATACCTGTTTTACTCATCGCCGGTGATAGAGATATCGAAGTCGAAATAGAAGTCACCCGACGTTGGGTGAAAAAAATGGCTGAGTTGGACATGGACTATGAATACCTGGAAATCGCGGGCGGTACTCATAGCTCCTCTGGTAGGGAGAACCTGGACAAGGTCTTCGAATTTTTCGACAACCAAAGCAAGTAGTAATGTTCAGTGTCAGACCTGAACTAGTCAATCAGTGACTGTAAATAAGTCACTGCTTCCGAGATGGAGCCTCCGTCTACATCCACAATCTTATTCGCCTCACGCATTGCTTCATCGGTAATCTTATTCTGCAGCGACGCCAGAACTTCCACAAAGCGTGGATTAGCCATCGCACTTTCTGAAGCAGCCAGAAATCCATCATAGGGGGGTAAGGCATTCAATGGATCTTCCAGTAATAGCAAATCAAAGGAAGCAACCCGGCCATCGGTCGTGTAAGCCGAAATCAAATCCACTTGACGCTCATACACTGCGGTATACATCAGAGTTGTGTCGAAGGTAAGTTTCTCACCGAAATCGATCCCATAAATCTCGCGCAGCTTCAGCCACTCCGGTCGTCCAAAAAATTCCAGGTCCCCCGCAGCAACCAGATCATCGGCAACGGGTAGTAGATCATCGATGGCATTAACGCCTAGCTCAGCTGCACGGTCCTTGCGCATTGCCAGCGCATAGAGATTCTGGAAGCCGAGATTTGCTGCATTACGCATTGAGTCGTTCGCAGCAATAAACTCAGTCACCTCACTGAGTACTTGCTGGCGGCCTGGATTATCGTCCCGGCCCATGATGTTTGCCCACACAGTACCGGAGTATTCGAGATACACATCGACTGAGCTATTAGCAGTGGCTTCGTACACTACTTCGGTTCCCATGCCGAGACGTTGTTCTACCGTGAAACCGGCCTGCTCCAATTCTGCAGCCACCAATCCGGCGATGATGTATTGCTCAGTAAAACCTTTCCCGCCAACCACGAAATCCACTTCTTCTTCCGGCATTAATGAGTAAGCGACCACAGCGACACTGAGACTTACAGCAGCCAGCACTGCAGTTTTTGCCCGAGCGTAAACACTGCTCGATCGTTCATTGCGATGTTCCATTAACCATTGAATGCCACCAATCAAGCTATCCAGCAGCACCGCCATGGTGGCCGCTGCTAAACTACCGACCGTAACCGCAACCAGATTGCGTGTTTGAAGGCCGGTGAAGATGTAGTTGCCAAAACTGGTGGCACCAACCAGAGTAGACAATGTCGCAAGACCAACCGTCCATACAGCCGCAGTGCGAATACCCGCAATTATGACTGGCAAGGCTAATGGGATACGCACCTTAACCAGAATTTGTTGAGAGGACATCCCGATACCGCGCGCCGCCTCGACAACATCCGCAGAAATCGTTTCCAGTCCGGTAACCGTGTTACGCACTATGGGCAACATACTGTAGAGCACCAACGCGGTTATAGCAGGCACAAGACCGATCCGCCCACCGAGCAGTGCCACTACCAACGCCAGAATTGCAACACTGGGAAAGGTTTGAATAATGCTTACCAAGGTTAATAGCGGTCGCTTGACGCGTTCTGATTGAGCGGCCCATATTCCCAACGGGATGGAAATGACAATACCCAGGGTCATGGCAATCAGCGTAAGTACCAGGTGTCCCTGAAAGTATGCTGGAAGAACCAATAGTTGTTCGCGCAGATTATCGTTCACGAAGCAGTAACTCCTGCCCCATTACCACGCAGAACTTGATCAAGACGATCTGCCCGTCGCTTCGGCATCTCGACAATCTCCTGCACATATTCATGTTGCGGGCTATTGATTAGCTCGGCAGGTGGCCCAATCTGCAGGATCTCACCCTGCTTCATTACGGCGATACGATCCGCCATCAATAAGGCCTCCGTCATGTCATGAGTGACCATGATGACAGTGAGTTCTAATTCGGCCTGTATGCGTTTGAATTCTTCCTGCAGCTCAGCGCGGGTAATCGGATCCAGCGCGCCGAAGGGTTCATCCATCAGAATCACTTCTGGCTCAGCAGCCAGAGCTCTAGCCACGCCGATACGCTGCTGTTGTCCGCCAGAAAGTTGTGCCGGATAACGATCTCCGTAGTCTTCATAAGGCAAACCAACCATCGCCAGCGTTGTTTGCACACGAGCCTGAACCCGGTTTTCGTCCCATTGCAAAAGATTGGGGACGGCTGCCACGTTTTCGGCCACCGTGTAGTGTGGAAACAAGCCGATACCCTGGAAAACGTAACCGATATTGCGACGCAGCGCTTCCGGTTGGCTGTCCATGATGTCCTTTTCGCCAACAAACACAGCACCAGAACTCGGCTCTTCCAGGCGGTTGATCAATTTGAGCGTGGTGGTTTTGCCACAACCCGATTCACCAATCAGGCCCATTAACTGACCTTTCTCTACAGAGAAGCTGGTGTCGGCAACAGCGAAGTTGGCGCCGTTGTCATAGGTCTTGCTGACGTTTTGCAAGCGAATCATGACTGCTCCATACTAACAAGCCAGCTATGAGCTGTCCTGCCTGTGGACCCTGGAGAGTTTGAAAAGTGCCTGGTCGATTTTGTTTTTTACCACTGGTCTGTTTGCTGTTGGGTGCTTGCTCCAATGACAACCCGGTGGAATATGTTCTTACCTCCGATCACCCTGCTATTCGCACGGTGATGAGTAATCACGAGTCCCACGAATTACAAATACTCTACTCGGAAATCATTCGAGGTGAGGACGATTCGATCCAATTCATCGACCACAGTTACGGTGTAGACGATAGGCTGTATTTTTATCCCGCCAGTACAGTCAAGTTACCCGTAGCGCTCCTGGCCCTTGAGAAACTGCAGGAATTTGACGGCATCGATCGCTACAACCGCTACACCGTCGGTGAATCGACGACGGGCAGTAGCCTTACCAATGACCTGATCAAACTATTCGTGGTCAGCGATGATGCAGCCTTCAATCGACTCTTCGAATTTCTTGGCAAGGATGAGATCAATCAGCGTTTACAAAGCAAAGGCATCGATGCCCGCATCTCCCACCGGCTGTCTATCCCTGATTCCGATGTGCTACCGACACAGATTGTGAGGTTTTCGCAAGCATCAGGCGCTACACTTGAGATTGGACCGATCAATAACACCGCCATTGAGATTTTGCCCCTGGAAAATCTCGTTAAAGGCGTCGCCTATATGGAAAGTGGTCGACTCGTACCGGAACCCTTCGATTTCTCTGAAAAGAACTATCTTCCTCTGCGTTCTCTGCACGAGATTATGAAGCGATTAATGTTCCCAGAGTATTTTCCAGTGGAAGAGCGATTCCATCTCAGCACTGATCATCGTGAATTCGTGTTGCGTGCCATGAGCACTCTGCCTCGAGAAGCTGGCTTTGATGAAACAGAGTTGCCTGACGGCGCCTACAAGTACCTTGTATTTGGTGATAACAAGGGACGAATACCGGAGCATATTGAGATTTACAATAAAATTGGATTTGCTTACGGCTATCTCACCGACACTGCCTACATAGTTAATCATGAGACCGGCAAAGAAGTCTTGATCACGGCAACGATTCATGTGAATGCCAATCAGACATTCAACGATAATCAATATGAGTATGAGGAATTGGGCTTGCCGTTCCTGGCCGAACTGGGAAGACGGTTGGTTCTCAACTAGCGTTCTGCTGCCTCACGGCCTAACTGCAAAGCATTGCGCGCGCCCGCAGACAGGCCACCATCGGTCCCTACCGTCACAAATCGAAAGCCCTGGTTGATGCGCTCCTCAACGGTCCTTGCATTGGTGGTGATAGCGCAGGGCACATCATGTTCCAGGCAGGCAGCGAGAACGGTCTGAATGGCCGCCTCAACCTCTGGCGCAGCCGGACTGCTATAGCCCATAGAGGTGCTGAGATCAGATGGTCCGATGAAAATACCTCCCAGTCCGGGGACGGTAATAATCTCTTCTATATTGGCGACGCCTTCCGGCGACTCAATGAACATCATTGCCAGTAATTCCCCTTGAGGATCGAGAGGCCATACATCGGCGCGTGCATGATAGTCGGAAATTCCCCAATACCAGGCAGCATTAGACGGATTGCGGCCACGTAAACCAGCCGGTTCGTAGTCATCAGCGCCGTTAAGCTGCGGATAGCGGGTTGCTCTGATTGCCAGCTCAGCCTGTTCCCGATTCTCTATAGAAGGAAAGAAGACACCGTACACGCCCACATCCAGCACCTGTTTGACCTGCGCCACCAATTCTTCGGAACCAGCCCCAGCGGGTATGCGCACCAGGGGCACAACGTCCGGCTGCAGGTTACCTTTCTGCTGAATGCTGCGTTTGTTCGTCATGCCCAACAGGAATGAACGCAAGCGTTCGATATCGAACGGCGCGTGTTCCATGTCGATAAACAGAAAATCCAGGCCGGAAGTAGCCATAGAACGTGCGTTATTCAGAGAATAATCGAAAGACAGAACACCGAATGCAGGCTGTTCACTCTCAAACAACTGAATCAGTTTATTGAGGCGCACATTGTCAGACTGCGCAGAGACCGCACTCCCGCTCAGTAACAAGAATACCGAAAGTAAGACACAACAGAATTTATATAGCTTTCTCATCGCCGATTTAGTGAATAGCTCCAGGGCGCTTGTTTTTCTTTATCTTAAACTCCAGGGAGGTTCGATTAACAGCTCAGGATCGGCTCCTGGTTTGGGTACGAATTTTTGCGAGCGACCATATTGGTTGTCACCACCGATCAAGTTGCCTGCAGGATCGACTGAGAAGGTATGCACTTCGATGTAACCGTCGGGCAGAGGCCTTGGGACCAGCCAAGTGTATTTGATGTTGCCTTCGAAGTCGAAGTTGATAAAGCGCAGTGGACCGAGATCGGTTATCCAGAAATCGTTCTCATTGACAATGATATCCAATGGCAAGGTGAGCGGTGAGCCTATCGAACGTTCAAACTCGAAAACCGCCGGGTTATCGGTGGCACGGAACAAATTAACTTCACCCCCTGATCGATCGAGCACAAATACCCGACCCTCGGGGCCTATCGCCAGTGCATGAATGGTATTGAACTGGCCCGGCCCGTCACCCTGGCCACCAAATTCGCCCAGATAATTCATGTCGTTGTCGAAAATGATAACCCGGTGATTGTCCAAACCATCGGCGACCAGAATACGGCCATCTGGCATGAAAGCCACATCTTGCGGACGACCGAAATGGGTTTCATCGTTGCCAGAAACCCCTTTCTCACCATAAGTGGCAAGTACTTCACTGCCATCATTGGCTATGACATAGATCTGGTGAAAGGTCTCGTTAACTAACCAGATTCGGCTTTCCGGGTCGTAGGGGCTGATACGAATCCGATGCGGCCCTGGTCCAATCGAGTCTTCACACAGATAATCCAGGTGATCCCATACTTCGGTTACCGTGCCGTTGGCGTCCATAGTGTACAAACAGTTCTGCCAGGTCCGACGAGTAGTCTCGAACAGGACATTAATGCCCAGTTGACCAGCGAAACCGGCAAAATAATCCGGTACAGGGTAGGGCAACACTGTCTCACCACGCTGCGCTACGATGATTCTGTCTTCTGACTCAGCCCAGACACCGGAGTTTCCGCCAAAGCCAAAGCCTTCTTCCTGAAATGGATCATGCCAGCCGGAGATGATGTTGTAAGGACTCTCACCGATTGGCCCACGGGCATTACCCTGCTGTGACCAGGCGCCACCACTCAAGCTTAAACCAATGAATAAAAGAAGGAGCCGGACTGCTGTTCCCATAGTGGATACCTCTGCTGGAATTGCATACTTGTTCTTATTTTGGCTGATTGGCTTCAACTGTTACTTAGTAACATTTCCTATAAATAACAGCTATTTGGCCGCAAATTGGCCGACCATCATGACAAATTACGTTGCGAGGGTACACCTTTGAACGCGCCGAATCCTGCCCTATCCGTCTGCTAATTCCCTCTTCCTAGCCTGCCGGGCCCGGTGTAAGACTGGCTCTGTATAGCCGTTGGGTTGCTCCCTGCCGGCGAATACAAGCTCAGTAGCAGCGGCAAAGGCTATGGATCCATCTGGGTCAGTGGCCATGGGTTGATAATGTGGATCGTTGACATTTTGTTCATCCACCACCGCTGCCATCTTCAGCAGGCTGGCTTGTACCTGAGATTCGCTGCAGATGCCATGGTGAAGCCAGTTGGCAATATGCTGAGAGGAAATTCGCAAGGTCGCTCGGTCCTCCATCAATCCGACATTATGGATGTCGGGAACCTTGGAGCAGCCGATGCCTTGATCCACCCAGCGTACTACGTAACCCAGGATGCCCTGGGCATTATTGTCCAGCTCTCTTTCTATTTGTTCCACAGACAAGGCTGCCGGATCGTCCATTAGTGGAATCTGCAGAATCTGGTCGATACTGGCCGCCGGTCGTTGCCGCAGTGAATCCTGTACTGCCGGCACAGCAACTTGATGATAGTGCATGGCGTGGAGAACAGCGGCTGTTGGTGACGGTACCCAGGCTGTGTTAGCGCCAGCATTGGGATGGCCAATCTTCTGCTCCAGCATATCTGCCATGCGATCAGGCATTGCCCACATACCTTTACCGATCTGAGCCCTTCCTTTAAACCCTGTGGCCAAACCGACATCCACATTATTATCTTCATAGGCGCTGATCCAGGCAGTGGATTTCATCTGCGCCTTGAGAACGACTGCACCGGCCTCCATGCTGGTATGAATCTCATCACCAGTGCGATCAAGAAAGCCAGTATTGATGAAGACCACTCTGTCTTTCGCTTCATGAATGCAGGCCTTCAAAGAGAGGCTGGTCCTTCTTTCTTCATCCATGATGCCAACTTTCAAAGTGCAGGCATCTAGTCCTAACATTTTTTCTACGGCACTGAACAAATCGCAGGTAAATCTGACTTCATCCGGACCATGCATTTTCGGTTTCACGATGTATACGCTGCCAGCACGAGAGTTACTGAGCCTGGTTTTGTCAAGCACATCGAGTGCACCAATCGCTCCGGTAACGACAGCGTCCATGATGCCTTCGAATATCTCTTCACCATCTGAGTCTAGAATTGCCGGATTGCGCATCAGATGACCCACGTTCCTCACCAACATCAGACTGCGCCCAGGTAAACTAAACTCGCTGCCATCAGGAGCCAGGTAGTTGCGATCATCACGTAAACGCCGTGTGATTTGTTTGCCGCCCTTGACAAGCTGCTCTTCCAATTCTCCTGTAATCAGTCCGAACCAGTTGCTGTAAACCTCGAGCTTGTCTTCTGCATCGACAGCGGCAACCGAATCCTCACAGTCCTGAATAGTGGTAATGGCCGCTTCCAGCACGACATCATTCACACCAGCGGTATCGCTTGCTCCAACCTCAGTACTTCGATCAATTTGGATTTCGATATGGAGTCTGTTGTTTTCCAGTAGTATGACAGAGGGACTCTCTTGCTCACCGCAATATCCTTTGAACTGCGCCTCGTCCGCCAGAGAAGTTTCACCGTCTTCGATCTTACACACCAGGCGACTATCTCTTACCATATATGCAGTTACTGCACTGTGACTGCCTTGTGCGAGAGTACAACTTGAGTCCAGAAACTCACGAGACTTCGCAATTACTTGCCGACCACGTAGCGGGTTGTAGTCGCCAACTCTCTCTGCATCGTCTGATTCCGCAATTGCATCGGTGCCATACAAAGCATCGTATAAACTACCCCAACGCGCGTTCGTTGCATTGAGTGCAAAGCGCGCGTTCTTTACCGGTACAACTAGTTGGGGTCCGGCTTGCAAAGCAATCTCAGCATCTACATTGGTAGTGCTAATTGTGAAATCAGGACAGTGAGAACCTAGATAGCCAATTTCCTTGAGAAAATCTTTATAGGCTGCAATGTCGTGTGTTTGCTTCTGTTTTCGTGCCGATCGATGCCAGTCATCAATTTGATGTTGCAATTCGTCTCGACGCTGCAGCAGTGCCTGATTACGCGGAGTGAACTCATCCAGTAGTTTCGAAAAATCCTGCCAGAATATTTCCGGATCCAATGCCAGGCGCGCGAGTAACTCACTTTCAATGAATTGTCGCAGCTCGGAATCTATTTGCAGCTTGTTAACCGATGATCGAGTCATGCCCGCAGTGTACTGCGATGTGGAAAAATTCGCACGCAAGGAAAGCGTGGGTTTAGCGTTTTGGGAAAGCGAAGTTGCTGCGTCAGGAATCCTGGGAGGGAGGCGCCATCGGATTCGGTATCCCGTCTTCTTTGGCTGCCAGTTCCGCCATCTTCACCACCGACTCGTGCATCTTCTCCAGAGTCGCCTGAAAACGCTTGGCATCTTCCTTACCTCTGGATTTAGCAATGGCAGCGTGATTGAGTTCTCGAATCAAAGCGATCATCTGATCGCCCTCTTCACGCAGTTGGCTGTAGCGACGCTCATTAGGAAACAGTTTGGTAGAAAGGCCCCATACCCCAGCTTCCATTAACAGCACGCCCAATAAGGCCAACGGTAACTGGGCCTGAACCTCCAGGGAGCCTCCCAGAATTACTACAGAGAAGATGACGGCTATACCGAGGCCGGTTAAACCTATATCAATTTGGCGTCTTATGTTTCGCTTCAAGGCTTTATTCTCTTCAGTGCAACCTCTACCCCCAGAGGTTTGGCAGATGCTAACGGTTGATCGGGGGTATGTACAGCCAAACTGCTATCGCTAACAAGCTGAAGCTTACTCCTCGGGTAGCGTCTATTCGACGGCTATTGGACGGCGATCGGAAGTTCAGCGGTGATCAGCATACTGCGATCCAGATCTTGCTGTGCCCAATTCAAGAGTGTTTCTTTGCTTTCGGAAACTGGACCATCAAAGTGGGATACTCCGTTAACTTGCACTTCAATGTTTTGCGTGAAGTCTACTTCTTCCGGATTAAGCAGCAGCGTGAACTGATTCACACCTCGTGCGACAACAATGAACTTGTTGCCGAGCCTGTCCACTTTTAACAGACTTGGGTTGTCTGCAGAATCAGTGGAATCCACTCGAATCCAATGATTGCGGTTATAGCGATCTGTTCTGTCCACAACCCATTGCAACGATTCCGGGAAAGGGTCTCTCGGATTATCCAGCTTAAAACGTTCAATGGCTTCCGATTCATCTGGCAACCAGCGCGTGTTGTGCCCACCCTCTTCAATAACACGCCAGGTATGAGTGACTCCTTCCTCTTCAAGAATTGCGATAAACGATTGCAAAGAAGCAGCAGGATAGAGTCGGTCGTTCTCACCGTTCACAATATAGAGTGGCTTGCCCATCAGGTTTTCAAAATACAATCGATAGCCACCACCGCTTTGCGGATTTCGTAAGACCCCAGGATGTCCTATATAAGGAAGAAAGGCTGCCCACTCTGTCGGTTGTTTAAATGCGAAGAAGTAGGCACCCGTCCCGCCATCGGAGATTCCAGTCATCGTCACACGGTTTTCATCGATGTTGTAACGCTGCTTTAACATGCGCAGGATCGCAGGCAAATTTTCAGCCTGATTGTCTTGCCACCAGATTGCTTCCCCCCACGATGAGGGAACGACGATAATGCGATCACTCTTG
Organism: Pseudomonadales bacterium; assembly: GCA_028281635.1. Taxonomy (GTDB): domain Bacteria; phylum Pseudomonadota; class Gammaproteobacteria; order Pseudomonadales; family Pseudohongiellaceae; genus UBA9145. The sequence goes on along the minus strand of JANQJM010000056.1, from coordinate 24,856 downwards.
GCCACTCGATCGTAACTGCGTTGCCAAAAACTATCGTCGGGTTCCGGTTTGGGCCGACTCACACCGCCGTGGAGAACGAATTCTACCGCGTAGGATTGTTCCGGATCATAGGACTCAGGGATGTACACCATGAACGGAAACTCTGTGCCATCGGCTGCGATTCTGAAATAGACTTGTTCTCCTACATCAACCTCGCTGGAGTAATCAGGGCCTTGCTTTAACCAACGATAGAGTTGTTTAGTATCAGCACTATTCGTCAACAATTCACTGCTGGTGGATTCGATCTCGGTAGCTGATCGCGCCTGCCAAAACTGAGATACCAAATCTCCGTTGTCCGCCGCTACCAGCCTGGTGGACACGAAAGCCGCGCCGACAAAAACTAGTGAGGATAAGGACAGCCATCGAGCGCCTGGTTTGCTGCAGATCTGAGAAAATGGAGACTTAAGGAGCAGGGACATTGGAAGTCTCCTTGGTTGTGATTTTCCTGCCCCAGAGCATAAGAGTGAACGGCTGTTATGTCTACGCGACACCGGGTATTTCGTCGTGTTTTGGTTTAAAGTAAGCCCTCTTGGGCAGATGAGGCGGCGGCAGGAAATCTCCTTCTCCTCCGTACAACTAGGAAATGACTCGATGCTGCAGACGGAGCAGCAATCTATGAATTTTCAGCATACACTCATGAGAATAAGGCTAGGTTTAGTGGCGCTGTTGCTGGTCTCGCAGCAACTCGCCGCACAGGCGCCCCGCTCCGAGGATGAGCTTCCGCTGCTGGACCTGGACACGCCTTTACGCCTTAATTTTGCCGGCTCCTGGGAAAAAGACTTCGCGCGCAGTGACAAATGGGAAGATGAGCTGAATCGGGTGCTGCAAATGCGCCAGGAACAGGCAGCGCTGCAACGTGCGGGAGTGAGCGGTGGCACAGGACCTCGGGTCTCCCTGGGAAACCTCAATCTTGGAGGGTCCAATCGCCGGGCTGCCAACCTGTTTGAACTTGCACAGCTTGCCGAGTACATCAATCGTCCAAGCACCATGGAAATCACCCAAGACCGTAATGAGATTCGCATCGAACGGCGCGGCGAAGCGCCGCTGGTGTGCAGTCTGGAAATGGGACCTATGTCGACTTTCAGCAGCGCCCACGGCAATGAAATCTGCGGCTGGGATCTGCAACAACTCGTGTTTCAGATTACTCTGCCGGAAGATCTGGTCATACAACATCGTTTTTCCGTTGCCTCCGATGGCGATGAGCTGCGTATGGTCACCAGTGTCAGTAGTAAAGGATCAACACCGTTCAACCTGATTTCGGCATTCAATCGCTTCGACGCCGGACCCGATAATCTTAATTGCGTGCTCACTGTGAGTAGAGGTCGGGTATGCAGCCAGATTACTCCACTGGATTGAGCAAACCCTGATGTTGCACGGAAGAATCTTCTGTTTTGGTTTTGTCGCTGCATTATTGGCTGCTTGTGGCAGCACCACCGCACCTGCCCCAGAACCGGTATTCGCCGAATCTCCGCGTGTTGGCGATGTTGAACTCACCACTGCAGCCTCTCCTCCTTTGCAGCATCAACAGCTGGACATCGGAATCACCGCATTCACTAATCAATACAGCGACAGAGATTCGGCCACCTACGGTGATTGGGTGTTCTCCGAAATAAGAGACAATGAACGTCACTTTCTGCCTTACCTGTTAAGACAGACCCTGCAGGAATCTAATCAATGGGGAGCGATACGGGTTTTACCGATGAATGATCCCTCAGTTGATCTTTCCATCGAGGGCACCATTCACCAATCCGATGGTACGCGTTTAGTACTGGAAATTCGGGCAACAGATAGCACCGGTAAAGTCTGGTTCGATGACATTTATGTCGACAACAGTCTGGAAGCAGATTACCCAGACTCAACACGACTGCGTTCAGCAAGTCAGTTAGACCCTGACGCCATCAGCGAACCTTTCGAAGACATCTACCAGCAGATCAGTAATGACCTCCTGGCTGCTCGAAACGTCATGAGTGAAGAGCAGTTAGTAAATATTCGCCGCGTGTCGAATCTAGTTTATGCCAACGATCTCTCTCCGGAAACCTTTGGGCATACTTTGGCGAAAGATGAACTAGGGCACTGGCAAGTGGTGAGCCTGCCTGCTGACGATGACCCGATGGCGGAACGGGTCGCGGAGATGCGACGCAGGCATCATCTGTTTATAGATACAGTCGATGAGTACTACCAGGCACTCTACGACGAGATGGAAGCCTCCTATCTGGTTTGGCGGCGTTATTCCTACGATCAGATTGAAGAGTTTGATGCACCGGAAGAACAAACTGTTGATCAGGGTCTGTTTAGTAGTACCAACAGCACGCTCACCATTATTCAACGCTACAACCGCTACCGATGGAGCAAAATCTACGAACAGGAATTTTTGGAATTGGCTGCTGGATTCAACCAGGAACTTGCGCCAGCTATTCTCGAGTTAAACAAGAACGTCCACGGCTTAAGTGGCACCATGGAAGAACAATACATCCAGTGGCGTCGAATTCTCAGGCAACTATTCACACTGGAAATTGGAGAAGTCTAGACACGCTGTCTTAGTGTCACTGCGCTGTTTGCAGCCCATTCTGACGGGCCTTCAACTTCTTTCAAAACGTTTCGGCGTTTCTGGGGAGTTCGAACTCGCAAAACAATTTTGATTCGGCTGGAAATGGGTTAGTCTCGGTGGCTGACGCAGTACATCCATCTGCAATGACAATAATAAAGGAGACAGCACATGACTGAAGTCGCAGCCAGCGGCAACTCCAAACTCAAGTGGATTATCGGCGGATCTCTAGGCGGACTGCTTGCCGTCGCAATCGTTGGATTTTTTATTTACTCATCCGTATGTCCCTGTGAGCGAACGCCGGGCGGATTCTTGTTTGGCGAATCAGCCGACGGCCCTGTTGCCGACTGGACATTCGCTAACGACGTGCCTCTGTGTCAGTTGCAAATCTATGCTGGCATACGCCCTCACTCCATCAACCTGAATTGCATGTCTACGCCACAAGGCGAGCTGTTTCTGAGCTGTTCGGTGTGTGATCGAAAATACTGGGCCGCGCGAGTCGAAACTGACGAACCCGGTGTAATGCGTCTGGATGGAGTGACCTATCCGGTTAAACTGAATCGGGTGCAGGATCCCGGCACCATGGACCGCGCCTGGCGCGCGCGGGTGACGAAACTACAGAGTTTTGGTGGTGGCCCCAACAACCCAAGGCCGGACCCCAATGCACAAAGGCCCGATCATTGGTGGACGTTTAGAGTCGAATCCAGAAGCTAGCTAGTAGTCGGGTAGTCAAAAGAGAGGTCAACAATAATGATTGCAAAAAGAGTTCTAACTTTAGGTTTTCTATCAGCCTTGGTCAGCACTGCAGCTGTTGCTCAATCCCAAAGCTGGGTCGAAAAAGCAGTTCATAATTTCGGCGCACCTATTAATACCATGTGGGCAGAAGGCGAATTGTCTTTCGCTGATGATGGCACCATGGTGTACTGCAGCGCACGACAAGACATGGCTGTTGCCGATGGTGATCCCAAAGATCTCTACATCGCTTACTTCAATGAAGAGACTGGCACCTGGGATGATCCAGTCAATATGGGTATGCCAGTGAACCAGCCACCGCGTACCGACGTCGATCCCTTGCGCAAAGGGGACGACCGCGAACCGTGGATTACAGCGGATGGCAATACTATCTATTTCCGTTCAGACCGACTGGCTACTTCCACTCCTCAGAACAATCACGACATCTTTGTTACCCGCAAAGTGAATGGCACCTGGACCGAACCGGAATTGGTGGGCTTTCCCGTTAGCACAACCGAGGGTGATGAGCACTGTCCGGCCATTCTGCAGGACGGTGAGACGCTTTGCTTCGCTTCCCGTCGCGCCGGTGGCTATGGCGGCTCTGATATCTATTGTGTGAAACCCGATGGCAATGGTGGTTGGGGTGATGCGGTAAATCAGGGGCCAAACATCAACACAGCAGCAGAAGAATTCCATTTCACTCAGGACACAGATGGCCGCATCTACTTCACCTCCAACCGCCCTGGCGGATATGGCGGAATGGATATCTACAGCGCCATGCCCATTGCACCAAACGATTGGGCGTCCGCACAGAATCTTGGTCCACAGGTGAACACTGCGGGCGCAGACATGTGTCCAGCACTGCCTCCAGGTGGTGACACCATCGCGTGGTTCTCTTCCCGTCAGGACAACAGCTTCGGTAACGCCGACATCTTCTGGACCAGTAAACTCAACACAGAGTAGTCCTCCTCGGTGTTGAGGTATTGGTATCTTCTTCTGATACTACTTTGGGCAACGCAAGCTAGCGCTGCCCAAAGTAGCGACTACAGCTATGTTATCGAAAACGACTGGATCGCCTTACCCGATGGGGTCCGTCTCTCGGTAAGCTATTACAAGCCAGAAGCGAAACAAACTGGCGAAACATTTCCTGTTTTGCTGGAGATGCTGCCCTACCGCAAAGACGATATCTCCAGAACCTGGGCCCACCCCTACTACGACTACTTTGCACGCCAGGGACTGGCTCTGGCCAAAGTCGATATTCGAGGCACCGGAAGTTCGGAAGGAATTGCACCTACCCGCGAATACTCTGAAACTGAAATAAACGATGCCATCGATGTAATTGCAGCCCTGGCAGAACTGCCATGGTCCAATGGCAATGTCGGAATGTGGGGCATCTCCTGGGGCGGTTTCAATGCCATTCAGGTAGCGCTGCGCAACCCTCCTCAGCTTAAAGCCATCATTGCTGCCCATGCTTCCGACGATCTGTACATGAATGATGTGCACTACACCGACGGCGTCCTCGGCCTGGATGAATATGTGCTTAGCATCAACCATATGATGGGTTTTATGCAATCACCGGAGTACACGATCGATGACTCCTACTTCACCAACCGCTTCGACCGGGAACCCTGGCTATTCGATTACCTGCGGCACAATCAGGATGGTGAGTTCTGGCAAGCGGGTTCTTTAAAATACCAGTTAGATAGAGTCCGGATTCCGATGTTCCTTATCAACGGTCTGTTGGATGGCTATCGAGATACGGCCGTGAACTCTTTGGAATCTTTGCATACACCGATTCGCGCAGTTATTGGCCCCTGGCCTCATGCCTGGCCCAATAGTGCAGTTCCTGGCCCAAGCTGGGAATGGCGCGAAGAAGCAACCCGCTGGTGGCAACACTGGTTGACGGATTCTCACAACAACGACTCATTTAACGGTCAAAGTTTCCGCTTCTTTCTGCGTTCGGGTAATCCGCCCATTACTTCACTGGAAAATATACCGGGTAGTTGGCATGAGTCCTCCTGGCCATTACCAATAGCCGAATCAAACAGTCTGTTGCTCTACCCGAACCACAATCAATCACTGACCACGACTGTTACCGGCCAGGTGCAAACTGATTCACTCGAACTTAATAACGCGGTGGGTCATGAACTCGGCGAATGGTGGGGCGAGCTGCTTCCGGATATGCGCCGCGTCGACGCTAGCAGTCTGGTCTACGACAGTGAGCCACTGACTGCAGTACTGCAACTCGTTGGCAAGCCAGAGGTGAGTCTGCGGGTAACCACCAGCAGCGACAAAACTAATTGGTTGATCAGGTTGGAAGATGTTGCTCCCGATGGGAAGGTAACCGCGATCACCGGTGCAAGCCTCAATGGACAACTCAGATCTTCCACGCTGAATCCTGAACCTCTGCCGGTGGGTGAACAGATAACCCTTGAAACGCCGTTGCATTTTTCTACCTGGACGTTCCAGGCTGGTCATCGGATCAGGCTGGCGATTTCGAACGGGTTGTTTCCCATGGTCTGGCCTTCACCAGAGCACATCAACAGTACTCTGGTGATCAATTCCGCAGCGAGTCGGCTGGAACTGCCGCTGTGGGAGCATGGGACAGTAAGCGATGTCATCAATATGCCGCCTGCGCTCGCCTCAGCTTCCCTGGATCCTCAACTAGCCGGTTTCGAAGCTGTGCCTGATGCCAATACGCGGAATGAAGTGTTCGAAAACAAACTGGATGGCAGTGTGAGTATCATTCGCGAGAGTGCTGTCGGTTATCGCGTGAGCAATCCGCATGGCGTCAATAACTCCATTCGAATTCATACCCTGCGCTCAACCGAACACAAGACCCATAGGGACGATCCGGCAAAAACGGAGTATCGGGCAAGAGCGGAGTACCGTTTGTTACCAATGTCTGATGCCGAAGATGAGATTCGCTATATCACTGAGATCGATCTTAATTCTGACACTGAAATTTTCGATTTAAGCGTTACGCGAACACTTTATGAAGGAACTCAGATTTTGCGGCAGAAAAACTGGCAAGAGACATTACCCAGAGGTATCCATTAAATGCAGGTTCAGTGGGAGCCTGTTGATGAAGCCCGTACACTGTTTCGGGCACTTTATGAGGTGCCCGGAACGACTCCCTATTCCACTGCTATTCGTTTAGCTGACGACCAGCTATTGATTTACAGCCCGGGACCAGGACTGGAACTGGAACTGCCTGCAGGCACACGGCCTGATATCGAACTGTTACTCCTGGCACCTTGCACAGGCCATAATCTTGGACTGGAGCCCTGGCTGGGAGCTCATCCTGGGGCGAAAGCTTTTGCGCCAGAAGGCGTGCAGGAGAGACTACGCAAAAAGAAAAGAGAAATTTCTTCGTTACGCTCGATTGAAGAACTTATGCATAAGCTACCTGACCATGTGCAACTCTATGTCTTACCGGAAAACGGTTTTCACGAGGTTTGGATCAGTATCGATTTGGACAACACGACCTATTGGTTGTTCGGAGATGCGATTCTGAATTTCGAGACTCTGGAAGCCAATTTTCTAATGAAGTTCCTTCTGAGTGTATATGGCATAAGAGAAGGCCTGAACCTTCACAAGCTGTTCCTGCGCGGGCTCAAGGATAAATCTGGATTCAAACAGTGGGCACTTCCACTCTTCAACAATAACCAGCGCCATGTGTTGTTGCCTTGCCATCGAGAAATCTATGATGATCCTGATTGCGGAAAACGAATGGTGGCCATCCTGAATGAACTGAAATAGATTCCGGGGAACGAAAAGAGGTTGGACCCAGCTTTCGAACTCCGGAAAATCTTTCAGGACCCTTACTATGGAACATATAGCTCGTGCGAAATCGATAGTTCATAGCCCGGCAGAAGACGTTCTGCGGGCTTTCACTGAACCAGAACAGATGAGCAAGTTTTGGTTTCATCGAAACGATCAGGGACTCGAGCCTGATCAATCAGTAACTTTCTATCTTGGCAGCGACAGCAATGCCTACGGATTTACGGTTCATGTTTTGGACCTGGTACCCGCTTCTCGCCTCCATGTGAAATGGGGTGATGAGGATAGTTGGACCGAAGTTCTATGGCTACTCGAAGCAACTGAAAATGGCGACACGATCTTGACGATCGAGGAGTCTGGCTTCTCAGGAAACGAAGAAGAAATAATCAATCAAGTTGTCGACTCAACCAAGGGATTCAATCAAGTCATTGTTGCAGCGAAGGCGTGGCTGGAACATGGCGTGGCAATTAATGTGGTTTCAGACCACGCCTAGTTCGACAGCTTGTCGGTAAAACGCAGCTGAGGCAGAGCAGATATCCTGCCTCCGAATCTAGCGTCTTACCTCTACTATGCCAGGTTATTGGCAAACAGATTGAGCAAGCGACTCCATGCCCGTTCCGCCTGCGCCTGGTGATACACCTGCGAGTCTATGGCACACCAGCCGTGCAGCGCACCTTCATAGACTTCGATCTCAGCAGAAATTCCGGCTGCATCGTAGGCCTCGCGCAAGGTGACCTTGGCCTGCGGATCGTTCTCATCATCATTGTCAGCGACACAATGCAGCATCGCAGCCTTGGTATCGGGAATCAGCAGATGAGGGCTATTGGGCTGAGCAGTAGCCAGACCACCACCATGGAAAGTGGCGCCGGCGGCAAATCGATCGGGCACCGCCGCTACGGTGCGCATCACCATAGGACCACCCATGCAATAACCAGTGGTACCGATGCCCTTGGATGTATCCACTTCTGGCTGTTCATCCAGCCAGGCTGCGAAGGTTCTGGCATCTGAGAAATGAGTGTCTTCGTTCAGATTACGTGCCATGGGCAGCACGTGGTTGCGCACTTCCGGGTTACCAAAACTGGCTCCAAAACTCACTACCGGTGATCGCGCATCGCGATAGAACGGGTTTACTGTCAATACGGCATAGCCTTCACGGGCCAGGCGGCGGCCCATTTCCCGGAATGCTGGACGCAAGGCAAGAATATCGGGCCAAACCAGAACGGCGGCATGGGTACCGGTCGAGGGGTAGGCAAAATGACAGTCGGCAACGCCATCTGGAGTGCGAATATCAATGTCACGCTCGGAGATTGATTGGGCGCTAGCTACGCCGGGCAGCATCATGCCAACCCCTGCTCCGGCCGCGAGCTTGTTGAAGTCTCGTCGGCTGAGATCGGAACTCTGCCCCATTTTTTCTGTGTAGGCGTCTGCGTCTTTCTGGGTCTCTAAATCGCACATGGCTGTGTCCTCACTTACTGCGTCTTAGTATTATTGCTAGCAACCGTTACCGTTTGGAGTACGGGGAAACGGTCTGTTTCAAGACTACGAGAGTATTTGGGCCCAGCCTAAAACACAACACCATTAAGCGCGAAAATCCTGTGTTCCGAGGTCACCATGAAGTTACTCGCTTTTGCTGCCAGCAATAGCCGCTCATCCATCAATAAACAGTTAGTCATATATGCGACTTCGCTACTGGACGGGGTCGAGGTTGAGATATTGGACCTGAATGATTACGAGCTGCCCTTGTTCAGCGTGGACCGTGAACGGGAGCTGGGCCAGCCCGAGCTGGCAAAACAATTCCTGCAGAAGATTGCCGATGCCGACGCCCTGCTTATCAGCTTTGCTGAGCACAATATGTCTTTCACCGCGGCCTGGAAAAACCTCTACGATTGGTGTTCGCGAATAGAAACCAGAGTCTATCAAGGCAAGCCAGCCGTCCTTTTGTCCACCTCCCCAGGTGGTCGCGGCGGTGCCAATGCATTAGAAGCCGCCCTCAAATCAGCATCGAGATTTGGGGCGGAGATAAAAGGTTCTCTGTCCATACCTTCCTTTAATGACAATTTTGATACAGACGCCGGCGTGGTGAGCAATCCGGAATTGGATACTCGGCTCAAAGAAGTGGTAGCTTCTCTTAAGTAGAATAAAGACAACAACAAAGACAATAAAAAGCACCGTACACAGGAGTCGACCATGACTTCCTTAAAAAGACGCTCCTTCCTGAAAGGCCTCGCCGGTAGCACCGTCGCGACCAGCTTTCCGTTCATCGCCAGTGCTCAAAACGTACAGGTAGCCACTGTGGCTGGCATTGGCGAACCCGGTTATCAGCAGGAACCGCGCAATGGTCTACCGGCTCTGGAAACCTACGCTGACAATCCTTACGGCGTCGTACCCGGCCCCGATGGTGCCTTATACTGGTGTGAAGTCGACACCGGTCGCATTCGTCGGCTCAATCTCAGTAATCTTCGGGTCACCACCATTGCGGGTACCGGAGAGCCAGGTTTCCGCCCAGAATCCCGCCGTCCACTGGAAACTCCCTTCGCCGCGCCCCATGAAATCCGCTGGGATGAAGGGAATCTTTATGTGGTGGAGCGGGATAACCACACAGTGCGGCGCATCGCGGGGCAAACGGGGCTTGTGACCACGCTGGCGGGTAACGGCGAAGCTGGATTCGAAGGCGATGGACGCCCCGCCGTATTATCCCAATTGCGGGCTCCCCACAGCATCGCTTTCGATTCCCAGGGCAATCTCCTGATCTGTGATATCGGGAATAGTCGGTTGCGCAGAGTCAGTCGGGAAACTGGCATCATTACCACCCTCTCAGGCACGGGTGAACGCACGGCTACGCCAGACGAGGCACCGCTGGAAGGAACACCCTTGCTGGGCCCGCGCTCCATAGATACCGATCCCGATGGCAATGCGTATTTAGTGCTGCGGGAGGGCAATTCGGTTTACCAATTGAACCTCCGTGCCGGACGCCTGCGTCGCATCGCTGGCACCGGTGAGCGGGGATACAGCGGGGATGGCGCTGACGCGCTGCAGGCAAGCTTTAATGGGCCGAAGGGTATCGCCTATTCACGAGTAGATAACAGCTTGTACATAGTCGACACCGAGAATCATGTGATACGCCGCATGTCACTCAATACTGGAATCATCGATACTGTGCTTGGAAACGGTGAGCGTGGTGATGGACCCGACGGAGATCCACTGGCTTGTGCCATGAATCGACCCCACGGCGTCTGCGTTCATCGCAGTGTGGTTTACGTGACCGATAGTGAGAGCCATCGTATTCGCGCCCTCACCGGTCTGTTTGGATAAACAAGGAAGACACTTTGTTCGAACTCAACGACTTGTTGTTGCTGCTGCGCTCGGCACAACCAATCATCAGCATTCAAACTCATGAAGAACAACGAGCAGTGGATTTGTTGCGCCGTTGTTCGGTTTCTATCAATAAACCAGTACTGATGTGGACAGTAACCAAAGGCCTGGTCGATGCGGGTACAGGCAAACCTGCGCTGTCTTTAGCAGGCAAACATGTCACCCAGAATCAGAGCAAGGAAAAAGATCCGAAACAGATTCTGGTGGACATCAGCAGTAATCGCACACCAAGCCTGTTCGTACTGCTGGATTTTCATCATCACCTGGATGATGCGTACTGCGTTCGTATGATCAAGGAAATCGCCCAGGACTATCATGACAAGGGGCACCATTTGGTTTTCATTAGTCATGAATTGAGTTTGCCCGATGAACTGTCACGCTTTACTGCATCGTTTTCGATGTCACTTCCCGACCGTGCCGCATTGCGTAAACTGATTATTGCCGAACTCAAGGTGTGGAAACTGCGCAACGCAAACGAAAAGCTGGAGGCAGATCGTAGATCCATCGATCTGCTGCTCAACAATCTAACCGGACTCACTGTCACCGAAGCCCAACGACTCATTCGCAACGCCATCTATGATGATGATGCGATCTCCCATAGCGATATCGACCGGGTGCAGAAAGCCAAGTACGAACTATTAGGTCAGGAAGGTGTACTCGGATTTGAATATGAAACGGCTAGTTTCGATGAGGTCGGTGGCTTTACTGCATTAAAAGACTGGTTAAAGTTGAGAAAGGCAGCCTTTCTTGCTGGCGAGAAAGAGAAGTTACTCGATCGCCCCAAAGGCATTCTATTGGTGGGTATACAAGGTAGTGGCAAGAGTCTTGCTGCCAAGGCAGTGGCTGGCGTATGGCAGGCACCTCTGCTACGGCTGGATTTCGGCACACTCTACAACAAATTTTTCGGTGAAACAGAGAAGAATATTCGTCATGCGCTGGAATTGGCTGAAGTGATGTCGCCCTGTGTGCTGTGGGTGGATGAAATCGAGAAGGGTATCTCCACCGGTGACTATGACAGTGGTACTTCGCAACGGGTGCTCGCCACCTTGCTTACCTGGATGGCAGAAAACAGCAAAGCCGTGTTTATCGTAGCCACCGCCAATAACATAGAAGCCCTGCCACCCGAACTCATTCGTAAAGGCCGACTCGATGAGATCTTTTTCGTTGATCTGCCGAACACCGACGCCCGCGCTGAGATTTTCGAAATTCACCTTGGCAAACGGGAAATGCCATCGGCGCATTTGGATCTATCAGAATTAGCCAGGCAAACCGAAGGCTTCTCCGGTGCCGAAATCGAACAGGTGGTGGTATCCGGGCTATATCATGCGCTTGCCCAGAAGAGCGATCTGACTCAGCAGATGTTGTTGGACGCCATCAAAACTACACGCCCGCTATCAGTAGTAATGGCTGAGAACATCGCACAGTTGCAAGCCTGGGCCAGAGATAGAACGGTACCTGCAAACTAAATTTAGTTTGATTCAGATCTACCAAGCAGACGTCGCAATAAATTGAATACCAGGTGAAACACAGCCGCGATCACGGTAACGTAGAGAAACGTAGGCAAGGCCCAGCTTGTTGCAGTCTCAAACACGATATTCCAATGCGTGCCAGTCTCATCACGAAATAGCTCACCGTAGTTGCGTATCCAGTCCAGTGTTGTAAACACCGCTGTAATGACTACAGAAGTAAGTAGCCCTGCCAAAAGACCAAATGCCCAAAACCTTCGCAACACGCCCTGAAAGTTCATGCAATCACTTTTGGCTGATGGTCATGATAAGGAACATTCAGTTAGCAACAGAACGTCGTAACACAATTGCTTCAGCCCGAGACGTCACACCAAGCTTGTCATAGATATGGGTAAGATGATTCCTGATTGTCTTTTCACTGAGAAAGACTTTTTCGGCGATCGCATTATTGCTTAAACCTTCTCCTAACAAACTTAGTATGGTTTGTTCCTTCTCAGTTAAGCTGTCAAAGAGTTTTTCATCAGATGCAGCTGCGGATACTGTCTCTTGTTTCAGGAAGTGCATGACCTCATCGCAAAATTGCTCCCAGGCTGGTTCATCTCCTAACAACAGATGATTCTGACTTTCCAATTGCACAAACTGTGCGCCTGGAATTTCTGTGGCCATGGCCTGCCCGGCTTCCAGCGGAACCACCGCATCGTCTTTCGCATGCATGACCAGAGTAGGAATATCGATCTCATTGGCACGACTCTTGACATCAATACTCGATGCGATGTTCTGAATGCGCATGGCATTTTCTGTGCTCGCGGTTTTGCGGCACAATTCAGAAAACCAGTCGTGTTGCTCACGATTCCCTTCTGGCACGAAGAGCGCCGCAAAGAGCTGACGAAACGCTGGGTTCTGTTTCTCCCAACCTGTCTCAATCGCCGACATCAACAGTTCCTGTCTGCGTACTTCCTGCTCATTGCCTTTAGCGCGGCCTTTGAGAAAACCACCATAGAGCACCAGCTTAGTGACTTTTTCGGGATAGCGGCGGGCATATTCGATAGCCACTGCCGCACCCCTAGAAATCCCCAGCAGGGGAAACTTCTCCAGTTCATTGGCTTCTACAATTACGTTGAGGTCTTCCACCCAACGGTCAAAGCTGCTTTCCTCGAAGTTCCAGTCAGAGAGACCGCAGCCTCGTTCGTCGTAGCGCAGCAGAGTGAAATTGTCACTGAGGAAGTTGAACCAGTGTTTCCAGACGGGACTTTCCCAGTCGTACTCCAGATGATTTAGCCAATTAGCGCACTTCACCAAGATCGGTCCAGAGCCTGACATGGCGTAGGCCAAACGTACGTTATCCGGGGCTTTCACGAATTGTATGGTCTGTCGGTGCATGGGGCGGAAAACTATCACCAATTCTCCATTGGTTGAAGACCGGGCCAGGCAGATAGGGACGTTTGTCCCGATAGCCGGGACAAAATCAGCCAGCAAAAAAGGACATATGTCTCAAGCAATCGTAAACGGCTGACTCCATACTTCTCCTCATCAATCGAGTAATCAAGCACCCTGAAAAACAAGGAGAGCACAATGAATGCACCTGTCGATCTCGAGGTCATAGAGCGCTATGGCAAATGTATAGAAAACTCCAAACGAATTCGCTGGGACATCGACGCAGACGTCATCCGCGGCAGAGAGTTCGATTTTTCCATGACCTTTCTGCCCGATGGTATCTCTAAGATTTCCAGTATTGGTTTCCTCAATGAAGCCGATGCGCGCTTCTTGAATCAAATCCAGGGCCGCACTTATGCCAATATGTTTGGCCTGGTTGAACGATTCATCAACGCCAAGATACTGGAAGTTAGCCGCGACCACTGGTTAGGCAATCAAACGAAACTGGAAGCGCTAGTGCGCTTCAGTGATGAAGAACTCAAGCACCAGGAACTGTTTCGTCGTCTGGAAGGGATGATCGGCGCAGAAATGCCCGACGGCTATGAGTTTAAGCCACAGCCCGATGACGTTGCGGGTGTGGTGTTAACAAAAAGCACCTGGTCGGTGTTGGGGTTAACGTGCCTTATCGAGCTGTTCACCCAGGCGCACTATCGCGAAAGCATTGAAGAAAACGAAAACTTATCTCCCTTGTACAAGGACGTATTCAAGTTTCATTGGATGGAGGAAAGCCAGCACGCAATCCTCGACGAGTTGGAGTGGCAACGTGAAGACGCCAAGCTGTCTGAACATGAACGGGATGCCGCCGTTGATGACTTGATTGCCCTGGCGGCAGCGGTGGACGGCATCCTACAGATGCAGGCAAAAGCCGACGTGAGTTATTTCGTGACGCACAGTCAGCAAGGCTTCTCAGAAGAACAGAAGGAACAACTGCATGCCCATGTGTTATCCGCCTATCGTTGGCAATACATCTTCTCCGGCGTTGAGATTCCGCGTTTTATGGATATTCTTACGGGTCTGGTCAACGAGCAGCAGATGGCACGCATTGGCGCAGCATTGGAGACCCTGCAGTGAACAGCAAGTCCGCAACAGCTTTGTTCCGGATGTCTGCTGATTCCAGGCATCTCGGCAGGCTGTTCGAGTTACGCCTGCTTCGTGGATTGTGGGTCTGCGCCCTGGTGCGCGGGCGAACTCTCCCGCAGAAGCAGCACAAGCAAGGGTTGAATCCCTTGGTTTAGTCCCGGGATTGGGCCACAATGCTAGAGCCTATAACGCATGTTTCAGGTGACAGACTATGGCCCGATCAATTGCAACATTCGCAAGCTGCACTTTCTTCCTGTTGGCTGCAGCGCCCTTCCTGTTAGCTGCAGCGCCAATCGCCTCTGCCGAGGAAGTTACTATTGATGACTTCGCCTTTCTAACCGGCTACTGGCAGGGAGAGGGCTTTGGTGGTCAATCCGAAGAGATGTGGATGCCACCCTCCAATGGTCGTATGTTCGGTATCTTCACTCAAACCAACGATGGTGAACTGGTCTTCAGCGAATACATGGAGATCAGTCAACAGGAGAGTGGCTGGGCGGTAAGACTCAAACATTTCAATCCCGATTTCTCGGGATGGGAAGAAAAGGCCGACTACGTCAATTTTAAATTCGATAGCGTGTCAGATAATAAAGCGGTCTTCGGTGGACTGAGTTATGAAGTGACTGACGGTAATAAGCTGACAGTTTCTTTGCTTATGCGGCAGAGTGACGGGAGCCTGACCACCGAGTACTTTCACTTTAACCGGGTTGAAATCTGAGAGAGGCAGTATGAGCGAGGAACGACTCAAGGAATTGATGAATGAGTTGGTTGCAGAGCTGCAGGACACCCACGGTGTCGAAGCAGACACGTTATTGCGTGCGAAACGCTTGCAAGACGATATAGGGGACCTCGTCGATCCGGAAGTGGATACGTCGGAGAATACGATCCTCGATGATGCCATTGCCCTGGAAGCCAGCTTTGCTGCCAGTCATCCGGTTGCAGAAAAAGCGATTCGTGAGCTAATCAATACACTTAGCCGAATTGGAATCTGATCGCTGCCTCCAGCTCACAGTGGACGCAACTCGATTGGGATCGAGTTCTCACGATTACCTACCAGGGTACCGATAACACTATCTCCCCACGTGTACTTTGCCTGCATGAGTTCGTTTATTCGATCGCTTTTTTCGGGCCTTAAAGCAGTTGTGTACGTTGCTGTCTCGCCATTGCGGGTAACCTGAATCTGCTCATTAGCTTCAAGCCGGCTAAACCAGCCAGACCCATCGGCCCCGACGCGTAAGTACTGATAGCCCTCATCATCAACGATCCAAAGACGAGTGATTACACTCTCTCCGGTTTCATCCACGGTGTGTAGCTCGACCACTTCCACCCGTTCTGCAGCGAGCCGCTCAACACCCAATAGCAATATCACCAGGCCAAGCAAAACCCCCACGGTCCAATACACATATTTCATGCTGATACCTCCACAACTTGTTTACGAAAAATACTTTAACATTAAACTATTTAACATTAAAGCATTTATTGCTAGAATCTCTGACGTAAAAACACAATAAATAGTTACCCATGAACAAGCGCAAATCCGGGCAGGATGAATCTCTGATCCTGTTTAGCTTCTTTAATGAGATAGGCATCATCTCGCAGCTGGCGGGCAACATGTTTGAACGCCAATTGCCAGAGGGACTCACTAATTCCCAGTTCAGTGTGCTGAACTGGTTCCATCGAGTCGATAGCGAGGCAACACCCTCTCGATTGGCCACAGCGTTTCAGGTTACCGGCGGCGCCATGACCAATACGCTCAAGAAGCTCGAGGCCAAAGGTTTGATAAAAGTAGAACCCGATGCCAACAGTGGGCGCCAGAAGCGAGTGACCATAACCGATAAGGGCAGCGCTATGAGGCAGCAGGCGATAGCCTCAGCTGCACCCCTACTGGCCGAATTTGCCGAGGCTTTTTCGGCATCCATGATTGAGAGACAAACTCAGCAGCTGCAGAAGATACGAAAATACCTGGATGAGTACCGCTATCGGCAGTAAGTCGGAGGTAGATTGAGAGTGGGATAAGAGAGCAGAATGCCCCCACCGCTTCGCGACTACAAACTTCCACAGAAGAGGGAGAACATTCGGCTCAATCGGGCAAATCGACCCAAGAGAGAGACGGGTATGCAGTGACCCATCGAAGGATGGCTTGGATGCCCCAAGGACAATGAAGTCGGATGGAGCGCGATCCTGACTTTAATAACGACCTGATTCCAGGTCTGGATCACTACCTTTGCTACAATCCGTCTCCCTAAGATAAATCCTGGCTTTGAGCCCAGTTCAGTATGCAGGAAATCCAAATTTTCACGGTGGGCGGGACCATCGACAAGATCTACTTCGGTGCCAAAAGCACCTATGAAGTGGGGCCGCCCAATATCGGTGAGATTCTGCAAGGCTTATGTCTGAACCCGGAATTTGAAGTCACGTCTCTGATGCAGAAAGACAGTCTGGAAATGACTGACGAAGACCGACAGCAAGTACTCGATGCCGTGCAAGCTGCTGACGCGGTCAGGATCATCATTACCCATGGCACTGATACCATGGTCAAAACGGCTGCTGTGCTCAGCGTCGTCCCGGACAAGACCATTGTACTGACTGGAGCTCTGGAACCGGCGCGATTTAAAACCTCGGACGCCATGTTCAATATAGGCGCTGCCATCACCGCAGTTCAAACTAAAGCACCGGGTGTCTACATCACCATGAATGGCGAGGTCTTCGACCATGACAAGGTGGTGAAAGATGTCGAAAAGAACCGATTCGTGTCATTATAGTCGGCACTATTGGGAGGCAATCGCTATGACAAAAACAACACGCGTGCAATCAGTTACCCTGTTACTAGTCTCTGCCCTGCTCCTGAGTTGCAGTGAATCTGAGCCCCCTGCTCCTGAACTCAGCTTTGAAGAATCCCTGCAGCTGCAACTGATCGAAGCGCGGCCTGGGGACGTAATTGAAATCCCCGCGGGCACCCATCAGTTAACGCGCAGCCTTTCACTCACCGTACCTGGTGTCACCATTCGCGGCGCCGGTATGGATGAGTCCATTCTCTCTTTCGCAAATCAGGCGCAAGGCGCTGAGGGCCTGCTGGTTACGGCCGATGATTTCGTGATTGAGGATCTTGCCATTGAAGACACTATCGGCGATGCACTAAAAGTGAACGAAAGCACCAACGTCACCATTCGCAACGTGCGCACCGAGTGGACCAACGGGCCCGATTCAGGCAATGGCGCATACGGTATTTATCCCGTGCAATCCACCAATGTATTGATCGATGGTTCAGTCGCCATTGGCGCATCGGATGCTGGTATCTACGTTGGACAATCCAGTCAGATCATCGTTCGTAACTCCCGCGCTGAATACAATGTGGCCGGCATCGAAATTGAAAACTCTACCTATGCCGATGTTTATGACAATATCGCGATCAATAACACCGGTGGTATTCTGGTTTTCGATTTACCGAACCTGGAAGTACAGGGAGGTCAGTCGACCCGGGTGTTTAACAACGAGATTTTTGAAAACAACACAGACAATTTTGCCCCGCCTGGCAATATCGTTGGTAATGTGCCACCTGGCACTGGTTTGCTGGTGTTGGCAAATGACAACATCGAAGTATTCGGGAACGATTTCGGTGATAACAAGAGCGTCAACATCATGGTGTACAGCTTCGTGCTGGGTGGTCGCAGCATCGATGATCCTAACTACGATCCCTACCCCGAACAGATTTATATTCACGACAATTCTTATAGCGGTGGTGGCACCGAACCTGGCCATACACTGCTCAAGAAATGGCATGCCGAAACGGGCGAAAACTCAACCGACATCGTCTGGGGTGGATTGATCAGGGAAGGTGGAACGATCGAGAACTTAATCTGCCTTGGTGACAACCCGACCCAGACTTTTATGAATCTGGGCGGGACTGGTGAGGTCGACGACGTCTCTTACGACACCTCAGATCATGCCTGCACACTTCCCAGGCTCGGTGCGATTGAATTGGACGTGCCGGGCGACGATTAGGCAACCGATTACAAGCGAGACGAGCCAGCGGATGCGCATTGCTGCACAGCAGTTTCAGAATTCAGGTTTTGTATAGCTTCATTAGTTCGTTGAAACGGGCTTCGTGATTATCCGGCACCTGTCCGGTCTCGACAAAACTCTTTAGCCGCTCGCCAATGATCTGATGCCATCCGGCTGCAGCGGCAGCTATTTCGCGGGGTGGTAAGTATTGGGTGAAGGTTAGCGCCGTACCATCATCTTCTTCTATTAAATCGAATCGCAACAAGCTGTTAGTGTGTACATCTATAAGATGGGGATGCGCAGCGGAATCAGGATTGTCATTCCAGGTGAATTCGAAAACATAGGGTGGCCGGCAGCACTTGACCGTTCCGTTCACTGCGGCGCCATCCTCCAGTACGATTCGGCCTTCGTCCTTCACCTCCACCTCGCCACCTGTCCACCACTGCTGCATCAGCTCGTCGAGGGTGATCGCGTTCCAGACAGCCTGAATTGAAGCCGACAGCAAAATATCGATCTCGAGTCGACGAACCGGTCCGGTGCCTCTGATCTGCGTCAGCCTCTCATTGTTTACCATGACGGATCTCCCATTCTGTTTGTAATGGCTTGGGCTTAGTCTCTGGCTTCGAGATCTCTCTTCAGGCGGCTAAGCATGCTGGCAGACGGTTCAGCATAGGCTTGAATCCAGCGCTCATGGAAGCGCTGGATAGGGCTGACATCCAGATAATTCCAGCGCTGGCGCCCTTCTTTTTTGCTGATCACCAGTTCAGCTTTTTCCAGGACACCCAGATGTTGCATCACCGTGCAGCGATTCAGCCAGGGTAGTTCATTGCACAGACTCCCCGTGGTTCGTGGCTCTTCCCGCAGCAGATCCAGGATTTGTCGCCGATCGGCGCTGGCGATCGCCTTTATCACTCGCTCGTCCTGCAGATCTTCCGGATTTTCGAAGGGTCTATTGACCATGAATATTTGTTCACTAAAGGCTTGCTTTAATATGTTATATTTTTATAACATATTTCTCAAGAGGTGACTAACAACCCAAATAGGAGGGACAAGCAATGTCTGAAACCAGTGAACGTAACTACACCGTTAGAACCAAGATCAACAAACCGGTGGCCGAAGTCTTCGATGCTGTTATCGCGGCAGAATCATCCACCAAGTATTTCGTGAACAAGACCAGTGGCGACATGGTAGAAGGTGAAAAGGTCGCCTGGACCTGGGACGAATACGGCACCAATGAAGTGTTGGTAAAAAAGGTGGTAGCCAATGAGCTGATCCAGTTGGGGCTGGATTCTGAGAACTGGCAAAAAACCAACTACGACTCATACGAGGTGGTGGTGTCCATCGAATTCGAAGCATTGGATGAGCGCAGCACCATGGTCAGCATCAGCGAATCCGGCTGGCGCCATGATGAGGAAGGCTACAAAGGTTCACACGACAATTGCGGTGGCTGGCAGGATTTTCTGCTCTGCCTCAAAGCTTATCTGGAATACGGCATCGACTTGCGCAAATAACTTTTAGTCAGCCATCTTCTGCGTGACAATGGGGCATGCGATTTTCGTATGCCCCGCTTGTTGCTCTATTCACTTCTGCGCTGTTTGCGCAGGAAGCAGACGATCCTGCACTCAACTTTTTGCTCAGCCTCAATTCCGATACTAATTGGAGTTTGCTGCAAGCCACTCCTCTGCAGTTTGCCGTCCACCATCCGCAAGGCATGACACGTGTTGGTGATGTCTTTTATATGACCTCGGTGGAAACCCAATCCAGGCCCGAGCGAATCGATGACGACGATGCAGCTTATGACCGAGCCACTGGCAGCGGTGTGGGTCATCTGTTCAAATTCGACATAAATGGCGAGTTATTGGCCAGCACCACCCTGGGTGAAGGCAGCATGTATCATCCCGGGGGCATGGACTACGACGGAGAACATCTTTGGATTTCCGTGGCAGAGTATCGCCCTAACAGCCATTCTATTGTATACAGAATCGATCCGGAGACACTGGATGCCGAAGGCTTGTTTCGATTCGACGATCATCTTGGCAGTCTCCTACGCAATCCTGCAGATGGCAACCTCTATGGAATGAGCTGGGCTTCGCGCACGCTCTATCGTTGGCAGGAGGTAGAGGGCAAATATCAGGCAGAGAATGTGGATAGCAAACTCAAGTCTGGTTCCGACGTCGACTATCAGGATTGTCAGCTAATTACTTCTACGACAATGGCCTGCAGTGGTATTCGAAGTCGGCCAATCGACAATACCCATCTACTGACTATCGGAGGCATCGAGTTGGTGGATTTAGAAAGCCTGGAAATCCTGCACAAAATCCGCGTTACGGGAACAGCGCCGAGCTACGAGTTTCTGGCGCGCAATCCTTTCTACTTTCATTATTCAGACAATGAACGAGGCAGCTTTTACTTCGTACCTGAAGACGATCGTGCGTCGCTTTATCACTACGCACCGCCACAGCAATAGAAAGCTGTGAATAATGAGAGCAGCGTTAGCTGCGTCCCTGTCCCTGGTTGATTTGTTTGTTAACCATCTAAATGCCCGGCGAGTTTACCTCTAAGAATATTGGGAATTGGAGTTGGTCGTTTAGTTTCAGGATCTACGCATACTTGAGTAAATTCTGATGAGAAGACATGATCATCTCCACAATATCCGACCAAAGAAAACGTAAACGAGCTGGTTCCAATATTCTTAACACTAACAGCAATTTCGATTTCATCGTCCCATTTCAAAAAAGAAACAAATTCAACTGAAAAAGCCTTTGCCGGGGGTAGTATGCCCATATCAAGAATGGTTCGCTCCATTGGGGCTTCCAGCAATTTATCCATAAAGCTTCGAATAGCCTCCACCACATAGAAGCTTATGTTTGGAGTATAGATCACACCGCCAGGGTCACAGTCCCCAAATCGAACTCTTCTTTTTACACTGAACTTGCTATTCACTGTGTGGTTAACGCTTATTAATAATGGGCTCAGCACGCAGTGCTGAGCCCATTATTGATTTGTTGGTTATGCATCATTTGCCAATCCTTGCATTTTTCGAACAGTATTTAAATTCCTGCCTGTAGCCGTAGTGTTTAGGCACGATTCTATGTTTGATACCAACTTGGATTTTCCTATTCCGTCTGGCGCGTGCAAATAGAATACATTTCCTCGGATAACATACTCTTCTGAATCGGCTTTAAACTTATCGATCTTCTCTTTATCAGGGCTAGGAGAAGTCGCGCAGAAATAAAAGTGAACAATTTTTCCATCTGAAGAATTGAATGGGTTGTTATCAATCGCTTCCAGAAATTCCTTCTTATCCAAAACCAGAGTCTCAGGAGAAAAGCCGTATTCGGCTTCAATAAGCGAGCTAATTTCTTTCGAAGTCACTCTGGCACCCTTCGCCAAGATATTGCCCGATTGAATATACGTTCGAACATTTTCAAAACCGTGATTAGAAAGCAGCGCCTTGAGATTTTTCATGGGAAGGATATTGTTCCCTCCAACGTTAATCCCCTTAAGAAAAATAATGTAGTCGTTCATCGAAGGCACTCGTATGCGTAACGCCCTGAATAATGGACAGGGTGTTAGCCCTGTCCTTGATTGATTTGTTTGTTACGTGCCATATGTCTGACGATTGCCACTTACTAATAACTGGCATGAAACTCACCGAAAAATTTAGTGATTTCGGAGTGCCTGGTTGCTAATAATGTGATATCTCTTGCGCTAATGCTCGCCAGATTATAGTTAACCTGACGTATTTCTAAAGTGCTTCCATGGGTAGCCACAAGGAACAATGTCCCTTCTTGTAAATCGTATTCGATACCATTGATCGTACCTATACCTGTGCCATCGGTATCAATTGAAAAACTGTACTCCACCCTCGCATTTGCTTCTATATAACCGCTTACTACTCGATCTCCATTGAAATCGGAATGTTGAATCCCATCATTACTAGTTATTTCGCGACCTTGGCTTCGAGCTTCGCTATTGGAACCAAATAGAGTGGTTGTGAAGTCTGTCCAGATAGATATTTCTAAACCGTTGTCGCAATAATTTTTGATGTAAGCCCATTGAATCCCAGGCACTTCTTCATATTCATTGTTACCCCAAGCAAGCGTGTCTGCTCCGCAGCCTCTCTCTTCTGGGATAGATCGCTGAGCGCCTGAATTGGAGGGTAAGCCTCTGCGAAGATAATTACCATCGTCCACGACTGAAAAGGGATTGTAGTCGTCTGGAGGATCTTGAGCTAATACAGAATGAGAATTCCACATGATGAAACATGCGAACCCGACCTTTGGCACTGTCAATAATCTCATTGGCTTATAACTTAAGGATATTGATAAAGGTAGGTGCACGTAACGCCCTGAACAATGGGCTGCGCGTTAGCGCAGTCCTTGGTTGATTTGATTGTTATGTGTTGGTCGGTTTTCAAACAATACTGTATACCCTCAGTACCGCGTGTCCACATCCCCATATAATTCGTAAAAATCCTTCCCACTTCTGATTTCGGCAATAAAATCATAAAGATTCGAGTAACTAGGTGAGGAGAGCCATGCACTGACCTCTACTTTAGCGGCCGCGTAGTTTAGCGCTCTATCTCCGGAAAAGAATTGCTGGGTAGTTTCAAGAGATGATACTGATGGTAGCTCATGCCCTTCCATTATGTATGTCCATGCTTTCTCTTGCCGGTAGTCCACTTGCATGGCCACGCCTTCGTTGAACCATACAGGTAAGCTTCGTAGGGATTTGATGAATCCCAATCGATGATATACCTCCGCATGAACGAGCTCATGAGCCATGACATTAATGTCATTTCCATTGGGAGCTATTGGAATGTATTGGCCCCAAGGCAGGCTATATGTTGCACCTGGAGGTAGCGGACCGGGCAAAAATCTGGCCGATCTTTTTTCTGTAGAAGAAACTATAATATTTGGAGTGGAGACCATTTGACCGTATATAGACTCAACTCGTTCTTTTGCTTCACTAGCAAGAGTGGCAATTGATACCTGCTCATCAGATGAGAATAGAGGATCAACATATAAGTTAGGAGCGACTTCGATATAGTCTGAAACACCAATTGCCACGCTAGCAATGACATGGCTTTGGGAAAAAGCCAAGAAGGCGACAGCCAGCAGTGAAAAAGCGCTTCCGATTACTGTCTTTTTCGATTTATACACTTTGGTCTTCCTTCTGCTGATAGTCTGATGCTTCGAAACACATAACGCCCTGAATAATGGGCGCAGCATAAGCTGCGGCCCAAATTGATTTGATTGTTATGTGCCATTGAGTTCATAAATTCACTTACTCTACCTCCAGCTTAGGTAAAGTACTGAAATCAAAATTCGGATCGATGATTGGCCCTGTTTCTTGTGTATAGATACCGTCGATGGAGATTTCTGAACCATCTCGAAGTCTGAATCTGTATGGACCTTTGCCGCTTTCGTCGATGTTTGAAGATGTGGCTTCCCAAATGGCGGGTAATGGTTGTATTTCCCCGTATCGATTTCGTAGATAGACTTCAAGATCCTCAAACGTTCGGATGTCTTCTACAGCAGATTCGATTGTAGATACTGTTTCGTTCTGGTATGGCGCAAGCACATCATCTTGCTTCGTGCACGCAGCAATGCCAATGCCAAGAAGTATGTAAATGATGTGTTTCACCTGACTTTCAGCCTCACGCGCACACATAGAGCCGTCAACGTTATCTAGAGGTACTTTTGATTCTATGGCAGGCCGCTCGTTCTAAAGGCCACTTGCCTTACACAACCACACCACGCCGCGAAATAGGCAAGTAGAATTACTATGTCAATAGACGGCTTCTGAGAGAGACTAAAGATCGGCCTGGTGCATTCTTCAGATCTATAATCCCAATCCTATCTGCACACATAATCAAATCTACTGGAACAGATTCTCGTTTTGCCTGGCAATCGCCATATAGTCGCCTTTGAACTCGGGCAGCAAATAGCCTCCCGCAATCAACTCGTCAGTAGCCGCTTCATACTTCTCCAGGTAATCATCGAAACTGGCATACAAACCGGCGATTGAGCTGCGCGTGTCATTGTTGGCAATGACGGCATCGAGGTCTTTGGCGAACGGTATGTAACCACCAGCCAAAGAAGCCATAGCTTTCTCCGCACCGACACTGGGTGCACGCAAATTCCAGGACACGAAAGTCGCTAATGGCACCCTGGTGAGTGGCGGTAGGATTGTGGAGGCCGCCAGATCGTTGTTGTCAGCATCTATTGCTGGCACCAACGATGTGTAATGTTGATCAGCAACTGAGGGATGCTGATCGATAATGCGATCACTCTGCCAACGGGGACCATAGTTCGCATAGGGAGGATGGTAGATGGATTCCGGGTATCCAATGCCATTGAGTTTGTTCCAGGCGTCGTAGTTGATATCGCCATCAATATGG